>VFJJ01000163.1 GCA_009886115.1 Actinomycetota bacterium
AGCGCTTCGAACTCGGCGGTGGCTTGGCGGGCCCGAGCGGTGAGCTGATCGACGAGCTGCCAGGCCTGGCGCAACGCATCGCCGGTGGCCGGTATCTCGAGTGTCTCGACCGCCCCCCGCAATGCCCCGAACATATGTTCGATGATACCAGAATCCCCAGCAAACACAATGGAAATCGGGTGAGGTACTGGGGTGCGGCTCCCCTGGATCCGGTCGGCTCCCATACCGTCGATCCAGGCCCGGAGATGCTCGAGTTCCAGGATGCAACCGGGCCGGGATGGCGTCACCTCGTGTCGCCTGAAGGGAGCTCCGGCTACCGGGGCTCTCGCGGGAGGCCGAGGAGACGCTCACCGATCACGTTGCGCTGGATCTCGGTGGTGCCGCCCATGATCGAGTTGGCCCGGGTCGACAAGAGACCGTGCGCCCAGCGTCCCCGATCGATGCCGCGGTCGTCACCGGGCGAGCCGGGCGAGCCGGGCGAACCGGGCATGAGGAGCGCGGCGGGCCCGAGCAGGGCGACGGCCGTCTCGTGGAGCCGCTGGCTGGCGCCCGTCCAGAACAGCTTCACGAGGCTCGACTCGGGCCCGATCTCCTCGCCCCGCATCAAGCGGGCCAAGGTGCGCTCGTTGTGCAGGCGGAAGATCTCGACGTCGATCCAGGACCGGGCGAGCCGTTGGCGTACGAGCGGATCGCCGAGCTGGCCCACGCGGGCACAGGCCTGGGTCAGCAGCTCCAGCGACACCGTCAGGAGCACCTGCTCCTTCCACACGAACGATGCGCCGCGTTCGTTGACGAGCGTCGTGCCGGCCACCAGCCAGCCCTGGTTCTCGGGGCCGATGAGGTTCTCGACCGGCACTTCCACCCCGTCGAGGAAGACCTCGTTGAACTCGGCGTCGCCGGTGATCTGGCGCAGCGGACGCACGTCGACACCCTTGGCGTGCATGGGGATCGCCAGCATCGAGATTCCCTTGTGCGGGGCCACGTCGCCGTCGGTTCGCACCAGCGCGATACCCCAGTCGGCGAAGCTCGCGTACGACGACCACACCTTCTGACCGGTGACGACGTAGACCCCGGCGCGCCGCTCGGCCCGCGTCGACAGGCCAGCCAGATCGCTCCCGGCCCCGGGCTCGCTGAACAGCTGGCACCACAGGTCGTCGGCGGCGAGGATCCGCGGCATCCACCGTACGCGCTGATCCTCGGTGCCGTGCGCCATCAGGGTCGGCCCGACGAGGCTCACGCCGGCGCGTCCCGGGATCGGCGGGGCGTCGACGCGGGCGAGCTCCTGGTTGTAGATCGCGACCTGCGTGAGCGACGCGCCCCGGCCGCCGTACTCGACCGGCCACTGGACGCCCACCCAGCGCCCCGAGTGCAGCGTGCGCTGCCAGTGCCGCAGCGTTTGCGCCTCCTCGGACGTGGCCGCGACGACGATCCCCGGTGGCGGGTGCTCCAGGAGCCAGGTGCGCAGCTCGTCGCGGAACCGCTCGTCGGGGGTCATGTCGAGGTCCCTGCTCGGGGGAACGGGTCCGGGGTCGCCGCTTGACCGCGGAAACATCATTGGAGAATAGTGAGAGGGTGATTCCCGGCGTCGACTCCCGCGACATCGTCGATCCCGGTCGCTGATGGCCGAGCTCACCGGGAAGGTCGCCATCGTCACCGGCGGCGGGAGCGGGATCGGCCGGGCGACCGCCGAGTTGTTCGTGGACGAGGGCGCGCGGGTCGTCATCGCCGACGTCGACGCTGAGCGGGGCGAGGAGACGGCCGAGGCGCTCGGTCCGGCGGCGGCCTTCAAGGCGACCGACGTGGCCGACGCCGACGCGGTGCAGGAGCTCGTCGACTTCGCCGTCGCCCGGTTCGGCGGTCTGCACGTGATGTTCAACAACGCCGGGATCTCGGGCTCGATGCACCGCAGCTTCCTCGACGACGAGCTGCACGACTTCTCGCGCGTCATGGGCGTGAACCTCTTCGGTGTCATGGTCGGGAGCCAGCGCGCGGCGCGGCACATGGCCGGCCACGGTGGCGGCTCGATCATCAACACGTCGTCGATCGCGGCGATCAACGCCGGCGGTGGGGTGATGACCTACCGCGCGTCGAAGGCCGCTGTCATCCACTTCAGCACGTCGATCGCCGTCGACCTGGCCGAGCACGGGATTCGCGTGAACTGCATCGCGCCGGGCCACATCGCCACGCCGATGACCTCCTACGACATGACCCAGGTCATCCGTCGCACCCAACCGCTGCAGCGACACGGCTCGCCGGTCGACGTTGCGCAGGCCGTCCTGTATCTCGCCAGTGAACGCTCGGCGCAGATCACCGGGATCGTGCTCCCTGTCGACGGCGGGACGACCGCCGGCCCGCCGATCCCCCGGCGCGAGGTCCGTCGCGAGCCCGATCGGGAGGGCAGCGCTGGTGGCGGCTGATCTCGTCATCCGCGGCGGGACCGTGTTCGACGGCAGCGGCGGGCCCGGGCGTCGATCCGACGTGGCCATCGCCGGGGGTGTCGTCCAAGAGATCGGGCCGAACCTGCGGGGTCGGCATGTGCTCGACGCATCGGGCTGTGCCGTCGCGCCCGGCTTCATCGACATCCACACCCACTACGACGCGCAGGTGTTCTGGGATCCGGCCCTTCGGCCGACGTCGTGTCACGGTGTCACAACGGTGGTCGCGGGGAACTGCGGCTTCTCGATCGCGCCGACCCGTCCCGAGCACCGCGACGTGATCGCCCGCACGCTCGAGAACGTCGAGGACATGAACGGGGCTTCCCTCGCCGAGGGCATCCCGTGGGACTTCGAGAGCCACCCGGAGTATCTCGAGTCGGTGCGCCGGCGCGGGACGGTCCTGAACTTCACGGCGTACGTCGGGCACAGCGCGGTCCGGCTCTCGGTGATGGGCGACGCGGCGTACGAGAGAGCGGCGACGCCCGACGAGATCGAGCGTATGGGACGGGTCGTGGTCGAGGCGATCGACGCCGGAGCCGCCGGGTTCTCCACCAGCTTCGCGTTCACGCACCGCGGCATGGACGGCCTGCCGGTCCCGAGTCGTTTCGCCGAGCGCGACGAGGTCGAGGCCTTGTTCCTGGCGGCCGGCAACACGGGCAAGGGCGCGGTGCTGGCCACCGCCGGCCCGCAATGCACCTACGCCGACATGTACGAGCTGGCGCCTCGCATCGGGCGGCCGCTGCTGTACCCGCTGTTCGCCATCCCCGGCGGGAGACACCACCACCAACTCGAGCTGCACGCGCAGGGCATCGCCCACGGTGTGCAGGTCTGGCCCCAGGTCACGCCGCGTCCGCTCACGATGCAGTTCACGATGGCCGACCCGTTCAGCCTCAACGTGGGCGCGTTGTTCGGCGACCTGATGCAACGCAGCCGCGAGGAACGGATCACCGCCTACCGCGATCCCCGCTGGCGCCAACGAGCGGTCGCCGACCTCGAACAGGTGTCGATGAAGCCGCGCTGGGAGACCTGCGAGGTCTCCCAGTCGGAGCGATTCCACGAGCTCGAAGGCCGAAGCGTCGACGAGCTGGCCCGCGAGCGCGGCACCGGCCCGCTCGACGTGATGTGCGAGCTGGCGCTGGCCGAGGACCTCACGACGCGCTTTCGCATCTCGATCGCCAACGACGACATCGAAGCGGTCGGTCACCTGCTCACCCTCGGGCAGACGGTGCTGGGCTTGTCGGATGCGGGAGCGCACCTCGGGCAGCTCTGCGACGCGCCGCTGTACACCGACCTGCTCGGCACCTGGGTGCGCGAGCGCGAGCTCATGCCGCTCGAGCGGGCCGTCCGCAAGATGAGCGGCGAAGCAGCCGACATCTTCGGCTTCGTGCGCCGGGGCTATCTGCGTGAGGGTCACTGGGCCGACGTGTGCGTGTTCGATCCGCAGACCGTGGGCCCCGGGCCCGTGCGTCGCGTCCGCGACTTCCCGGCCGACGCCGAACGTCTCACCGCCGAGGAACCCACCGGCGTGCGGCACGTGCTCGTCAACGGGACGCCCATCCGCATCGACGAGGTCCAGCTCGACGCGCCCGAGCTCCGTCCCGGCACCCGACCCGCGATGGCCTGACGGCGCGGTTCGGGCCCGGTCGAGCTCAGCGCACAGGCTTCGACGAAGGCGGGGCGTGAGCCTCGACGGACCGGCCGGCTCGGTGACCCGGCCGGGAGCGTTCGGGAAGTTGGCGCACCGGTGGCCCCGATGTCACAGTCGCGGCGTCGGGTGAAGAACGTGCCATCGGGAGGAGCGTCGGCGTGGGGTTGTTGGACGGCAAGGTCGCGGTGATCACCGGCGCCGGATCCGGCATGGCGAAGGCCTCGGTGCAGATCTTCGTGCGCGAGGGTGCCCGGGTCGTCGCGGCCGACATCAGCGGCGCCGAGGAGGACACCGCCGCCGAGGTGGGCACGGGCGTGCTGGCCGTCCACTGCGACGTCACACGCGAGGCCGACGTCGAGGCCATGATCCGCAGCGCCGTCGAGGAGTTCGGCCGCATCGACGCCCTGCTGAACGTCGCCGGCATCGCCGAGGGCGTCATGCTCACCGACGTCACCATGGAGCACTACGACCGCACGATGGACATCGACCTGCGGGGCGTCCTCCTCGGGCTCAAGCACGGCATCCGGGCCATGGTCGCGGCCGGCAACGGCGGAGCGATCGTGAACTGGTCGTCGATCGGCGGCCTCAACGGGTCGATGGCCACGAGCGTCTACGCAGCCGCCAAGGCGGGCGTGATCGCGATGACCAAGGTGGCGGCCGTCGAGTACGGGCGCAAGGGCATCCGCGTCAACGCGATCTGCCCGGGATTCATCCAGACCGAGATCATGGGCGCAACGCTCGACCAGCGTCCCGACGCCTGGGAGAAGACGCCGCTGCGACGCCTGGGCCAGCCGAACGAGGTCGCGGAGCTCGCGGCGTTCCTGGTGTCCGACCGCGCGTCGTTCGTCACCGGTGCTGTCATCCCGGTCGACGGCGGTCGCAGCGCACTGTTGGCCTGAGTGACCCGGGTGTTCCGAGTGTTCCGAGTGTTCCGAGTGTTCCGAGTGTTCCGAGTGTTCCGAGTGTTCCGGGTGTTCCGACTCGCCGGCGTGATCCGAGCCTCGATGTCGCCCGCATGACCTCCGACCTCAGCTTCGGCGCCGCCCGCTACGTGGGGGCACGCGTTGCTCGCGTCGAGGACGCCCGCCTCGTCGCCGGGCGAGGAACGTTCGTCGACGACATCGTGCTCCCCGGGATGTTGCATGCGTGCTTCGTCCGCAGCCCCTTCGCCCGAGCCGGGATCCGATCGATCGACACGTCGGCTGCGCTCGCGGTGGCCGGGGTGCGTTTCGTGTTCACCGCGGCCGACCTGAACCCCGCGGTCAAGGAGCAGTGGCACACGTCGATCGGTCGGGCGGGCCCCGAGACACCGCGGCCGCCCCTCGCCGACGACCAGGTCCGTTTCGTCGGTGACGCCGTGGCGCTGGTGGTGGCCGAGAGCCGTGCCGTCGCCGAGGACGCGGCCGAGCTCGTCGACGTCGACTACGAGCCGTGGCCCGCGGTCGTCGACTACACGACGGCCGAGCACGACGCCACGCTCGTGCACGAGCGCCACGGTTCCAACGTCGTCGGAACGATCACGGGTCGTCTCCTCTCGGCCATCGAAGATGCGCTCGCCTCGGCCGCGTACGTGGTGCGCGAGACGATCCACCAGCAGGCGTGCACGCCAGCGCCGATGGAAGGTCGGGCCCTGATCGTCGACCACACGGCCGCAACCGGTGAGCTCACGATCCACGCGGCCACGCAGGCGCCGCACGACGTGCGCTTGTTCTGCTCACGTCTGCTCGGCCTGCCCGAGCATCGCATCCGCGTCATCGCGCGCGACACGGGTGGTGGCTTCGGCCAGAAGGTGCTCGTGCAGCGCGACGAGATGTGCCTGATGCTCGCGGCGCCGAAGGTGGGCGCGCCGCTGAAGTGGGTCGAGGAGCGCCGCGAGAACCTGCTCGCCGCGGGCCAGTCGCGTCACGAGCACGGCACGGCGACGCTGGCGTTCGACGGGGACGGCGCGATCGAGGCCGCGTACCTCGATTTCGTCGCCGATTGCGGCGCCTACCCGACGCCCTGGCCGGTGAACACCGCGGCTGCGGTGGGCATGCTGTTCCCGGGTCCGTACCGGGTGGCGCGGGCGGGCTTCTCGGCCACGTCGATCTACACCAACACGGTGGGACGGGCGGCGTACCGCGGGCCGTGGCAGTTCGAGTCGCTGGCTCGCGAGGTGATGCTCGACATCGCCGCTCGCCGCATGGGCATCGACCCGGCCGAGCTTCGGCGCCGCAACCTGCTGCGCCGCGACGAGCTGCCGTACCGCAACCCGAACGGCATGACGTACGACCGCATCTCCCCGCTCGACACGTTCGAGCAGGCGCTCGCCGCGCTCGACTACGAGTCGTTCCGCTCCGAGCAGGGAGCGGCCCGCGCCGCCGGCCGCTACCTCGGCGTCGGGATGTCGAGCTACGTCGAGCCGTCGACACCGGGCTCCGGCAGCTACGGCACCGAGGCCGCCACGATCCGCATCGAGCCGTCGGGCACGGTCAACGTGTACATCGCCGGCGGCTCCACCGGCAACAGCCTCGAGACGACCGTGGTGCAGCTGACGGCCGACGCGCTCGGCGTGCTGATCGAGGACGTCAACACGATCCAGGGCGACACCGCGCTCACCGGCTTCGGCGCGGGTACGGCGGGCAGTCGCAGCGCTTCGATGACCGCGGGGGCCGTACTCGAGACCGCGACCATCCTGCGGGACCGCATCCGCGCCATCGCGGCGCACCGCCTCGAGGCGGCCATCGACGACATCGAGCTCGGCGACAGCCGCGCCACCGTGCGCGGCTCGCCGGCGGTGGGCATCTCGCTGGCGGAGATCGCCGCGCTCGCGTACTTCGAGCCGCGCGCGCTGCCGGCCGGTGTGCCGGCCGGGCTCGAGGCGAGCGCCCGGTACAGCGCGACGAGCGCGTCGATCTGGGTGAACGCCGCCCACGTGTGCACGTGCGAGGTCGACGTGATGACCGGTCGGGTCGAGCTCCTGCGCTACATCGTGAGCGAGGACTGCGGACCGATGATCAACCCCGACGTGGTGGAGGGCCAGATCGCCGGCGGCGTGGCGCAGGGCATCGGCAACGCGCTCTACGAGCACCTGGCCTACGACGACGCCGGCACGCCGCTCGCCACGACGTTGGTCGACTACCTGGTGCCCTCGGCGGTGGAGGTGCCGGCTATCGAGCACTGGCGCATCGAGACGCCCAGCCTCGGGCCCGGCGGCTTCAAGGGCGTCGGCGAAGGCGGCGCGATCGGGGCGCCGCCCGCCGTCGTGAACGCCGTGGCCGACGCGCTCGCGCCCTTCGGCATCACCCTGACGCGTCTACCGCTCACGCCGTCGAGCATCGTCGCGCTTCTCGACGAGGCGCGCCGGCACGATCGAACGGGGGAGCGCCCGCGGTCGCGCCGATAGATTCTGCGCCGTGGAGGTCGAGACGTTCCGTCAGCACCTGGAGTCGTGGCTCGACGATCACGCAGCCGAGCTGGCGCCGGCGTTCCCCGGCGCGGGCACACTCGACCAGCAGATGACCCAACTCGCGAAGGTGAAGCGTCGGCTCTTCGACGCCGGTTGGATGCAGTGGGGCTGGCCCGAGCGAGCCGGCGGCACCGGGGGCAGCTCGCTCCTGCGAGCCGTCCTCGGGGAAGCGGTCACCGAGCGCGACCTGGTGCAGCCCGGATACTTCTCGATGACCGAGGTCCTCGCCCCCACGGTCGTCGACTTCGCGTCGCCCGAGCTGGCGGCAGCCTTCCTCCCCCGCATCCTGTCGGGCGACGAGATGTGGTGCCAGGGCTTCTCCGAGCCCGACACCGGCTCCGACCTCTCGTCGCTGTCGTGTCGGGCCACCCCCGACCGCGACGACTGGATCGTCAGCGGCCAGAAGCTCTGGACGTCCCTGGCGCAGCACTCGCGGCGCTGCGTGCTGCTCACCCGCACGGGGACGCCCGAGTCGCGCCACCGGGGCATCACCGCCTTCTTCGTCGACATGGACACCCCGGGCATCACCGTCCGCCCGTTCTCGATCATCAGCGGCGACGACGAGTTCGCCGAGGTGTACTTCGATGGCGTGAGGATCCCCGCCGATCGCATGCTGGGGACGGTCGACGGCGGCTGGAACGTCGCCATGAGCCTCCTCCCGTACGAGCGCTCCTCGTGCTTCTGGCATCGCACCGCCTACCTGCGCGGTCGCCTCACGGCGCTCATCGAGCAGGTGGAGCCCGATCCCCACACCGAGACGGTCGTGGGCGAGGCCTTCGTTGCGCTGTACGCCCTGCGGGCCCGGTCCCACCGCACGCAGCACCGCCTCGCCGCCGGCCACGAGCTCGGTGCTGAGACGTCGGTCGACAAGGTGCTCGTGGCGGCGGCCGAGCAACGGCTCTTCGACGCGGCCCGTGAGCTCCTCCCCGCCGGGACCATCGAGCTGGCCGCCGACCCTGAGGCCCTGCGCTGGCGCGACAGCTTCCTCTACTCGCGCGCGGCCACCATCTACGGCGGCACGGCCGAGATCCAGCGCAACATCATCGCCAAGCGCCTGCTCCATCTCGGAGACGACGTCTGATGGACGGCTCCCTCGTCGACGACGCCGAACGCGATCTGCTGATCGCCACCGTGGCCCAGGGCCTCGCGAGCCGGCGCGGCGGCGACGGCTACGACGTGCTCGTCGAGCTGGGCTGGCACGACATGCTGGCGGCCGAGCCCCACACAGCGACGGCCGTCGTGTTCGACGCGCTGGGCCGCGCCAACGTGCGCTCGTCGTGCCTGGCCGACGTGATCGCCACGGCCCTGGGCCACGAGCCCGGGGTGGCCGTGATGCTCCCGGCCTACGGGACCGCCGTCGCCCCCGGCGTTCGCGGCGCGGCCGAAGGCCGTCAGGTCATCGTGGCCGGCCTGGCCCTCGCCAGCACCGTCGGAGCACCCACCGTGCTGGTGGCCTGTACAGACGGGCAGGCCGTCCTCGTGCGCACGACCGACCTGCGCCTCGAAGCCGTCTCGGGGATCGACCCCTCGCTCGGTCTCCGCGTGGTGTCGGGCCGCGCCGAGCCGGTGGGCGAACCGGCGCCCGCCCCGTGGTCGGCGGCCGTCGACATCGCTCGGGTGGCGTTGGGCCACGAGATCACCGGGGCCTGCCGCACGATGCTCGATCTGGCGTGCGACCACGCCCGGGGCCGCATGCAGTTCGGACGGTCCATCGCGTCGTTCCAGGCCGTGCGCCACAAGCTGGCCGAGGTCCTCGTTGCGGTCGAGGCGGCGGAGGCTGCGCTCGATGCCGCCCACCACACGCCGTCGCCCGTCACGGCCGCGCTGGCCAAGGTGCTCGCCGGCCGAGCGGCGTCGGCAGCCGCGGTGCACTGCCAGCAGGTGCTGGCCGGGATCGGGTTCACCCGCGAGCACGAGCTCCACCGGTTCCTCCTCCGCACCATCGCCCTCGACGGGCTGTTCGGCTCGGCGCGCTCGCTCACCCGCGAGCTCGGTGCCGGTCTGCTGGCCGATCGGACGGTCCCTCGCGTCATCGACCTGTGACCTGTGAACCGTGCCCCGACACCCGACCGCCGAGACGCGACCGCCGACACTCGGCCGCCCACCGCCGATGATTGAGCGAGCTATCTTCTCCTGTGGTGATAGCGGCGTTCTCGCAGGTGTCGCACGGGGATCTGGGGGGTGCTCGGGTCGTCGGCGGAATCGAAGGCGACCGGGCCGACGGCTCGAGCTCCGCATGACCGAACCCGTCCGCCGGGGATTCCACCCTCTCACCGTGGTCGCCGTCGTCGAGGAGACCGCAGATGCCCGCTCGTACGTGCTCGACGTGCCCCTCGAGCTGCGGCCGTCGTACACGTACGCAGCGGGCCAGTACCTGACGTTCCGCCTGCCCGTGGGCGATGAGCCCGCGCTTCGGTGCTACTCGATGTCGAGCGCACCCGATACCGGCGAGCCGTTGCGCACCACGGTGAAACGGGTGGCCGGAGGCCTGGGCTCGAACTGGCTGATCGACACCGTGGCCGTCGGTGACGTGCTCGAAGCCACTGCACCGGCGGGGAGCTTCCTGGTGGTCGACGAGCCCGGTCCCCTCGTCGCCTTCACCGCCGGGAGCGGAATCACGCCCGTCCTGTCGATCGTGAAGGCCACGCTGGCCACGACCGACCGCCCGGTCCGCCTGCTGTACGCCAACCGCGACCGGCGATCGGTGATCTTCGCAGCCGAGCTCGCAGCACTCGAGGCCGTCCACCCCGAGCGGCTGTCGATCCACCACCATCTCGACGACATCGACGGCTTCGTGACCGAGCGCGCGATCTCGGCGTTGCTGGCTGGCGACACCGACGCCCACGTGTACCTGTGCGGACCGACCCCGTTCATGGACCTGGTCGAAGCGGCACTCGGCCGAGCCGGCGTCGCAGCCGAGCTGGTGCTGTCCGAGCGCTTCGTCACCCCCGACCTCACCGCCGTCGCCGCCGGCCCGAGCCCCGCGCCCGGAGCCGAGACCGGCACCGTGGTGCTCACGTTGCAGGGCATCACGCGCGAGCTTGCGCATCGCCCCGGTGACACCATCCTCGACACCGCGAGACGGGGCGGTCTCAACCCGCCGTTCTCGTGCCAGCTGGGCAACTGCGCCACCTGCATGGCCCGGGTGTCCGAGGGCGAGGTGCGGATGCGGGCCAACGACGCGTTGTCTCCCGAGGAGGTGGCCGAGGGTTGGGTGCTCACGTGCCAGAGCGTGCCCACCACGCCTCTGGTGCGCGTCGTCTACGAGCCTTGACGGGCTTCCCGAAACCGCAACTGTCAGCGTGGCGGGCCGGATTCGGCCCGCCACGCTGACAGTTGGCGCTTGGGGGCTTGCCGGGGGCTGGGCCTCAGATCTCCGGGGCCAGATCGGCCAGGAAGTCGCGGGTACGCCGCATCGAAGCAAGCAGCTCGTCGCGGTCGTCGCCGATGGGCACGACCCGCAGCGACACGTCGGTCGCGCCGGCGTCGGCGAAGGCGCGCAGCCGGGCCAACACGGCCAACTCGTCGCCGGCGGCCATGATGTCGCCCACCCTCGTGGCGTTGCCGCGATCGAGCAGGCGCTGGTAGTTCGGCGAGATCTCGGCTTCTGAGAGCACGCGGTTGGCGCGTGCGCGGGCCCGGTCGACCTCGTCGCTGCTGCAGAGGCACACCGGGACCCCGGCCACCACACGCGGAGCGGGGCGGCCGGCGACGCTCGCCGCGGCGTTCACGCGCGGGGCGATGAACTCGCCGATGGCCTTCTCGTCAGCCAGCCACAAGATGGTGCCGTCGGTCCGCTCGCCGGCCAGCCGCAACATCACCGGCCCCAGCGCGGAGACGAGCACCGACGGGCCGGGCTGATCGGTGATGTCGATGCGATTGTGGATTCGGTGGTGCTCGTTCTCGACATCGATCTGCGCCGGGCCGGCAAAGGCCGCGTCGAGCACGTCGAGAAGCGATGCCACCTGGGCAGCCGGACGGTCGTAGGACAGGCCGAGCATGTCGGCCACGATCCAATCGTGCGACGGACCGATCCCGAGCGTGAACCGACCACCGCAGATCATCTGGGTCGACAGGGCCTGTTGCACGAGCGCGACCGGGTGCCGGGTCTGGATGGGCACGACGGCAGTGCCGATCTCGATGCGCGTGGTCCGCATGCCCAGCGCGGCGACCGCGGTCATGGCGTCGAACTCGTCGGGGATCTGGGGCACCCAGACCGAGGCGAAGCCGACGTCGTCGGCCCAGACGGCGTCGGCGAGCATCCGATCGACCTTGGTGGCGTAGCGCCCCCGTTCCGGTCCGATCATGAGGCCGAGTCGCATCGCGCACGATATCCCGTCTCCTGGTGGAAGAACAGCGTTCTCCAGGCGCGTGAGGAACGCTTTCGCGCCGCCACGACAGCACTACGCTCGGGATCATGTCCCTCGACGGCCGCGTCGCCATCGTCACCGGAGCAGCGTCGGGCATCGGCCTGGCCATTGCGACCAGGCTGGCTCGCGACGGTGCCGCGGTGGCGATCTTCGACCTCGCCGCCAACGCGGCCGACGCCGCAGCACTCGAGCTGACCGGCGCCGGTCATCGGGTCATCGCCTGCGAGGTCGACGTGACCGATCGGGCGGCGGTCGATGCTGCCGTGGTCTGCACCGTCGCCGAGCTCGGACCGCCTGTGATCCTGGTGAACAACGCCGGCCGCGAGGCGTTCGGGGCGTTCCTGCGCTTCACCGTCGAGACGTGGGACGCGATCATCGCCGTCAACCTCACGGGCACCTTCCACTGCTGCCAGGCCGCCCTGCCCCACATGATCGAGGCCGGGTTCGGCCGGATCGTCAACATCTCGTCGTCGAGCGCCCAGGGCGGCCAGGAGTACCTGGCCCCTTACGTGGCGGCCAAGGCCGGGGTCATCGGCCTCACCAAGTCGCTGGCCAAGGAGTTCGGGCCCAAGGGGATCACGGTCAACACCATTCCGCCGAGCTTCATCGACACGCCCATGCTGCGCCTGGCCGAGGAACGGGGCCGACTCGGGGGCACGGTGGCCGAGCACGAGCAGCGCACCCCGGTCAGACGGGTCGGGCGGCCCGAGGACGTGGCGGCCACGTGCGCCTTCCTGGTTTCCGACGAGGCCGGCTACGTGACCGGCCAGGTGATCGGAGTCAACGGTGGACGAGTCACCTGAGCGCGCGCTCTACATCGCTCCCCTGCCCCTCGCGGAGTGGGACCAGGACGTGTTCGACGCCTTCGAGCCCATGCGCCCACCGGCCGACTCGGTCTTCGCGCAACGCAAGGACGATCGCAAGAAGGGGGGCGCTCGAACCGCGGCGGCGTTCGGTCCCATGGCCCGCCATCCGGCGCTCACCAAGGCCTGGCACCAGTTCAACCGTCACATCCTCTATTTCTCCACGCTCTCCGAGCGCGAACGTGAGCTCGTGGTGCTGCGGGTCGCCGCGCTGCGGCGCAGCGAGTACGAGTGGGCTCAGCACGTGCCGGTGGCCGTGTCGGTGGGGATCTCGCCCGAGGCGATCGAGCGCATCGGGCGCACGGCCCGCATCGGGCCTTCGGGATCACCCGGTCCCGACGCGGCTCCGGACGCCGCCCCCGACGCTGGCGGCTGGACCGAGCACGATGTTGCCGTGCTGCGAGCCGTCGACGAGCTCCATCATGACGGCGTGATGAGCGCAGGCACGTGGCGCCAGCTCGCGACCCGACTCGACGATCGGCAGCTCATGGACCTGGTGTTCACCGCAGGCGCGTACGACACCCTGGCGCTGGCATTCAACTGCTTCGGTCTCCAGCCCGATCCAGAGATCGCGCACAACCGCCTGCCCCCGATCGACGGGCGAGGCTGACGATGAAGCGAACCGACGACACGCCGGCGCAGCCCGGGCCGTCACCCGAGGTGGCTGCCGCCAGCACGGTGCCCTGGCGCGAGCAGGCCGTCGCCCGCTCGCTCGACGGCGCCCGCGCCCGCGCCGAGCACCGTGTGCAGCGCTATCTCGACGCTGCCACCGAGCTCATCAGCGAAAAGGGCGGGCTGGACTTCACCGTTCAGGAGGTCGTCGAGCGATCCGGGCAGTCGCTGCGGAGCTTCTACCAGTCGTTCGACGGCAAGCAGCACCTGTTGCTGGCCGTGTACGAGGAAGCCATGCACGCCACGGCGCTTCGCATGCGCGAGGTCGTCGGCGACGACGGCGAGGTGCTCGATCGGCTCCGGCGATTCGTCGTGACGCTCTACGAGTGGTCGGTGCGGGAGCCGTCGGAGGCTCCCCCTACACCGGGGCTCACGATCCGAGCCATGGCCGACTTCGTGTTCGGACAGATGAGCGCCGATCCCGGGCGGGTGGCTGCGGCCAGCATGGCGCTGTTCGAGCCGCTCGTGGCGCTCGTGACCGAGGCGCAGCAGCACGGAGTCCTGCGGCCGGGCAATCCCAACCACTTGGCCGCCACCGTGATGCAGTCCACGATGTTCTGTGCCTTCGCCACGCCGTCGCGTGGCACCCCCGACGACGGGGTCGACCGGGCCGACCGCGCCGAGGAGATGTGGGAGTTCTGCCTCCGCGGCATGGGCGCCTGACCGAGCGGGAGCTTCAGGCAGGCAGTCGGTCGGTCAGTCGGTGTTGAAGCGGACCGGATCGTGCTCGCGGCCAGCGTCGAGGGCGCCGCTACGACGCAGGAAGGTCGTCGATCGGCTCACGAAGCGCCAACCGTCTGCCGTCTTGCGGTACTCGTCGGTGTACCACGCCAGCCGCATCTCGTGGGTCTGCTGGGCCACGAAGATGTAGTGCTGGCTACCGGTCGCCGAGTCGCCGACGATGCTCACCAGCGGGGCGTTGACGATGAGCTGTCCGCGGGGCGCGCTGCGGACGAGGTGGGGCAGCTCGACGGGCGTGTAGCTCTCGCCGAAGGCCTGGTAGACGCCGTCCTCGGTGAACAGCGCCCCGACGGCATCCGCCTCGCCCCGGCTGAGATGGGTGGCATACCGGGTGGTCAACTCCGATATGGCCAGGAAATCGGCGATGTGCGCAGGGTCCATGACCCCTCCTCGTTCAGATGGCTCGTTGAGAGATCCGAAGCCGTGCGAAAGCCCGCACGTTGGTGTCAGTCAGGACGGGAACTCGACCACGCAGTCGATGCTGGAGGCTCCGGCATCGGGGACGTTGGGCTGGTGCCACACCTCGATCGGGAACGTGACCGTCACCAGCGAGCAGTAGAGCCACAGCAGGCGCGAGGCGTCGACGGGCAGCGCGTTCAGCGGGTACCGGTCGAGGTACGCCACGGCGTCGTCGATGCGGGGGAAGGCCGCGTCGTAGAAGGCCTGGAGCTCGTCCATGGAGCTGGTGAGACGCTTGGCGTAGCGCTGACCCTCGAGCGGGAGCGCCCAGTCGGCGAAGGGCTCGAGATCCGCGAACTCGAAGGGCAGCATGGTGGTGTTGGCGGTGCGGATGCTCATGCCCGGGCCGCCGTGCTCGAGGGTCGGCTCCCGACGCGAACGGGGGTCTCGGAGGCTCGCCCCTCGTGGGCGAGCACCGCGTCGCGCACCGCCTTGTGGAGATGACGGATCATGATCTCCTGATCGCACAAGGGGAACTCGGTGACGACGCGCGACTCGAGCGCCGTCTGCGTGGCTTCGAGGGTGTTGCCGTCCTGGAGGCTGTATTCCTTGAACGTGGAGGCTGCGAGCTCTTGGGCCAAGCGCTCCCGGGCGTTCCGGGGCGGCACGAAACCCAAGCTGCATTCGAAGGTGTGCGTGTTGTGTGATGTGGGCCAGTAGTGGTAGGTGAGATACCAGTTCGGCTTCCAGATGAGGACCATGAAGTTCGGGAAGAAAAGGAACGAGTCTTCGCCCCACACCCTGCTCTGCGACGGGTTCACGCCCGGGGGCAGCTCGCCGATGTCGGGGGCGTCCCACGGGCCGAACAGGCCGCTCCGCAGCGCTCGCTCGACGGGTTTCACCATGCTGAGGTCCTTGGGGGGCGACATGCCGCCCCACGACGAGATCATGCCGTGGGGGCCCTTGATCTCGTAGTGCAGACCTTCGTATCCGAACGACGCCAGCTTTGACGATTCCTCGGATACGGCTTGTTTCATGTGCAGAACAGGCGCGTGATAGAACTCCATGAACGCGTCGATGAAGAGCTTCCAGTTGCTCGCGATCTCGGCCCGATACGTGGTGACCTGGGTCATCTTGTCGAATGGATAGTCCTCGAGCCCGGCGCCGAGCTCGGCGAGGAACTCGCGCAGCGAGGTCGTGTTTCCCGCGTCGAGATTCACGAAGATGAATCCCGCCCACACGTCGACCTGAACCCCCACGAGCGGGTAGTCGGCCTTGTCGACGTCGAAGAACTCCGACTCCTGCTGGATGAACGTGAGCTGGCCCTCGAGGTCGTAGCGCCAGCCGTGGTACTTGCAGGTGAACTGCCGGCACGTGCCGCTCGTCTCCTCCCGCGGGAAGTCCTGCCACACCAGCTTGTTGCCCCGGTGGCGGCACATGTTGTGGAAGGCCCGCAAGGACCCGTCGGCGGCGCGCACCACGACGATCGACGTGCGCGCCGCGTGGATCTCCTTGGTGAAGTAGCTCCCGACCCGCGGGAGCTGCTCGACCCGCCCGATGCTCAGCCAGGTGCGGGTGAAGATGGCGTCACGCTCGCGTTCGTACCACGCCGGCGAGATCGAGTCCTCGTAGTTCACGGGGCCCGTGCCGAGCTCGGGGTAGTGCTCGGTCCAACTTCCTTCAGCGGGCTTCGCGAAGTGGGCCATGGTCGTGCGCTCCTATCCGTCGCGGTGTCGACCAGTCGACGCGGCGAAGATATCACGCGTCTCCATTGGAGAGAACATCATTCTCGCAGGTGGCTCATCGGATCGGCTCGTCGCCGTAGAGCGTGGTGCGATGCATCTCACGGGACGAGTCGGCACGGTACGGGCAGGCCCGGTGGAGCACGCCGCGGTTGTCCCAGATGACCAGGTCGCCCACCTGCCAGGTGTGGCGGTACACCCGCTCGGGCGCCGTCGCCCGGATGAGCAGCTCGCCGAGGAACGCCCGACTGGCTTCGAGGTCCATCCCCTCGACGTGTGACGCCGTGGCGCTCAGCACGAGTGAGCGCCGACCCGACACGTGGGTCCACACCAGCGGATGCACCTTCGGGGCGCGCCGGCGCCACATGGCCAGCTCGTCGGGCGAGGGATCGGGGTTGGAGAGCCGTTGGGCCGCCTCGAAGGTGTGCACCACCCTCACGTCGGCGAACCGCTCCTTCTCGTCGCCGCTCAGGTCGTCGTACGCCGCGTAGGCGCTGGCGAACTCGGTCTCGCCGCCGGTCTCGGCCACGGCACGAGCGCTGAGCAGTGAGGCCATGATCGGGATGTCCTCGGTCATCCCGTCGATGTGCCAGTCGAACGTGCCCCGCAGGTAGGCAGCGGCCCGGTTCTTCGCCGGGTCGAGGGTGACGACGAAGATCTCGGGATGCTCACCGTGGCCGAGCATCTCGAGCCGGCCCAGCCGCGAGCTGAACGCCACCTGGGCCGGGTCGTCGATGTGCAGATCGCGAAAGAGGAGCACGCCGTTGGCCTCGAGCGCGTCGAGGCACCAGCCGGGCATGGTGGCGTCGCTCAGCAATCGCTCGCAGTCGGCGCCGATCACCTGCACACCCACGGTGGGGCTGAGCTTCTCCGTGGTCAGCGGGGTCATGGCGCCCTCCCGGGCTGGCGATCGGTCCGCGGCGGAGCGAACCTCTCCTCACTCCGTGTGCGAGAACGACGTTATCACCCAGTGCTACCGTGATTGCCAGCAGCCCAGCCCCGTCGTCCGCCGACGAAGCCCGCGAAGCCGACGAAGCCTGCGAAGGAGCACCACCGTGGCTCGACCGAAGGCCCCCGAACGACCCGTCCACCTGATCAGCGCCCGCATGCTCGACGTCGACTCGGGCGAGATGGTGACGCCGGGCGACCTCCTGATCCTGGGCGAGCGCATCGTCGAGGTGGCACCGAGCTCGGTGCCCTCCGACGCCGAGGTGATCGATCTCGGCGATCTCACGCTGCTCCCCGGGTTGATGGACATGGAGGTGAACCTGCTCCTCGGTGGGCCCGATCACGAGAGCGCGTTGAATGCCGTGCAGGACGACCCGGCCGTGCGCACGCTGCGGGCGGTGGTGAACGCCCGGCGCACGCTGCGGGCGGGCTTCACGACGGTGCGCAACCTCGGCCTGTTCATCCAGACCGGCGGGCTCCTCCTCGACGTGGCGCTCAAGAAGGCCATCGACCTCGGCTGGATCGAGGGCCCCCGGGTGGTGCCAGCGGGTCATGCGATCTGCCCCACGGGCGGCCATCTCGATCCGACGATGTTCGCTGCGTTCGCGCCCCACGTGCTACCGCTCACCGTCGAAGAAGGCATCGCCAACGGCGTCGACGAGGTCCGCAAGGCGGTCCGGTACCAGATCAAGCACGGCGCCCAGGTCATCAAGGTGTGCGCATCGGGAGGGGTCATGTCGCACACCGGCCCGGCCGGCGCGCAGCAGTACTCCGCCGACGAGCTGCGCGCGGCCGCCGACGAGGCCCACCGGGCGGGCTTGAGGATCGCGGCTCACGCCCACGGCGACGCCGGCATCCGGGCGTGCATCGAAGCCGGGATCGACTGCATCGAGCACGGCTCGCTGATGAGCGACGAGACGCTGGCGCTGTTCGTCGAGCGCGGCACCTTCTTGGTGGCCACCACCTACCTGGCCGACGGCATGGACGTGTCGCGGGCCGCACCCGCGCTCCAGGCCAAGGCGGCCGAGGTGTTCCCGCGGGCCAGGGAGACGATCAGCAAGGCCATCGCCCTGGGCGCCAAGATCGCCTGTGGCACCGACGCTCCGGCCATCCCACACGGCCGGAACGCCAAGGAGCTCATCGCGCTGGTCAACCGGGGCATGACCCCGCTCCAGGCCATCCGGGCGGCGACGATCGTCTCGGCCGAGCTGATCGACGTCACCGACCGCGCCCGCCTTCAGGCCGGGCTGCTCGCCGACGTGATCGGCCTCGACGGCAACCCGCTCGAAGACATCACCGCCACCGAGCGGGTCCGCTTCGTGATGAAGGGCGGTCAGGTCTTCCGCCGCGACGGGGTCTGAGTCGCGGGTCGGACCGCGGCGTGGGCTCGATACGGCGCCGCGATGGGCGTGAGCTCGGCCGGGGTCGCTCCGTGCAACCCGAGAGCTCCCAGTTCTCGTCGACGTAGCCGTACAGGTCGGGCTCGTTGGGTTGGATGGCGAGCAGGCCCTGCGAGGCGGTCGACTTCTCCAGCGCCGCCTCGGCGTCAGCCACCGAACCCGTTGCGCCGTCGGCGATGAAGACCTCGAGGGGCGACCGGAGCGAGTTGGTCTCGAAGGCGTAGCCGGGGCCGATCGCATCGATCAGGAGCCGGAGCCCTTGCTTGTCGTACATCCACGACACCGTGAACTGGGCCATCGACTGCTGGCCGGTGTCGGGGTCGAGGTAGGTGACGATTCCGGTCGCGAAATCCTCGGCCGGGGCTCGCGAGTAGTCGACGCCATAGCGCTCGAGCAGCTCGGCCCGCCATCGGGGACGTCCCCACTTCAACAGGCCCACGTCAGCCGACACCGACACCGGGACCGGGCGAGCGCGACCGGCCCCATCGACTCGGCCACGCCGGCGAGTTGGAGCCGCGCCGTCGCGACCGACGGCATGTGCACCTGGTTCTCGAAGTACGCCGTGGGAACACCGGTGCGGCGGGCCAGCGCCGCCACGTGACGGGCTTCGGCCAGGTTCCGTCCCAGGGGCTTCTCGCAGATCAGGCCGCGCAGCTCAGCACCGTCGTCGACGCCGGCTGCGATCTGCTCCATGCA
>VFJJ01000111.1 GCA_009886115.1 Actinomycetota bacterium
CCGATCTGGCCGACCGCCTCGACGTGTCGCGCCAGACGGTCAACGCCGTCGAGACCGGCCGCTACGACCCCAGCCTCCCCCTTGCCTTCAAGATCGCCGCCGTCTTCGATCAGCCCATCGAGTCGTTGTTCTTCCCGACAGACGACGCAGACCCCCTGGCATAGTCCGCTCGGACGTCGTCATACCACGACGGAACCACCCGACAGAAGGACCCACCATGTTCGAGTACCAGGTTTCTCAGGTCGCCGACGGGGCTCAGGTGCTCTGGCGGGCCAGCCAGCCGATGAGCGTGGCGACGGCTCGGGGATCGTGCCGCAGGCGGGGACCACCGGCCTGGACGATGCGCAGCTCGGCATGACCCGCCGCGGCGGCGGCGTACGCCCGGGCGTCGACGATGGGGACGACCTCGTCGTCGCTGCCGTGCACGATCAGCAACGACCGCGGGGCCAGGCGCGTGGCTGCCGCCAGCGGGTCGAGCGAGGCGATGGCGGCCGCCCAGGCCACCGGATCGGGGGGGAAGGCCGGATCGCGGATGATGCCGATGTTGCGAGCGTGCACGAGGAAGGCCGCGGCATCGCCGACCCAGTGACGCAGCGTCGCCGGCGAGCCCAGGATCGCCACGCCCCTGATGCGCTCGTCGTCGGCCGAGTGCACGACCGCCAGCGCCCCGCCCGTGCTGGCCCCGGCCATCCACACCCCCGACACGTCGTCGCGGGCGGCGAGCATGTCGACGGCCGCGGCCACGTCGGCCCGCCAGCCGTCGATCGAGAAGTTGCCGCCCGAGACGCCCGTCCCCCGGAAGTTGAACGTGAGCACGGCCCAGCCGGTCTCCCTCGTGAGACGCAGGCCCAGCTCCGGGTAGGTGATGCCGGCCGTGGCGGCCCCACGGGGCCCGCTCGGAAACCCGTGGCACAGCACCAGCCCGGGCACCCGGGCGATTCCGGCCGGCCGGCTCAGGTGCGCATCGAGGCTGACGCCGTGGCTGTCGAGGGTGAACGCCAGGGTCTCGGTCACTCGGTCACTCGGTCTCCGGGTCGGACGCCGGGATGCTCGGCGCGAAGGGCCCATGTCTCGGGGTCGCCGCGACCGTGCCGCGGGCCGAGGCGAGGACGTATCCTGCCGCCCGTGACCGACCCCGACGCAACCGACACCGAGATCACGGCCGTGCTGGCCCTGTGGCCGTCCGTGATCCACGCCCTCCAGGCCGGCGAGCAGGTGGCCGTCGTGCTCCCCGAACCGCCGCTCGAGCGGCGCTTCCGGCTCGTGGCCGATGCCGGCGCTGAACGGGCCGAGCTCCTCAAGGCCCCGTATCGGCGATGGGCCGGCGACCTCGACGTGACCCCGGGCTGGGCCGGCGTCGTCGGCTGGGCGACGATCGACGCCGCCGTGAGCGCCGAACCGCTCGCCGAGGCCTGCATCTGGCTCGCACCCTTCGTGGTCTCGACCGTCGGTGCAGCGGCCACCGTCGTCGGGCTCCGGGTCGATGCCCCCGACGGCCGTCCTGTGCTCTCCGACGTGGCCTTCGAGGCTCGACTCAAGAGCCTGATCGGCAAGCTCCCCGAGGGCAGCTGGCACCCCATCGACGACCAGGAGTGAGTTGAGCCCCCTCTGGGGCGCTCAACTCACTCCTGGTCGAGCTGGGTCGGGCTGGGGTCGAGCTGGGGTCGGGCTGGGGTCGGAACGCGGAAGACCCCCAGGTATCGGACCTGGGGGTCTTCTCGAGAATCTTCAGCTGATGAGGATCGTCGAGCCGTTTGGGGTGAGAGGCGGGACCAGCTCCTCCCCGGATCGACAACGGCGCAGCGGTGAAACTCCGCCAGGCGGTCCAGCTGTACCCGACCTAGTGGCCGTGCACCTCCAGGGTCCCGAGACGTTGATCATGCATCGTCGGACCACCTCCTTTCTCTGGTGCGTGTTTTCTAGCACGGCAACGCAGCGACGGGAAGGGGCTTTTTCGGGACGGGCTGAGCGTGCACCTCATTCGTGCGAGTCGGGCGGCTGGGGGAGATCGTCGGGATTGGCCGGCCCACCGACGGCACCGATCTCGCGCAGGTACGCGAGCTGCGCTTCGACGACGGAGTGCACCTGCTCGGGCGTGAAGGGCTCGGGGCGGCGGGCCGTGCGTTCGAGGATGAACTCGACGGTCTCGGTCCCTCCGACGACGACCGCCGCGGGAGGCGTGGGCGAGGAGCCGTTGGTCGAGGAACCCCGACGGGCGAAGTACTCGACCTGGAGCTCGATGATGGTGCGCACGTCCTCGTAGGAGAGCTGGGCCGTGACGGCCGAAGGGAGCCGTCGAGCGACCCAGGCGACGGCGTCATCGATGTCGAAGACCGCTGGAGGAGGAGCGACCGTCCACCGCCGTTGTTCACGCACCAGGACCACCGCGGCCACCGCCAGCACCAGCGCCAGGACGAGCACCACGATGATCACAGCCACGGGAGGCGCTGGCCTCGACGGGTCGGGTGCTCGGGTGGCCGTGGCCTCGGATGCGCCGCCGGCTCAGATGCCGATGCGCTGGGCGAGCAGCTCGCGGTGGTACGTGGCGTCACCGAGGTAGGTCTCGGACGACTTGGCCCGCTTGAAGTACAGGTGCGCGTCGTGCTCCCAGGTGAAGCCGATGCCGCCGTGGATCTGGATGTTCTCGGCGGCGGCGTGGAAGTAGGCGTCGGAGACATAGGCCTTGGCCAGACAGGCGACGGTCGGCATCTCGTCGTTGTCCTCGGCCGCGGCCCACGCCGCGTAGTACGCCGCCGACTTCGACGACTCGACCTCGAGCAGCATGTCGGCGCACTTGTGCTTGATCGCCTGGAACGAGCCGATCGGGCGGCCGAACTGCACCCGCACCTTGGCGTACTCCACCGACATGTCGAGCACCTTCTGGGCCCCGCCGACCATCTCGTTGGCCAGGCAGATCGCCGCCTGGTCGAGCGTCTTGGAGAGGGCCGCCCATCCGGAGCCGGCTTCGCCGAGAAGCTGGGCCGAGACGCCCGCGAAATCGAGCTGGGCGAGCTTGCGGGTCTGGTCCATCGTCTGCAGCGCAGTACGGGTGAGGCCGGGGGCGTCACCGGCGACGGTGAAGAACGACAGACCGTCGGTACCGGTCGTGCCCGCCTGGCGGGCCACCACCACGAGCAGGTCGGCGGTGTGCCCGTCGATCACGTAGGTCTTGGTGCCGGTGAGCGTGACGACGTCGCCCGAGCCCGTGTACTCCATGGCGATGCCCGTGGCGTCCCACTTGCCCGCGGGCTCGGTGAAGGCCAGCGTGGCGATCTGCTCACCGCCGGCGATGGCAGGCAGGAGGGCCTGCTTTTGCGCTTCGGTCCCGGCGTTGAGGATGGCGTTGGCGCCGAGACAGACCGTCGAGAAGTACGGCGAGCACACGAGCACCCGTCCCATCTCCTCGAGGACGATACCGAGCTCGACGAACGTGAAGCCCTGGCCGCCGTAAGCCTCGGGGATGTGCAATCCCTGCAGGCCCATCTCCTGGCCCATCTGGCGCCACACCGCGGTGTCATAGCCGTCGGTCGTGTCCATGAGGCGCCGGACCTCGGCGGAGGGTGACTTCTCCTCCATGAACTTCCGCACGGTCTCGCGCAGTGCATCCTGCTCCTCGCTGAACGCGAAATTCACGGTTGTCCCTCCAGGGCACGGGCCGGGCGACGCAGCCGTCGGCATCCGAGCGGCACCGTAGCCCAGTCGTCGGGCTCGGAACATGTCCGGCGGGGCGGCCACCCGACGTTCGGCTCGGTAGCCTCGGGGCATGAGCATCCTCGCCAATCGCCCGCCCCACTACGAGACGGCCGACGTGCGCATCGACAAGCTCGACGTCGGCGGCTTCGAGAACAATGCCTACGTCGTGCGCTGCAAGGGAACGGGCGTCGGGGCGATCGTCGACGCAGCCAACGAGCACGAGCTGCTGCTCGAAGTGTGCCGCAGCGCCGGTGTCCGTCGAGTCCTCACCACCCACGGCCACTGGGACCACGTGCAGGCGGTGGTGCCGCTGCGAGATGCCGGCATCGACATCGCGATCGGTGCTGCCGACACCTTCTTGCTCGACACCTACGACACCACGATCGACGACGACGAGGTGATCACCGTGGGTCGGCTCCGGTTGCGCAGCATCCACAACCCGGGCCACACGCCGGGATCGACGAGCTTCCTGCTCGAGGGGCATCCGATCGTGTTCACCGGCGACACGTTGTTCCCCGGAGGGCCGGGCACGACCCGGTTCGAGTACGGCGACTTCCCGCTCATCATCGAGTCGATCGACCGGCGCCTGTTCACCTTGCCCGAAGAGACGCTCGTCATGCCCGGGCACGGGCTCGACACCACCATCGGCACCGAGCGCCCGCACGTCCAGGAGTGGGTCGATCGGGGCTGGTGAGCCAGCCCGACGATCCCTCGAACGCACGTGGACGACACCCCCGCTTCCTTCGGCTCCGTGGCCCCGGACGGGCCCGAACCCGGTTGGTACAACGACCCGGCCGACCCGGCGCGCCTGCGGTGGTGGGACGGCCGCGCCTGGACCGGCGCCACCGCCGTTCGCGATCACGCGCCGTACGGCCCGTACGGTTCGCACGGTCAGCTCGGTTCGCGTGGCACGTACGGTCCGTTCGGCACCCGTTCGGCTCCGGAACGCAGCAGCGTCGAGGGCATGCGGTTGCTGGCCCGGCGAGCGCGCCTGGCCCTCGCCGTGGCGCCGGTGGGGTTCGCCGTGCAGTTCGCCGCGAGCGCGTCGCAGTTTCGCCGGATCGCCGACTCCTGGAACGACCTCGACACGCTCGACGCGTCGAGCTCGAGCACCGCCGCGTCGGCGGCGTCGCAGCTCGCCGGCGCGGTGATGATCGGCGTCTACGTCGTGTTCCTCATGTGGTTCTTCAACGCTGCCACGGGAGCGCAGGCGTTGCACATCCCGTCACGGCGCTCACCGGGATGGGCGATCGGCGGCTGGTTCATCCCGATCGTCAACTTGTGGTTTCCGTACCAATCGGCGAAAGGGCTGCTCCCACCGGGCGACCCGGGCCTGACCCTCGTCAAGCGTTGGTGGGCCTGGTGGATCGCCACCCAGATCATGGGCTTCGTCGTCATCGGCACCGCGTTCGGACCCCGCTGGCTCGTCGCCGTGGGAACCACCGTCGCGGTGGGCGTGGCGACCGTCGCCGCCTGGGCGGCCCGAGCGATGATCGACAGCGTGGTCGACGCCCACGCCCGCCTCGCCCGCGGCACCTGACCCGCCCGCACCCCCCACCTCCCCGAAATGTGCGCGGAAATGCTCATGGGGTGAGCGTTTCCGCGCACATTTGGGAGTGTCGGGGGGGCATCCCGAAGGTCATGAGCAGCGCGACGGCCTGGATGGCCGCTCCCGAGAGCGCCGTCGTCGTGTACGAGCCCGTGCGGTCGACGAGCCAGCCCGCCGCTGGGGGGCCGAGCAACGAGCCCACGGCCGAAGCGGTCCCGAGGAGCCCCGCCGCCGAGGCCATGCGCTCGGCACCGAAGTAGTCGCCGGCCACCGCTGGGAACAGCGTGGGGATCGAGCCGGCCGAGAACGCGAACACTGCGGCGAAGACCGCGAGCGGGCCCAGGGACTCGACCAGGGGCCACACCGCCAGGGTCAGGCCCATGAGCCCCAAGCTCAAGCGGTACATGGTGAACGCGCCGAAGCGATCGGCCGCGGTCCCCAGGCTGATCCGCCCGGCGATCGACGCTGCACCCATCAGCGACACCAGGGCGGCGGCGTTCCCCGTGCTGATGTCGTGCTCCTTGGCATACGGGACGATGAACAGGAACGGGATGAAGTACGGGGCCGCTGCGAAGAACGCCGTGCGGTACAGGACCCGAAAGGCCTTGTCGCGCCAGGGCGACGTCTCGTGCGAGCGTCGAGCCGTCGCGCGGCCAGCGCCGAGCATGAGCGCACCGATCACCAGGAGCGCGAAGTGCGACACGGCGAGGATCTGCAACGAGCCCCTCCAGCCGTGGCCGTCGACGAGGCGTTGCACGATGGGCCCGCCCGCGAGGCTGGCGACGCCCGAGCCGGCGGTCGCGAACCCGATCGCCATACCCCGCTTGGCTGTGAAGCGCCTCGACACCACCGAGAGGGCCGGGAGGATCACGCAGCCCTGAGCGCAGCCCACGATGACCCCGAAGCTCAGGTACAGGTGCGCCATGGTGTCGGCCTGAGCCGAAATGACGAATCCGCCGGCGAGCAGCACCGCGCCGACCAGCACCACCGGCCGGGCACCGAAGCGCTCCGAGAGACGCCCGGTGATCGCCTGCGAACCCATGAAGAACCCGATGGCGATCGACGAGATCCAGGCCACGGCGCCCGTGCCCACGGCGAACTCGGTCTTGATGGGGTTGAACAGCACGGTGAACGTGTACACGGTGCCGAAGACCGGGAGGTGCACGAGGAACGCGCCCAGGACCACGACCCAGGCCCGTCGCTCGTCTCGTCGAGCGCCAGAGGCGGTGGACGCCACCTCGGACGGGACTTCGGCGGAGGCGGCCTCTCCGGCTGCGGCGGCAACGATGGAGGTGGCCGCAGCCCGGGAGCGGGATCTCACGCGGTGTTCACAGCGCCTGGTAGATCGCCTCGACCAGGCCGACGGTCCGAGGGTCGCCGTTCGCGCCGGGCTGACCGTCGTCGCCGGGAGCCGGGGCCGCAACGTTGCTCATGCGGTTCATGACATACCCGAAACCCAGCCCGGCCTCGGGATCTGCGAAGCCGAGCGAGCCGCCCGCTCCGGGATGGCCGAACGAACGGGGCCCGCAGCCCGGCGCCAGCATCGGCGGAAGCGTGAAGCCGAGGCCGTAGCACGAGTCGAAGATCGTGAGCACCCTGTCGGGGCCCGCCGCTTCGACCGTCGACGCTGCAGCCACCGTGGCCGCGCTCAGCAGGCGCGGGGTTCCGTCGGCGAGCGGGCCGACGCAGGCGGCGTAGAGCCGGGCCAAGGATCGGGCGTCGCCGGCCCCGGTGGACGAGGGCAGCTCGAGCCTCCGATACTCCGGCTCGTTCCAGCGCTCGTCGTAGGTCTCCATGCCCTTGGGGGAGTTGATGACCCGGTGCATCAGCGTTCCCGGACCCATGAGCTGCGCGAGCATCGGGAGCAGCTCGGCCGGGGGCGGATCGGGTGGGACGAGCGTCGCGCTGCGATGGTGCTCGGCATCGGGGAGGCCGATCCAGTACGAGAGCCCGAGCGGTCCGGCGATCTCCTCGGCGAAGAACCGGGCGGGACGGCGGCCGCTCACCCGTCTCACGAGCTCCCCGGTCAACCAGCCATAGGTCCGCATGTGGTAACCGTGGGCGCTGCCGGGCTCCCAGATCGGCCGTTGCCCAGCCAGACGCTCGACGATCGGGTCCCACGCCTGCATCTCGGCGAGACCGAGCTCGCCGTCGGAGTCGTCGACGTACGGAAGCCCGCAGCGGTGCGATAGTACGAAGCGGACGGGGATGTCGGCCTTGCCGTTGGCCGCGAACTCGGGCCAGTACCGCGCCACGGGCGCATCGGGGTCGAGCAGGCCCCGCTCGATGAGGAGGTTGGCGCAGATGGCGGTGACGCCCTTGGTCGACGAGAACGTCGTGACGATGGTGTCGTCGCGCCAAGGATCGCCCGAGCGCCGGTCGCGCACGCCGCCCCAGAGGTCGATCACGGGGCGCCCGTCGAGGACGAGGCACACCGCAGCGCCGACATCGCCATGGGCCGCGAAGTTCTCGACGAACGCCTCGCGCACCGCGCTGAACCGGCTGTCACACGTTCCGTCGACGTTCACACCGATGGCCACGTCCCGAGTCTGACCCCTCGGTGCCAGCCCCGCTACACCGGCGGATGTTCGACGGGCGCGGCGGCGCCGCCCTCGCGCTCGACCGTGGCCCGTCGAGGCTCGACCACGATCTCCAGGCTTTCGGGGCATTCGAGGATGCGCAGGTCGCGACCGTCGACCTCGATGGTCACGTGCCCGTCGAGCAGGGGGACGTGCGCCACCCGTACGGTGCCGATCCAGTCGGGGACGGCCGGGGCCAGGTGCAGCCGGGCGTTGCGGATGTCGGGCTCGAACCGCAACAGCGTGCGCAGGAGCAGGAGGGGCGCGGCGGCGGCCCAGGCCCGCGGCGAGCACGAGGCCGGGTAGGCGACGGGGAACGACATCTCGGAACGTGAGAAGCCGGCGTGCAGCTCGGGCATGCGATTGCCGAAGTGGGCAGCAGCCGCGAGCATCCCCGCGACGAGCGTGTGGGCTTCCTCGACGAAGCCGTAGCGCATGAGCCCGGCTGCGGCGATGGCACTGTCGTGGGGCCAGACCCCACCCAGGTGGGCGCTCACCGGGTTGTAGCCGTGCACCGACTGCGCCAGGGTCCGAACGCCCCATCCGCCGAAGAGCTCCGGACCCAGCAGAGCCCGGGCGACGGCCGGGGCCTTGTCGACGTCGACGATGCCGGTCCAGAGGCAGTGGCCCATGTTCGACGCCAACCCGTCGACGGGCCGCTTGTCGCCGTCGAGGGCCATGGCGAAGTACCCGCGCTCGGGAAGCCAGAAGTCGGCGTTGAACGCTTCCTTGAGCGCCAGCCCCTGCTTGCGCAGCCGTTCGGCCAAGGCCCCGTCACCCGCTTCGGTGGCGCAGTGGGCCCGGGCCACGAGCGCTCCGTAGGTGTAGGCCTGAACCTCGCACAGGGCGATCGGGCCCCGGGCGATCTCGCCGTTCGCGAACCGGATGGCGCTGGGCGTGTCCTTCCAGCCCTGGTGCAGCGCGCCCCGGTCGGTTGCGCGCTGGTACTCGACGTAGCCGTCGTTGTCGCGATCACCGAACTCGTCGATCCACCGCAGGGCCTTGTCGGCCGCGGGGAGCAGACCGTCGACGTCGAACCGGCGGGTCCCCCAGCGCGCCAGCTCGCCCAGCACCATCACGAACAGCGGTGTGGAGTCGGCTGCGGCGTACGAGACCCGTCCTCCGGCGAGAGAGAGACCCGCGGTCTCGCCGAATCGGGTCTGGGCGAGGATCCGGCCGGGCTCCTCCTCGGTGAGCAGGTTCACCTCCCGCCCCTGGAAGCGGGCGAGCGTCTGCAGCGTGCCCAGCGCAAGGTCGGGATCGAACATCATCGTCATCCACGACGTGAGCAGTGCATCGCGGGCCGAGAGGTGCATGAACCAGGGCGCGCCGGCGGCGAGCACGGCTCGCTCGGGGTACTCGGGGTCGACGATCCGGAGCGCGGCCAGGTCGACGGCCGACTGCTCGATCAGCGCCTGGAAGGTGTCGTGGCCCACAGACACCGCGGGGAGACGCCGCCTCCATTCCTCGAGCCGGGCTCGCGGCGTGGCCAGGTCGACGGGCTGGCCGCACCGGTACCGGGGCTCGATCGGCTCGCCGTCGATCACCGGGGTCACCTGGATGCACAGCGACCACTCGCCCCGTGCCGGGACGATCACCTCCCACGACGCGATGCGGCCGTCGAAACGGGGGGCCACGGAGAAGTCGATCCACACCTCGCGGCTGTGCGCGCCGCGCCGGAACTGGAACGCCATCCGTGCGTGGTCGGCGCGGAACGTGACCGCGGCCGCGCGGGCCGGGTCGACCCGGAGGTCGCGGGCGTCGAAGACCGGAGCGAAGTCGGCGTCGACCTCGAGCTCGACGTGGCTGAACGCGGGCTCCTCGCCGTAGTTGCGCAGCACCAGGTCGTCGCGCATGCCCCGTCCGACATGGCGCTCGCGCTGCACGACGACGTGAGCGTCGGGCGGGGGTGAGCCCGAGCCGACCATCGACGCCTGGTCGCGCAGCACGAACGTCGCGCTGAACGGATCCTCGCCGTGGACGGCCAGCGCCTCGGGGGCATGGCCGTTCACACCGAGCATCAGGTGCGACAGGAACCGGGTGTCGCGGAAGTAGAGACCCTCCGGCGAGTTGGCGTGCATGTCGCCGCTGCGTGTGGAGATGGCGAACGCCGATCCCTCGACGAGCGTCACACGGCGGGCGGCTTCGAGGATCGGCGATTCCGGCACGCCTCGAACGCTAACGGGTGCGGGACCCGCGCATGGTCGCGACCCGATGGTGGCGGGGAGGCCCGGCCGATACGGTGCGGCTCTGGTCGGAACGCTCACCCGGGCAACGAGCAACGAGCAACGGGGGATGGGGATGGGGATGGGGATGGCACCAGGGTGAACGCAGGCAACGGGGTGCCCCGACCGCGATCGGGCATCGGCGAGACACTGCATCTCGGCGTCGACGTCGGTGGGACGTTCACCGATGTCGTCGTCGTCGACGTGGCGGCCGCGGCGGGACCTCTCGATGCCGTGCGGGGCAAGGTCCCCTCGACGCCCCGTGATCCGGCCGAGGGGGTCGTGGCCGCGTGTCGTCTGGCCGCCGAGACGATGGGGCTCGAGCTCCGCGGGCTCCTGGGGCGGCTGCGCCGGTTCGGGCTGGGCACGACGGTCGTCACCAACGTGCTCGCCACGCACACCGGACGCCGCCTCGGCCTCATCACCACCCGGGGCTTCGAGGACCTCGTGCCCCTCGCCCGGGGCAACCGGGTCAGCGTCGACGGATGGCTGGAGCCGCCGCCGGCGCTGGTGGAGCGCACGGCCATCATCGGCCTCGACGAGCGCACCGACCGGTCGGGACGAGTGTTGCGTCCGGTCGACGTCGACGACGCCCGGGCCGCGGCCGAGCGCCTGCTGTCGGGCAGCGGCGTCCAGGCTCTCGTGGTCTCGCTGCTGTGGTCGTTCCGCAACCCCGCCAACGAGATCGCCGTCCGAGACATCCTGGCCAAGGAGTTTCCCGACGTTCGGGTGGTCATCGGCTCCGAGGTGGCGCCGGTCATCCGGGAGTACGAGCGAACCCAGTTCGCGCTCCTCAACGCGTACTGCGGAGGCGCACTCGACTGGCTCGGTCCGCTCACAGAGAACCTCGCCGCGAACGGGCTGCGCGCCCCGCTGATGCTCACCCATTCCTCCGGTGGTGCGACGACCGTCGACGGGGCCCGTGCGGTCCCCATCGGGCTGGCCATGTCGGGCCCGGCCGCCGGAGCAGCTGCGGCGACCGCCCTCGTCAGGGCCCGGGGCGACCTCGACGTCGTCGCCTGCGATCTCGGCGGGACCTCGCTCGACGTGGCGCTCATCTCCGATGGCGAGGTGCTGCGCCGCACCCGGGGAAACGTCGTCGGCCACTGGACGTCGCTGTCGATGGTCGACGTCGACTCCGTCGGCTCGGGAGGAGGCTCGGTCGCCTACGCCGACGCGCTGGGTGCGATCAGGGTCGGGCCGCGCTCCGCGGGAGCCGATCCCGGCCCGGCGTGTTACGACCGTGGAGGGTCGGAGCCGACCCTCACCGACGCGTTGGTCACCCTCGGCTACATCCGCCCCGATCGCTTCCTCGATGGACGGATGCCGTTGCGAGCCGATCTCGCCGAGACCGCCTGCCGAACGCTCGGCGAGGCCGTGGGGCTCGACCCGTGGGAGACCGCCTGGGGGATCCGGGAGGTCGCGCTGGCGACCATGGCCCGCGCCGTCCGAGCCCGGATCGCTAGTCGGGGCTTGGTGGCATCGGATCTGACGTTGCTCGCGTACGGGGGCGGCGGCGGGCTCTTCGCCGCCGGTATCGCCGGCGAGGTGGGGATCCGCCGGGTCGTGGTCCCGCTGCTGGCGTCGGTGTTCTCGGCGTACGGCGCGGCGACGGCTCCGCTGCATCGCGAGCGGTCCCAGTCGCTGGCGCTACGCCTGCCTGCCGGCCCCGAGGAGCTGACCCCGACCGTGGCCGCCTTGCGCGACGCGGTCGGTGCCGACCTCGATGCCGACGGGGTCGCGCCGGGAGACCGCACGATCCGCCTCGAGGCCGACATCCGCTTCGAACGTCAAGGGGCGGAGCTCACGATCCCCATCCCGGGCGCGACCACGGTTCCGCCCGACGCCGCGCCGCTCGTGATCGACACCGACGATCTCATCGAGCGCTTCCGGGCCGAGTACGGACGCCGCTTCGGCGAGGGGGCACTGGCCACGGGGGTCATCGTCGAGCTGATGACCCTCCGGGCCATCGGGACCACGATCCGAGACGAGGCCCCGGCCGTCGAACCACGCACCACCGCCGCTGCGTCCTCGCCCACGACCGAATCTCCGGCACCCATCGGCATCCGAGCGATCCGGCTCGACCGGACCGGCCCTCCCGCGCCCGTACCCGAGCTGCGCACCGCCGACCTGGCGCCCGGGATGGCCGTCGCCGGTCCGACGGTGATCGACGCAGGCGACACGACGGTCTGGATTCCACCCGACGCCACGGCGTCCGTCGACCGCACCGGCTCCCTCGTGATCGAGCTGGGAGCTTCATGATCCCCCGCCGTGCGTTCACGGGTGCTCGGTCGGCCCGCCCGCGCGAGCCGACCCGACCGCGACGAGCGGCGGGCGCGGCGGGCTTCGCAGTCACAACCAGGAGTTGTCAGCCATGACCGATCGAGCCGACCCGATCCTCCTCGAGGTCATGCGCAGCCGGCTCCAGGCCGTGGTCGACGAGGGGGCGCTGGCCATCGAGCGGACGGCCGTCAGCCCGATCGTCGCCGAGGGCAAGGACTTCTCGACCAACATCCTCGACCCCGCCGCCGGGGTGCTCGTCGGCGGCGGCAAGGTCGAGTTCAAGTGGGCGGTGGCCCGCAACATCGTGCTGGCCACGATGTCGCGATACGGCGCCACGATCGCCCCCGGCGACGTCTTCGCCGGCAACGACCCGCATTGCGGCGGCGGGAACCATCCCCAGGACATCGAGGTGTGCCGACCCGTCTTCGTCGACGGCGAGCTCGTCGGCTGGATCGCCGCGTCGGCTCACCTCATCGACGTCGGCGGGATGCTGTTCGGCTCGTGGGCTCCCGATGCGACCGAGTGCTTCCAGGAGGCGGTGCGCCTCCCGCCGGTACGGCTCTTCGCCGGCGGGGTCGAGCAGCGTGACATCTGGGACCTGTTCCTCAACAACGTGCGGCTCCCCCGGCTCGTCGAGATGGACGTCCGGGGCCTGGTCGCCGGCTGCCACGTGTCGGCCGCCAAGCTCGAGGCGCTCGTCCGCTCGATGGGCCGCGACGAGTTCGTGGCGACGGCGGCGGCCATGTGCGACAACACCGAGCGGGTGCTCCGCAGCCGCATCGCCGCGCTGGCCGACGGGCACTATCACGTCGACGGCTGGGCCGAGTGGGGTCCCGAGCAGTATCTGCTCCCGTGCTCGTTGACGGTCGCCGGCGACGAGCTGCGATTCGACTTCACCGGCGCGCCGCCGCAGGTGCCGCACTTCATCAACTCCAAGCACTACATCATCTCGGGCCAGATCGTCTCCGACGTCCGCAACCTCATCGGTCAGGATCTTCCGTACTGCGATGGCTTGTTCCGTCCGATCGAGGTGATCTGCCCGCGGGGGACGATCGTCGACTCCACTCCCCCGGCACCGATCGCCTCGGCCCATCTCGACGTGGCCATGAACTGCACGGCACTGGCCACCCAGTGCATCCAGCTCGCGCTCGCCGCGAGCGACGACCCGGCGTTGCCGAGGCTGCTGTCGGGCCCGTCCGGCCAGGCGGCCTTGGCGAACCACTCGTGGTCGTACCGGACCGAGCACGGGGGGATCGACGGCTTCGTGCTCAGCGAGGCGTTTCAGCCGGGCTCGTCGGCTGGCGTCGACCACGACGGCACCGACCTGTTCGCCAACATCGTCGGCACGCAGAGCGTCCTCGATTTCGTCGACATCGAGATCATCGAAGCCTGGTATCCCTTGGAGATCCTCGAGAAGCGGGCCGACCCCGGAACCCACGGCGCCGGCGAGTTCCGCTCGGGCTCGGGATGCCGCATGTCGTACCGGGTCCAGGACGGCTACCAGCTCGGCGGGGCCATGTTCGGGATGCGCGAGGTGATCCCGATCGGCGGCCTGGCCGGCGGGTACCCCGGGGCCCCGACCGAGTTCTCCATCCATCGTCGCGACGGCTCGACCGACGTCCTCTCCGCGCACGCCAGCGGCGCGACGCTCGAACCCGGAGAGGTCTTCGAGTTCCGAGCCGGCTCGGGCGGCGGCTGGGGCGACCCGTTGCATCGCCGCCCCGACCTGGTCGCTCGCGACGTGACCGTCAGCCGCATCACCGCCACCGAGGCGGCGTCGGTGTACGGCGTCGTCGTTGACGGCGGCCGCTCCACCAACGGTGACGGTGCCAGCGGCCGTCGCGGTGAGGGAGCCGTCGAGGTCGACGAGGCCGCCACGGTCGCGCTCCGGAACGTGATTCGACGGGAGCGCCTGGATCGTGCCGTACCCCCCGTGCGGATCCCAGCGCGTGCAGAATCGGCGACGGCCACCGGCACCGTGCCGGCACCCCTGTATCACGGGGTCGTCCAGCAGGGGCGGCATGCGATCTCGCTGTCGTCGGGCGCCGTGCTCGCCACCGCCCCCGACCACTGGACCGACGGCTGCGCGGTGCTCGAGGAGCCACGGTCGTCGGCGAGCGGCATCCCCTGGCTCCAACGGGTCTACCTCGACCCGGTCGATGCCACCGTGCTCTTCGTCGAAGCGGTCCCTGTCGAGCGCCCCCGGTCGTTCACGACCCTCCCGACCCGCTGGACCGACGCGGCGCCCCGGTGAACGCTGCCCGCGGCGCTCTGCGCGATCAGCGACCAGCGACCAGCGACCAGCGACCAGCGACCAGCGACCAATCACATGACCGTCGATCTCGACGAGCTCGCCGAACGAACCGTGACCACCACCCACGCTCGTCCACCGACGATGGACTGGGTGCGGACTCGGGCCCGCCAGCGTCGTCGCCGCCATCTCGTCTGGCTCACCGTTGCCGTCACCCCGGTGCTGGTGCTGGCCGGGCTCGGCAGCTGGCTCACCCTCCACGACAACCCAGCCTCGGAGATCATCACCGTTGGAGATCCCGAAGGAGCTGGCGACTCGCTCGTGCCGACGACCAACCCGGTCGACGACTCGGTCAGCGAGCCAGTGACCGTGAGCTCAGCCACCATCGAGGCTTCAGCGCCCCAGCCGAGCGACCCCCCTGGCGAGCAGCCGACGGTAACTGCCCCTGGTTTCCCGCTGCAACGCCCTGGAGTGGGCATGTCTTGCCCGACCGCCGATGGCGACGGCCTCAGCACCTCCTCGGTCACCGTCGCCGCCGGCGGAACGCAGGTCCTGTTTGCAATCGTGCTCGGAGCTGACGTCAGCGCCACGAGACAGACGATCGAGCTCGACGCCGGTGGGCTGCGGATCAGCGGCTGGTCCGGGACAGCGCTCGTCGACCCCGTGACGCTGGAGCTCGTCGAGGTGACCGAGATCCCCCCTGGGGAGGCGTGATCCGAGACGTCATGGACTCTCCGCCTGGTCCACACGGTCCACCTGTCCACCCGGTCCCCCCGGATCCTGTGCATCTCCAGCGTGATCCGATCGTCTTCCTTCGCACGAACGGAGCACGGCTGGTACGTTCGCTCGGATGACGGATGCCGAGTTCCTCGGAGCGGCAATCGAGCAGGCACGGATGGGACTCGCCGAGGGCGGGATCCCGATCGGCGCGGCTCTCGTGGTCGACGGGCAGGTCATCGGCGCCGGCCGCAACCGTCGGGTGCAGGACGGCAGCTCGATACACCACGGCGAGACCAACGCGCTCGAGCTCGCCGGTCGCCAGCCGGCCTCGGTCTACGCACGAGCGACGATGTACACGACCTTGTCGCCGTGCCACATGTGCGCCGGCGCCGTCTTGCTGTACGGCATCCCGCGGGTGGTCGTCGGCGAGAACCGCTCGTTCATGGGAGCCGAGGATCTTCTCCGCAGCCACGGCGTCGAGGTGCTCGTGCTCGACGAGCCGGAGTGCGTTCAGATGATGGAGGACTTCATGGCCGCCAACCCGTCGCTGTGGAACGAGGACATCGGACAACCCGATGCCTGAGACCGGTCGTTCCACGTCACGCGGTGTTCACATCGACGTGATCCGCACGTCATGAGCCCGACGGACGCTCGCGCCGTGGCCGCAGGATTGACCAACACCCATCCGGCCTTGCGATCGTTCTGGCATCCGGTCGCTCTCGAATCCGACGTCCCAGACGGCGCACCACTCGCCGTGCGGTTGTTGGGAGAGCGGTGGATGCTCGCGCGTCTCGGCTCCGAGCTCGTTGCGATGCGCGACCGTTGCCCACACCGGATGGCGCCGATCAGCGCCGGGAAGATCGTCGACGACACGATCGAATGCCCCTACCACGGATATCGATTCGGCGCCGACGGCCGGGCGGTGCTCATCCCGGCGCTCGATTCCGCGGTGCCGATCCCGCCCAAGGCCTGCGTCGACACCGCGCACGTGACCACCCGCTTCGGAATGGTGTGGGTGTGCCTGGCCGACGTGCCGCTCGACGGGCTGCTCGACGACGCCGGCTACGTCGATCCGATCAACGACCTCTTCGTAGCCGGCCCGTACACGACCCGTGTGAGTGCCGGCACCCTCACCGACAACTTCCTCGACGCGGCCCACTTCCCGTTCCTCCACGCGGGCACCTTCGGAGCCAGTGACGACGGCAAGCCCGTGCTCGTCGTCGAACGCCATGGTTGGCGCGTCTCCCAGACCGGCATGCAGAAGGTCGACGGCGCCCACCTCGAGGCCGCGGCGGCGACGAACGGCGTGTACACGGTCGCAGCGCCGTTCGTCGTCGAGCTTCGGCTCGACCGCCCGGGCGCTTCCGACTTCATCTGGTCGTTCGTCTGCCCCGCCGACGACGACACCTCGGTGTGGTGGATGGTGCACGCCTACCCCCTGGGAGGCGACGCCGAGCAGATCGCGGGTGCGTGCGCGCTGCAGATCCAGGTGGGGGAGGAGGACCTCTGGCTCCTCGAGCAGATCGAGGACCCCACGTTGCCGCTCGACGTCCGCTCCGAGGTGCACACCAAGGCCGACGCGGGTTGTCTCGAATACCGCCGGATGATGATCGACCTCGCAGCGACATGGCCGGGCTCGACCCCGCCGGTCGCACGGATCCCGTGGGGGAGCTGATGGCGACCATCCCGCTCATCGATCTCGCTCGCTGGTTCGACGGGACGCCCGCCGAGCGGCTGGCCCTTGCCGCAGATGTCGACGCCCACCTCCAACGGCTCGGGTTTCTCATCGTCGTCAACCACCGACTGCCGCGGGCGGTGATCGACGAATGCCGCGATCAGGCACGGCAGTTCTTCCACCAGCCGGCCGAGGTGAAGGCCGAGGTGGCGATGGTCGCGGACGCGTACCGCGGCTGGATCGGCTCGGGGCTGGAGTCGAACGCCGCGACCTACGGCGTGCAGACCGCTCCCGATCTGAAGGAAGGGTACGCGTACGGGCCGATCGAGGTGCCCGACGAGGCCGTCGTGTCGGCGAGCGGGTCCGACCCGTACGCGTTCCCACCCAACGTGTGGCCGGCCACGCCGCCCGGCTTCCAGGCCGCCGCCGAGAACTGGTTCCGCGCGGCCTGGGCCCTCAACGACGAGCTGCTCGACATCCTGAGCCTCGCGCTCGGCCTGCCCGAGCGGCATCTGCGCGGGTTGAGCTCCGAAGGGACCTCGCAGGTGTCGATCAACTGGTACGGGCCGCGTGGCGACGTCGAACCGCTTCCCGACCAGTACCGCGTCGGACCGCACACCGACTTCGGCATGCTCACCGTGCTCGACCGCGAGCCCGGCCTCGGTGGGTTGCAGGTGCTCGACGAGAACGACGTGTGGATCGACGCGCCGGTGGTTGCCGACGGTCTGACCATCAACACCGGTGACCTCATCCGACAGTGGAGCAACGACCGCTGGTGCTCGAACGAGCATCGGGTGCTTCCCCCGCCGGCCGAGGATCCGCGGGAGGAGCTCATCAGCTTGGTGTTCTTCGGCGAGCCCGATTGCGATGCCGTGGTCGAGGCGTTCCCGTCGTGTGTCTCGGCCGACAACCCGGCGAAGTACCCACCGGTGCGCTCCCGCGACTACATCATCGCGAAGATGAACGCCCTCGCGGTCGGCTGAAGACGGCCGATGATCGACCCCGTCGTCTTGCGCTCGATGCCGAAGGTGCAGCTGCACTGCCACCTCGAAGGCTCGCTGCGGGCACCCACCCGATCACCCGAACCCACCATCCGAAATGGAGCACGATGAGGACCCACATGCACGCCACCGGAACGAAGCACTCCCGTCGTCGGTCACGCTCGGCGAAGCTCGCTGCCCTGCTCGTCGGTGTCGCGCTCGTCGCCGCCGCGTGTGGCGACGACGATGCGGCGACGACCACCGACGACAGCGCTGCGGCCGAACAGAACGCGACGACCACCGTCGAGGCGAGCTCGCCGGCCGCGGCCGGTGACTTCAGCGACCTCAAGGTCGTGATGATCCTCGACGGGTCGATCGACGATGGTGGCTGGAACACCGCCCACAAGTTGGGCGGCGACGCGATCTCGGCGGCGTTCCCCGGCTCAACCGTCGAGTACGTCGTCGAGATCGCCCCGGGCCAGACCGCCACGAACGCCTTCGAGGACGCCGTGGCCGCCGACGCCGACGTCGTGATCGGCACGACCTTCTACCAGGACGACATGATGGATGTGGCCGCGGCCAACCCGGCCGTCACGTTCCTCACCTGGGCCGGTTTCGAGACGGCGCCGAACGTCGGCCACTTCGACGGCGCTTCCGAAGACGGTCGGTATCTCGACGGCATGGTCGCCGGCAGCCTCACGGAGTCGAACGTGATCGGTTACGCGGCGGGTTTCCCGTACAACGAGGTGAACCGGGCGGTCAACGCGTTCACGCTCGGGGCCAAGGCGGTCAACCCCGACGTCGAGGTGCAACTCGTCTTCCTCAACACGTGGTTCGATCCGGCCGTCGAGCAGCAGGCGGCCGAGGCGCTCGTGAACGCCGGCGCGGACGTGCTCGCCCACGAGGTCGGGGCCCAGGTGTACGCCACGGTCGCGGCCCAGGCCGGCGGCTATGTGATCGGCTATACCAACGACTGGTCGCAGATCGAGCCCGAGGCGTGGGCATCGTCGTTCCTCTACAACTGGGGCCCGTACTACGTGAGCCAGGTGCAGGCCGTCGTCGACGGCACGTGGGAGCCGGCGATCACGTTCGGCGGCTTGAAAGACGGCTTCATCAGCTTCGCTCCGTACGGTCCGGCGGTGACGCCCGAGATCCTCGCGCTGGTCGAAGCCAAGAAGCAGGAGATCGCCGACGGCACGTTCGACATGTTCGCCGGTCCGATCACCTCCAACGCCGGCGTCGTCGTGGTCGCCGAGGGCGCCACGATCCCGTTCGAGACCCGCACCGAATGCTGCCAGTGGCTCGTCGACGGAGTTGTCGGCGAGATCCCCGGTTGATCCATGGACGCCACGGGCGTCAAGGGGGATGACACCCGAGCGGTCTCGCTTCAGGTCAGGGATCTCAGCAAGTCGTTCTACGGCGTGGCCGCCGTAGACGAGGTCAGCTTCGACCTCGTCTCCGGCGAGATCCACGGCTTGCTCGGCGAGAACGGGGCCGGTAAGTCGACACTGTGCTCGATGCTGGCCGGGCTCTACCGGCCCGATTCGGGACGGATGCTGCTCGACGGGCAGACGGTGCACCTGCGCTCGCCCGAAGACGCGGCCACGCTGGGAATCGGCATGGTGTACCAGCACTTCCGGCTGGTCGAGCGTTTCACGGTCGCCGAGAACATCGTGCTCGGCCGCGGCATCGGGGTGGGACGCCAGGCGCGGCGCGACGTCGAGCGGCGCGTCCACGAGCTGGGCGAGGAGTACGGACTCGCCGTCGATGCGTCGAGAGCGGTCTGGCAGCTCTCGGTCGGTGAGCGCCAACGCGTCGAGATCCTCAAGCAGCTGTTCCGCGGCGCCAGGGTTCTGATCCTCGACGAGCCGACCGCGGTGTTGGCACCGCACGAATCTGATCGCCTGTTCGAGGCGGTACGGCGGATGGCCGACGCCGGGCACGCGGTGGTGCTCGTTTCGCACAAGATGCAGGAGATCCTCGGCCACACCGACCGGGTGACCGTCCTGCGGCGCGGGCGCAACGTCGGGTCGGGCGAGACCGCAGCGCAGACCCATGCGGCGCTGGCGGCGATGATGTTCGGAAGTGAGCTCGCCGGTGTGGGTTCAGACGTGGAGCACTCCTCGCGTTCACCCGGCCCGACCGTGTTGAAGGTGAGCGATCTCCGTGTCACCGGCGACCACGGACGCGCTGCAGTAGACGGAGTGTCGTTCGAGGTTCGCCGGTTCCAGATCGTGGGCGTCGCTGGCGTCGCTGGCAACGGCCAGCGCGAGCTCCACGAGGCGCTCGCCGGGTTGCGTTCGGGGGTGACCGGATCGATCGAGATCGACGGCCATGACCTGTCTGGCGCCGGCCCCAAAGCACGCCACCGGGCCGGGTTGGCGTACGTACCGGAGGACCGGCTCGGCACCGGCCTCGCTGCAGGGTTGACGATCGAGCACAACATGGTGCTCCGATCGTTCGACAGGGCTCCGCACTCCGCGGCCGGCCGGTTGAAGGCCCGCGCCATCCGCGAAACCTCCGGGCGGCTGGTACAGGAGTTCGACGTGCGAGGCGCGCGCGATGGGATGCCTGTGAGCTTCATGTCGGGTGGCAACCTGCAAAAGGCGATCCTGGCACGCGAGCTGACCGAGGACCACGAGGTGCTCGTGGCCGCCTCGCCGACGCGGGGCCTCGACATGTCAGCCGCGGAGACCGTCCGTGGGCACGTGCGGCGTGAGCGGAGTACCGGCCGCGGCGTGCTCCTGTTCTCCGAGGACCTTGCCGAGGTGCTCGAGCTCTCGGACGTGGTGCTCGTGATGTTCAAGGGTCTCATCGTGGGCCGCTTCGAGCGCGACGACGTCGATGTCGAGCACGTCGGCCTCCTGATGACCGGCGCTTCGGTGACCGGCGACGAGGTTCACCGGGGACACGAGGACAACCAGTCAGGTATCAGGCATCGGAAGGTGAGCCTGTGATCGGCAGGGTCATCGTCACTCCGAGAGCCAAGCCGTCGCCCCTCGTGCGCGCCGGCGTTCCGCTGCTCTCATTGCTCGTCGCCCTGGCATCCGGAGCAGTGATCCTCGTGCTCACCGGCGCCGACCCGATCGAGGTCTACCGGACGATGTTCGACGCCAGCCTCAACGGCACCGCACCGATCGAGCGCACCCTCACCTACGCGACGCCGTTGATCCTCACCGGCCTTGCCGCCGCGATCGCCTTCCGCATGCGGGTGTACAACATCGGCGCCGAAGGGCAGTTGTTCATCGGAGCGATCGCAGCGAGCGGGCTGGCGCTGAAGCTGCCGAGCACCACGCCGAAGTTCGTCATGGTCGCGGTGATGCTGCTCGGTGGAGCGGTGGCCGGTGCGCTCTGGGCCGGGTTCGCAGCCCTTCCGAAGGCGTTCTTCGGTACCGACGAGATCGTCACCACGCTGATGCTGAACTTCGTGGCGCTGGCGTTCATGAACTACCTGATCTTCGGGTCGTACTCCTTTTGGCGTGACCCGAGCCGCCCGGTTCCGCAGGGCAATGCGATCCCCGACTCGGCGGTGTTGCCGACGATCTCCGGGCGGTTGCACGTCGGCTTCCTCATCGCGGTCGCTCTGGCCGTGTCGGTGTGGCTCCTCGTACGGGGCACGACGTTCGGGTTCCGGCTTCGAACCATCGGCGACTCGCCACGGGCCGCCCGCTACGCCGGGATCGGCGTGCCGGTGGCAACCATCGCGGTGTTCGCGATCTCGGGCGCGCTCGCCGGCGTCGCAGGCGCCATCGAGGTCTCCGGCGTCACGAATCGTCTCGACCCCAAGGCGCTCGCGATCGAGCTCGGATACACCGGAATCGTGATCGCGACCGTCGCCAGGATGCACCCCCTCGGCGTGTTGCCTGTCGCCGTGCTGCTCGCCGCCGTGGCGACGTCGGGCAGCAGCATGCAAGCGATCGGCGTGCAGTCGGAGGTCGTGGTACTGCTCCAGGGCCTGATCTTCTTGTCGGTGACCGCGGGCGAGTTCTTCGTCACCAATCGTCTCGGTCTCCGCCCGGTGCCTCGGGGCGGACCGTCGGAGCCGGTTGAGGCTCTCGCCGACGCGGGCGACGTTCCTGATGCTGCCGATTCCCTGCGGGCCTCGGTAGGAGGTGCGTTGTGAACGACTCCGTGCTGGTGCTGTCGATCGCGAGCGCGGTGGTGGCGGGCACGCCGATCCTGTTGGCCGCGCTCGGCGAGATCATCACCGAACGAGCTGGCGTGATGAACCTCGGCGTCGAAGGGATGATGCTCGTCGGTGCCGTGGCGGCGTTCTGGTGCGGGACGCACACCGGGAGCCTCCCGCTCGCGCTGATCGTCGGCGGGCTGGCCGCGGCGGCCCTCTCGCTCGTGCATGCCGTGCTTGCGATCACCCTGCGGGTCAACCAGACCGTGTCGGGCCTGTCTCTCGTGATCGTGGGGAGCGGGCTGTCGGCGTTCCTTGGCAATCAAGGCGATTCGCCGCTCCTCGAGGCCCCCAACGGCGTCGATGTCGGCCCACTGTTCCCCGAGGCTTTCGCCGACATACCGATCGCTGGCCCGATCGTGTTCGGCCACGACGTCGTCGTCTATCTCACACTGATTCTCGTCGGGCTGACCGGCTGGGTGCTCTACCGCACCTCGGCCGGGCTCTCGCTCCGAGCGGTCGGCGAGGATCCCGCCGCAGCCGACGCGGCCGGCTTGGGCGTGGTGCGCATCCGCTACCTGGCCACGGTGATCGGCGGGTTCGGCGCAGGATTGGGCGGCGCCTACCTCGTCCTCGCGGTGCTCGGCACCTGGCAGACGGGCATGACCGCCGGAGCTGGATGGATCGCCGTGGCGCTCGTCATCCTCGCCGGTTGGCGCCCGTGGCTCGCGTTGATCGGCGCGTATGCCTTCGGCGCCCTCCGGGGCTTGGGCTTCACGCTTCAGATAGCCCGCGTCGACATCCCGAGCGACTTCCTGGCGATGATCCCCTTCGTCGCGGCGTACCTCGTCGTCGTGCTCGTGAGCGCCAGCCCCGCCAGGTCCCGGCGAGTCGCGGCGCCCGCCGCATTGGGAGAGCCCTACAACCGCGAGCACCGCTAGATCCCACTCGATCCGCGTGGCCGGAGCTCACGTCACCAACCACGAGCGCCTTCGCACGGGCGCGGGACCCGCGCATGGTCGCGACCCTGACCATGATTTCCCCTACGGGCATAGTGGTATTTGTCGAGGATCGATCTAGACTCCGATCATGCAGCCCGTCCCCCGCCTCGCGATCGACGATCTCCACGTCGCGGTCCGCGTCGATGCCGACCGGCCCGGCGCCACCAGCTCCGTCCCGATCATCAAGGGCATCTCCCTGGCCGTGGCCCCCGGCGAGATCCATGTCCTCATGGGCCCGAACGGCTCCGGGAAGTCGACCCTGGCCAACGCGCTCCTGGCCAATCCCGCCTACGAGGTCACCCGGGGCCGGATCCTCCTCGACGGCGACGACATCACCGCGTTGGCCCCCGACGACCGGGCCAAGCGCGGGCTGTTCCTCGGCTTCCAGTACCCCGAAGAGATCCCCGGCGTCACCATCCTCAGCTTCTTGCGCCAGGCCATGTCGGCCCGCAAGGGCTTCGACATGTCGGTGCTCGAGGTGCGTCTCGGCATCATGGAGTGGATGAAGAAGCTCGAGGTCGACGACCGCTTCCTCAAGCGCTACCTCAACGAGGGCTTCTCCGGTGGCGAGAAGAAGCGCAACGAGATCCTCCAGATGGCGATGCTCGAGCCCGAGATGGCCGTCCTCGACGAGACCGACTCCGGCCTCGACATCGACGCCCTGCGCATCGTGGCCACCGGCATCAACTCCGTGCGCGAGGCCCGACCCTCCATGGGTGTCCTGCTCATCACGCACTACCACCGCATCCTCGACCACCTCACGCCCGATGTCGTGCACGTGCTCGTCGACGGGACGATCGCAGCAACGGGCGGCCCCGACCTCGCCCGCACCCTCGAGCGGGAGGGGTACGAGGCCTTCCGGTCGCCGATCGAGGTCTCGTCATGACCCCCGTTCCTGCGCACGCCGATCTCACGCACCTGAAGGCCGACTTCCCGATCCTCGACCGCATCTCGCACAGCAAGCGGCTGGTGTACCTCGACTCGGCGGCCACGGCCCAGAAGCCGACCGCGGTGATCGAGGCCATGAACCGGTACTACCGCGAATACAACGCCAGCGTGCATCGCGGCGTCTACGAGATGGCCGAGGAGGCCACGGCGGCGATGGAAGGGGCCCGGGCCCGCATCGCGCGATTCATCGGTGCCGCCGAGGCCCGGGAATGCATCTTCACCCGCAACGCCACCGAGGCCGTCAACCTGGTCGCCCACGCCTGGGGACGGTCGACGCTGAGCGCTGGCGACGCCGTGGTGCTCACGCAGATGGAGCACCACGCCAACATCGTGCCGTGGCACATGCTGGCCGCCGAGCGGGGCATCGAGATCCGCTGGATCCCCGTGTCGTCAGAGGGTGTGCTCGACATCTCGGGCCTCGACCGATTGCTCGACGGCGCCCGGCTGCTCGGCGTCACGGCCATGTCGAACGTGCTCGGCACGATCGTCGACGTGCGCCCGCTGGCCGACGCCGCCCACGCCGCCGGCGCGCTCGTGCTCGTCGACGGTGCCCAGTCGGTCCCCCACCTCCCCACCGACGTGCAGGCCATGGGCGCCGACTTCTTCGTCTTCTCGGGCCACAAGATGCTCGGCCCCACCGGTATCGGCGTCCTGTGGGCACGCGCCGAGCTGCTCGAGGCCATGCCGCCCTTCCTCGGCGGCGGCTCGATGATCACCGACGTACGTCTCGACGGGTTCACGCCCATGGAGATCCCCTGGAAGTTCGAGGCCGGCACGCCCGCCATCGCCGAGGCCATCGGGCTCGGCGCTGCCGTCGAGTACCTCGAGGCCGTGGGGATGGAGTCGGTACGAGCGCACGAGGTGGCACTCACCCGGTACGCCCTCGCGATGCTCGCCGATCGCTTCGGTGACCGTCTCGAGATCTTCGGACCCACCGACGCCCTGGCCCGCGGCAGCGTGCTGAGCTTCCAGCTCGGCGGCATCCACGCCCACGACATCTCTCAGGTCCTCGACCAGGAAGGTGTCTGCGTGCGGGCCGGGCACCATTGTGCCAAGCCCCTCATGCGCATCCTCGGCGTGCCGGCCACGGCTCGAGCGTCGTTCTACGTGTACAACGATGAGGCCGACGTCGACGCGCTCGCCGACGCCCTCGAGGCCGCCGAGAAGTTCTTCGGCTGACGACCGTCCCGTCCCGTCACCGGAGCCACAGCCCTTCACCGGAGCCACAGCCATGAGCGGACTCGAAGACCTGTACCGAGAGATCATCCTCGACCACTACCGCGCCCCCCGCAACCGGGGTGAGCTGCCGGTTCCCCCGGCCCACAAGACCGAGGGCTTCAACCCGCTCTGTGGCGACGAGGTCGTGCTGTACGTCGAGCTCGACGACGACGGCGCCGTGCGCGACATCCGCACTGCGGGGCACGGCTGTTCGATCAGCCAGGCCTCGACCTCGATGATGAGCGCCGCGGTCAAGGGCAAGAGCCGCGCCGAGGTCGACACGACGATCAGGGCGTTCAAAGCCCTGATGTCGATCCACGAGGCCCGGCTGGTCCCCGAGGGATCCTCCGGCGACAGCGACACCGATGAGGGCTCAGCAGCCGAGGTGAACCTCGGCGATCTCGAAGCGCTGCAGGGCGTGGTCAAGTTCCCGGTGCGCATCAAGTGCGCCACCCTGGCCTGGAACACGTTGCAGCAGGCTCTCGCTCCGTAGCCCCTGCGTTCTCCCGGGCCGGCGGGCCCTGCTCCTGGTCACGTGGGGGCGACGAGGCTCAGGTACGACTCGAAGTCGATCGCGGGACGGGCGGCGCTCCAGAGGAAGCCCTGGGCCTGCTCGAGACCGTGGTGCACCAAGCGCTCACGTTGGCTCTCGCGCTCGACGCCCTCGGCCACGACGCGGAGATCCAGCGATCGGGCCAGGGCGATGATACCGACGACGATGGCCTCGGCGACATGGTCGCGGTCGATGGCGCTCACGAAGGCCCGGTCGATCTTGACGGCATCGATGGGGAGCTCGCGGAGGTACCCCAGCGACGAGTACCCGACACCGAAATCGTCGACAGCGATGTGCACGCCGAGCTCTCGGAGCCGCGTCGCGACCCCCAGGCAGGCCTCGATGCCGGGCATCAGGGCCGTCTCGGTGATCTCCAGGCACACCGCCGATCCGTCGACCTGCTCGCGCTCGAGCGCCTCGCGCGTCAACTCGACGAGCTGCGGATCGCTCAGGTCCCGGGCCGAGATGTTCACATGGAGCACGAAACCGGGCCCGACCACTCCACGCCGAAACCACTCACCGAGCTGGCGGATCGACTCGACGAGGACCCAGGTGGTGATGACCGACGTCGCTCCCGCCTGTTCGGCCAGGGGCACGAACGTCGCCGGCCCCAGCAGGCCCAGCTCGGGATGTTGCCAGCGCACCAACGCCTCGGCCCCTTCGACGGTCTGCCGATCGAGGTCGATGACGGGTTGATAGTGCAGGACCAGCTCGTCGGCCATCACCGCCGAACGGAGCTCGTTGCGGAGGCGGGACTGCTCGACGACCTCGATGCGCACGGTGTCGTCGAAGAGCTGCGCAGCGCCCTCGCCACGCAGCCGGGCGCGCTGGCCGGCCGCCGACGCTTCGCGCAGCATCGTCTCAGCCGACTGCGGCCCGCCGACATGCCAGACGACGCCTGCGTGGGCCGTGAACGCGAGGTTGCGGCCGGCGACGGGGTAGGGCTCGTCGAGGACCTGGAGGAGGCGCTGGGCCGCCTCGAGCGCATCGTGCGGGGTGAGCGTGGCGTGCACCAGAGCCACGAACGACGCCCCCGCGAGCCGCGCGACGACCCCGCGGCTCCCATGGAACTGGGCCAGGCGCTGCGCCGCCTGGGCCAACACCGCGTCGCCGGCGTCATGCCCGACGAGCTCGTTCACCGACCGGAAGTCGTCGATGGCGACGACCACGACCGCGAAGGGGGAGCCGGCCACCGTGGAGGCGTCGATCGCAATCTCGAGCTCGCGCCGGAAGGCCGTCCGGGTGGCGACACCCGTCGCCGTGTCGAGCTCGCTGCGACTCCGGGGCCCCTGCACCAACGAGGTCAGGTCGGTGATCTCGACCACCATGGCCCGGTGCAACTCGCTGGGCCTCACGGTCATGAGGGCCGGGACCGTTTCAGCCACCGCATCGACCAGGCGCCCGTAGACACGCTGGATCCGACCCGTCGAGTGCACCCGGTTGAGGGTCCGGAGGATGGGCGCGATGTCCTCAGGGTGCACGATCGAGGTGAAGCGACTGGTGGCGGCGCCGGGGGCCCGGCCTACGAGCGTCACCAACGCCTCGTTGACGGCGAGGCACCAGGCGTCAGCGCTCACGAGCGCGGCCGGTAGCGCAGAGGCCAGCACCTCCCGAGCCCCGCTGCGTCCCGGCACGTCCCCTGATTCCCGCCCACCGCCGAAGCGGCCAGCGACCCGATCCTTGAGCACCCGTTCCCACCCCGTAGCGCGAGCCCCGACAACGACATCATCCCGGTGCCGACGACCGGCGGATAGAGGAGTTTACGGGTTTCTTGAGGCTTGAATTCCCTCTGCCCGATTTGTCCCCCAGAGGGCTGCCTCACCGGGTCGAGAGCCTCGGGCCCGGGCCGACCGGGACACCCATCGGCTCCATCGGCCCCATCGGTTCCTAGGCGGCGTCGACGATCGCCAGCACCGACTCCAAGAACGTGACCAGGACCTGGCGCACCGAGGCCCGGTCGCGGGCATCGACGAGCAGCAGCCGGTCCCGGTCGGCCAAGCCGAGCTGCTCGTGTGCGTGACGGCGGTCGCGGTCGGCGTCGGTCCACTTGTTGAGCGCGATCACGTGCGGTGCCGGACCGAGGCTGCGGAAGTACTCGAGGATCCGAGCCGCAGACCCGAAGCCCTCGGTCGTGGAGGCGTCGACCAGCAGGATGAACCCCAGCATCCCGCGGCTGGCGATCTCCCACATGTAGTCGAAGCGCTCCTGACCGGGGGTGCCGAACAGGTACAGCAACACGTCGTCGTCGACGGCGATGCGCCCGAAGTCGATCCCCACGGTGGTCGTTCGCTTGGGTCTGGTGGTCTCGCCCGAGATCTCGGCATCGGTGTCGACCGGCCTCACGGTCGAGATCGTCTGCACGAAGGTGGTCTTGCCCGCACCGACCGGGCCGGCCACGACGACCTTGTGCGACTGGAGGGGCTGCGGCTCGAACGAGGGACGACGGGTTCGCTCGACCATGCCGGCCCGAGCCAGCTCGCGTACCCGTCGGACCGACGCCGCTCCACCACCCAGGGACACCGGACGGGGCGCCATCACTGCAACAGCTCGGCGAGGGTCTCGGACACGACCTGGGCCTCGAGGAAGACCAGTCCGAGGTTGGCGTGGACCGTGGTCGCCACGGCCAGCGTGGCCCCGACACCCGCCAGGTCGTAGACCGCGAGGCAGCCGGCATCCCCGCGGATGACCGTCTCCAGGACCGGCCCGACGCCCACCGTGCTGGCCACGCGATGGCTCAGGCCGGCGACGGTGGCCGCCAGCGCCGCCATCCTCGGCACCTCGACATCGGGCAGGGCGGCGACGATGGGCAACCCGTCACTCGCGGCCAGGACGGCTCCGTGGGCGTCGCCGGTGGCCTCGATGAACTCGTGGATCGCGTCCTCGAGCTCGGATTGGCGACTCACGTGCCGGCCATCCGAAGCGTCTCAGCGGTCGGGCAACTCGCCATCTCACAGGTCCTTGACGGCCGAGAGCATGCGCAGCAGGACGTTGCGGTCGATCCTGGGCAGATCGTCGTTGCGCCCACGACGGCTCGGAGCGGCGTCGGACGACGAGCCCACCGATGCCAGCGACGCTCGCCTCGGCAGATCTGCGGCGGTGCGCTCGTAGTGCTCGTCACCGAGGGCGTCATCGAGGTCCTCGTACAGGTGGGCGTAGCGATCGGTGTAGCTCGACGGTCGCAACGCCGGCACGTTCGACACGCCGCGTCGGTCGTCGCTCGGCCCCTGTTGGGCGATCGGCGCGCGCTCCCACTGGCTCCCCAGACGATCCGAGAGGCCCTCGCGCCGCGCCGAGAGGCTGTCTCGCCGCGGAAGCACCGGCGGCTCCTCGGCGAAGACCGGCCCGGCCGAGGGCTCGGACAGCGGAACAGGAGCGACGGGGCCCCCCGGAACGGCACCGTCGTGACGGGCGTCGTCCGAGCCCTCGGCAGTCTCGTCGAAGCTCGCCCACCGATCCGACCACGAGCTCGCCGCGCGTGGCGCAATCGCGGGATCGTCGCCGCCCACCTCGTGCGACGATGCGATCGGGACCGTCTCGACACCCTCGTCGTCGGCGAACGAGGCCGACCCCCGGTGGTCGATTCCCTCGTCGTCGCCCGGCAGCTGGCCGTCAGCGAATCGGCCGTCGTTGCGCTGGGCGTCGGGGACGACGTTCGTCGCTTCCCATCGCGCGAGCCACAACGCTCCGATCGGATCTCCGACATGCTCCCGGGGACCGTCGAAACCGCTGTTCACAGTGGGCTGCATCGACCCGTGACCGTCGCCACCGGGGTCGGCGATGAAGACCGGCGCCGGGGGGGTGGGAACCTCGGCCGAGGGTGTCGGGTTGGCCGTCGCCTCCGAGCCGGCGAACGACGGCTCCCGGGGAAGCTTGAGCAAGGCCGCACCCGGCGATCGACTCTGCGAATCCGATGCGGGCGACGCGGCGCTGCCGAGCTCGGTGTCGGCGAGCGCGTCGTGAAGGGCCTGGGCGATGGCATCGGCCGCCCGAGGCTCGGCCTCGAGCAGATCCGGCTCGAACACGGCGGGCTCGGCGCCGACAACCGCAGCGGAGACCGCAGCGGAAGCCACCTCGGCCACAACCGGCTCGGGGGCCGGTGCGAGCGGTTCGCTCGGCGACTCCGCGAGGGGCTCCAGCGGATGGGCAAGCGTCGTGAGCGCCCGGGGCGCTGCATCGACGAACTCGACGAACTCGACGAACTCGACCAGGCCGCGCTCGACGAGCTCGCGAAGCGCCTGTGACGTCTCGAACTCCCCGCGCCCGATGGACGCCGCGATCTCCCTCGGGTCATGCGCGCCGTCGACCGCCGCGATGACCTGCCAGAGCCCGGAGGTGATGGTGATCTCGGTCAGGGCGCCCGGAAGGTGACGTACGAGCCGAGCCACACGCCCGTCGAGGGGAACGACGGCCCGGAGCGCCTGCCATTCGGCGACCCGGCCGAGGGCCGTCACGAACAGCGGCTCGACCGCGAGGGCGGCGATCCGGCCGACAGCGGGTTGGCCGTCGGGAACGAACTCGAACTCGCCGCTCTTCCAGAGCAGGATCTGATGCAGCGTGTCGGCGACCCGTTCCTCGATGAACGACACGAGGCGCTCGCGCTCGATCGCACCGCGCTCGACGAGAGCCTCGCCCCACGACTCGCTCGTCGTGACCGCGTCGGCGAGCGCGTCGGCGTCGACGAGGCCCGCGCGAACCAACGCCTGGGTCGACTCGTCGGGATCGACCGCCGCATAGGTGACCGCACCGGCGTCGCACCACACGACCGCGTCTTCACCCGGCCCGCTGATCCGGAGCGCGCCACTCTTCGAAGAGAACGTCAGCAACTGCAGGATGTCCTGCAGGGTGAAGCTCTCGAGACTGCCTCGCAAGCTCATCGAGCGTCCCTCCTCGATCGTGATCGGCCCATCGCCACTACCCCAGCCCTGTTCATCGCTGCCTCCCTCAACCGCTCCCGCATTCCTGGACCAGCCGGGCGAATCGCTGTGCCGCCCGCCGGCATTCGAGATGAATCAGCCCCAGATTCCGGCACGAACGAGCGGCGACGGCCAAGACGGTCTGGCTGCCCGCTTCGTACACCACGAAACACCCGTCGCCGCAGCGCACGAGGGTCTCCCGATACACACCGAGGCCGGTCGACTCGACGGCCCGGGCGCTCAAGCTGGCAACGCTCGCCGTCATCGCCGAGATGCGCTCCACGTTCGCGTCGGACAGGGTCGCCGCCATCGGGAGCCCGTCACGAGTCGCCAGGAGCGCGCCGACGATGTCGGGAACAGATGCCGAGAGCTCCCCGAGATGGCGTTCGAGGCGGACTCTGGTCGCAGCGACAGTCGGATCCTTGTCGAGCTCCCGAGCCCAGGTCGGGGACTCGGACCCCAGCCACAGGTCGTCCACTGCGAAGGGTCTCCGCGTTCCAGACGAGCGCGCCCCGGCAGCCGTCGTCTCGAAGCGATCGTCGACGCGAACGGCTGGCGGAAGCGGGGGCAGCGGAGGGAGCGGGGTGAGCAGCTGCTCGAGCCTCCGGACGCCGGGCGCATCGTCGGTCGGGGCGGTCACCGAGGCTCCGAACAGCGAGGGTTCGAGCACCGAGCCGGCGAACGCCGAGTCGGTCTCAGCAGGCGACGACCGCCGCCGCCCGAACCGGGGTCGGCGCGTCGACGCTGGCGCGGGGGCAGTTCGGCTCCCATGGGGTCCGAAGGTGTTCGATGCGCTGCTCATCGCTGCCTCATCGGCTGCCAGTTCTCATCGACGCCAGCGGCGGCGCCGTCCTCGCGCCCCGGCCGGATGGTCTGGGCCCCGAAACCTCATCGGCGCGCTCCCAGAGGCCACTTGAGGGGAGCGGGTACCGCGATCGGGACGAAGGGTGCCACGACGACCTCAACCTGTGTACGCTCAGACGACATGTCGCACTTTTGCCACATCAACATCACGCGCCCCACCGCCATCACCGCCGTGGCGGTGATGCTCCTGGCCCCGATCCCGGTGCTGGCCAGCGTCGACGGCTCGGCGGGGGCATCAGGCCCGGCGGTCGTCGGGTTCGCCGCTGACACCACGCCGAGCCACCGCGCTGTCGATGACGGTTCGACGGGCGGCGAGGGTCGCGTCCTCGACGAAGCCGATGTCGCTCCGGTCCCTCCGATGCTGGCCGAGCTGGGCGCCGCTTTCGCGCTCGGCTTCTCGTTCTCGAGCCCCACGCCCGCCGCCGTCCCGCTCGACCTCCAGATGCGGCTCAGCTATCCGGGACACGAGCTCGCACCCGGGATGAGCGAGCCGGCCGTGTCGATGCTCCAGCGCCGCCTGGCTGAGCTCGACTTCGACCCTGGCGCCATCGACGGCCTGTTCAGCGAGCCGACGACCTTCGCGGTCACCTCGTTCCAGAAGTTCACCGGTCGAGCCGTCACCGGGGTCGTCGACGAGGAGACGTGGCTGGCCCTGGCCGATCCGCTCGGCGTGGCCCCGATGGTCACCGGTGCCGCCGACACCCGGATCGAGGTCGATCTCGATCGCCAGGTGCTCGTCGTGTGGCGTGAAGACCGGGTGGCGCTCATCACCCGGATCACCAGCGGCAGCTCTGCCACACCCACGCCCCCCGGATCGTTCACCGTGACACGGCGCATCACCGGTTGGCGGGTCAGTCGGCTCGGCCGCTTGTACAACCCGCTGTACTTCAACGACGGGATCGCCTTCCACGGGTATCTGTCGTTGCCCACCCATCCGGCATCGCACGGTTGCGTGCGCCTGCCGATGTACATCGCCGAGTACTTCCCGTCGCTCGTCGAGAACGGCGCCGAGGTCTACGTGGTCGACCGCGAGCATCCCGGAGTCGCCCGGGTGCCGAAGCCGGAGCCCGTGCCGGTGCCGTCGGTGCCGTCGGTGCCGTCGGTGCCGTCGGAGCCGTCGGAGCCGTCGGTCGAGGAGGCCGTTCCCCTCTCAGGGACGATTGCGGGCGCGTAGCTCCGCCGCCCGGGCGATCACCTCGCGAACGATCAGTGCCACGAAGAACTGAGCGACGGCGATCCCTGAGATGGTCGCCGAGGCGGCCGTCCCCGCGTGGTAGCTGACGAGCAGGCCGACGTAGACGGCGAGGATCCCGACGCCGACGGCGGTGCCCATGATCGCCGGGAGGCGCCGGGCGACCAAGGTGGCCGTGGCCGGGGGGGCCACGATCAGGCCCAGCACCAGCATGGTCCCCACGGCCTGGAACGACGCCACCACGACCAGCGCGATGAGGCCGAGCATCACGAGGTGGGCCAGGGTGGGCCGCATCCCGAGCGTCCGGGCCTTGGCTTCGTTGAACGACAGGACGAGAAACGGCCGGTAGAGCACGACCACGAGCGCGATCGTGACGGCCGCGGTCACCGCCAGCGTCCGCACGTCGCCGGTGTCGACGGCGAGGATGTCGCCGAACAAGAACGCCGTGAGGTCGCCGGTGTAGCTGCGCGAGCGCGAGATGATGATCACGCCGAGCGCGAGCATCCCGACGAACAGCAGGCCGATCGCCGTGTCGTCGCTCACCCGGCTCCGGGTGTGCACGAGGTTCACCCCGGCGACCATCACGATGGCGCCGAGCGCCGCACCCAGGCTGAGGTCGAAGCCCCACAGGAAGGCCAACGCCACCCCGGGCAGGACGCCGTGGGCAAGAGCGTCTCCCATGAAGCTCAGCCCTCGCACCACCACCCACGTGCCGACCAGCGCCGAGGCCGCCACCGTGAGCAGGCCCGCCAGGAGGGCCCGCTGCATGAACTCCAGCTGGAACGGATCGAGCAGGTTCGAGCTCATGGTCGTGTGAGCGCCGCGACGATCAGCTCGGCGTTGGCGCGTACGAGCCCCAGGTACGTCGCCGCGCTCGACGGTGGCTCACCCAGCGCGTCCGAGTACAGCTCGACGATCTCGACGTCCCGGCCGACCTCGTCGGCGACCGTCGCGGCCAGTTCCGTCGAGCCCAGGCTCTCGCCGAAGATCGCCCGCACGCCCCGGTCTTCGATGACCTCGACCAGATCGGCGAGCGACCCGGCGTTGGCCGAGGCGAGCGTCGAGCCCCCGGGGATCACCACGCCCACGATCTCGAAGCCGTAGCGCTGGGCCAGAGCGCCGAACGCCGCGTGCGTCGTGACGAGCAGCCGCTCGGCGCTCGGGATCGACGCATACAGCGCGCTCACCTCGCGATGCACCGTGTCGAGCTCCGCGGAGTACGCCTGGGCCCGGGCTCGGTACCCGTCGGCTCGGTCGGGGTCGATGACGGCCAGCTTGTCGGCGATCGTCGTCACCGCCTGGTGCATCAGCAGCGGGTCCTGCCAGAAGTGCGGGTCGCCGACCCCGTCGATCGAGACCAGCCCGGTGAGCGCGTCGCCGGCGAGCACCACCTCCGTGCCCTCGCTCTCGAGCTGGCCGATGACGTCGTCGAGGCTCTCCTCCAAGCCCAGGCCGTTGGCGATCACGAGGTCGGCGCCACGCAGGCGCTCGCCCTCGGACGCCGAGAGCTGGAAGTCGTGGGGATCGACACCGGCCGGGATCAAGATCTCCACCCGGCCGGCGTCTCCGACGATGTTTGCGGTCACGTCCCCGAGGATCGACGTGGTCGCCACGATCACCGGCGCGGGCCCGACGGCGCCGGAGCTGTCCTGGGTGCCTTGGTCACCCGGGGCGCCCTGATCGTCGCCGGCGCAGCCGACGACGAGGGTCACGGCCACCAGGCAGAGGGCGAATCCGGCCCGGACCGTCATACGCGGCACCCTCGTCGACGTCATTCGAACCCCTGCCTTCCCAAGAATGAGAATCAATCTCGAAATGAATCGTATTCCCTTCGTCGTCCTGAGACAACCCTGGGCCAAGATGGGTGCATGGCAACGCAGGCGGCCGTCGAGGCCACCACGGTCACCTTGAACTACGGCTCATCCACCGCGTTGGCCTGCTCCGACTTCACCATCCCCGAGGGGCGGGTGACGGCCATCATCGGCCCCAACGGCTCGGGCAAGTCGACGATGCTCAACGCCATCGCCGGTCTCATGGAGCCGACGAGCGGACGCCTCGTGCTCTGGGGCTCGCCCCCGGCCGGGCAGCGAGCGCGGATCGCCTACGTGTTGCAATCGACGAAGGTCAACGAGCTCATGCCGGTGACGGTGAAAGAGATCGTGATGATGGGCCGGTACGCCCAGCGGGGCTGGCTCTCGCGCCTCACTCGCGACGATCGGGTCGTCGTGGCCGAAGCCATGGCCCGCCTGGAGATCGAGGATCTGGCAGCTCGGCATCTCAACGAGCTCTCCGGGGGGCAGCGGCAGCGGGTCTTCGTGGCCCAGGGCCTTGCCCAACAGGCCGATCTCCTCCTCCTCGACGAGCCCGTGACCGGCCTCGATGTCGTCTCGCACGGCCGGATCCTCGACATCGTTCGCGAGGAGGCGCACCAGCGCGGGGTCACCGTCGTGATGACCACGCACGATCTGGGTGAGGCGGCCGCGGCCGACCATCTCCTCCTGCTCTCGGGTCGGGTCGTCGCGTCCGGCTCGGCCGAGCACGTGATCACCCCCGCGCATCTCAGCGAGGCCTACGGTGCCCGACTCGTGCGCTTGAGCGACGGCAGCCTGCTGCTCGACGACGCCTCCCACCACCACGCGCCCTCGGCGTCGACGTCGCACCTCACCGGCCACGACCACACCCACGAGCACTGACCCCCGGCCGGGGCTCACTCGCCCCGCGTCCGCCATGGGTTCGTCGCGGCCGAGTCAGAAGCCGGGGTCGGCGAAGGGGTCGGGAGGGGCGACGAAGGCTTGGGTCGACGAGAGGCCGTGGCGACGGGCGATCTGCTCGTAGCCGGTCTGCTCGAGCTCAGCGGCGAGCTCGGGTCCACCCGACTCGACGATCTGGCCGGCGATGAAGACGTGCACCCGGTCGGGGCGCAGCTCGAAGAGCAAGCGGTTGTAGTGCGTGATCACCAGCACGCCCAAGGGCTCGCGGCCCGCGGCGGCCCCGGCGTCGCCCGGGTGCGTGAGCGATTCCACCCGCTGGGAGACCTGGCGCAGCGCGTCGACGTCGAGACCGGAATCGAGCTCGTCGAGGATGGCGATCTTGGGTGCCAGCACCGCCAGCTGGATGGTCTCGAGACGCTTCTTCTCGCCGCCCGACAGGCCGACGTTGAGCGGGCGATCGAGCAGGGCCGTCGCCAGCCCCAGCCGATCGGCTTCGAGCCGGACCACCTCAGCGATGCCGGCTCCCGAGCCCGTCGCGCGGCGACCGGTCGCGGCGAGTGCCTCCGACAGGAACTCCACGAACCCGATGCCCGGGATCTCGACCGGGTACTGGAGCCCGACGAAGAGCCCGGCTGCGGCGCGCTCGTGCGTGGGCAGGGCGAGCAGGTCGGTGCCGTCGAGCGTGACGGTGCCGGCGGTGACCGTGTAGCCGGGGCGACCCATCAGCACGTGCTGGAGCGTCGACTTCCCCGAACCGTTGGGGCCCATGATCGCCTCGACGCGTCCCGACGCGACCTCGAGGTCGACGCCCTTCAGGATCGGGTGACCGTCGACCTCGGCGTGGAGGCCCTCGATCTTCAACAGGCTCATGGGGCCGCCTCCTCGGTGTCGAGATCGACCACCACGGTGTCACCGTCGAGGCGCACCCGGTAGACGGGCACCGCCGTCGTGGCCGGCAGGGTCTGCGGCTCCCCGCTCAGCAACGAGAACGTGGAACCGTGCTTGGGGCATTCGATCTCGCATTCGTCCTCCCACACCGCGCCCTCCGACAGCGAGTAGTCGGCGTGCGAGCACTCGTCGCCGATGGCGTGCCAGTCATCGCCGATGTGCACGATGCAGATGCGGTGACGACGCCCGGCGCCGTCGACCACGTCGAAGCGCCGGGCCGAACCGGCAGCCACCTCGCCCGTCGAGCACACCGCGAACGACGATGCCGATGGCGATGGCGATGCCGATGAGGATGGCGATGGCGCGGCCATCAGGCCCTCCCCCCGAACTTGGCCGTGACGGCCGTCCGCAGAGGCTCGGCCAGCGACGCGAGGGGGAGCCGGGCCAGCACGTCCTCGAAGAACCCGAACACGATCAGCCGCTCGGCGTCGGCCGGGGCGATCCCCCGCGACTGGAGGTAGTAGAGCTGATCCTCGTCGATGGGGCCGATCGCCGAGGCGTGCGAGCACTTCACGTCGTTGGCCTCGATCACCAGGTTCGGGATCGATTCCGCGCCACAGGGGGGCGGCGCCAACACCAGGTTGCGGTTGGTCTGGTTGGCCCGGGCCTTCTTGGCGTTCACGCGCATGTGGACGATCCCCGAGTACACCGACTTGGCCTGCTCGTCGACGGCGCCCTTGAACAGGAGATCGCTCGAGGTGTATGGCGCCTGATGGTCTTGCAGGGTGCGGAAGTCGAGCGTCTGGCTGCCGGTCCCGAAGTACACGGCGAGCAGATCGCTCGAAGCGCCCTGGCCGACGAGCACCGACTCCGAGCGCAACCGGGCGTAGTCGCCGCCGAGGGCCACGGCCGACGAGCGCAACGTCGCGTCACGGCCGATCGTCGATCGCTGCAGGGCCACCTGCCAGGTACCGGGGCCGTGGGCCTGGAGCGCGACGTGGCTGAGCATCGCCCCGTCGCCGATCACGAACTCGGTCACGGCGTCGGCGAGATGCACGATGCCGCTGGGCGATGCGTGGTACTCGGCGACCGTCGCCTGAGCCCGCTCGCCGAGGATCACGAGGGTGCGGGGGAACGACACCAGGCCGTCGCCCTCGCACCAGTGCGCCACCACGATGGGGCGCTCGACGACCACGCCCGCCGGCACGTGCACGTACGCCGCACCCGAGAGGAACCCGTCGTTGAGCTCGGTGAACCAGTCGGCCGACGATGATGCGGCAGTCCCGAGGCTCTCGCGCACGGGTCCGTCGGCCACCTCGAGGACGTCTCCCACTGCGACACCCCGGGCAACGAGCTCGTCGTCGAGCTCGAGGTGCACCACCCGACCGTTGCGGACGACGATGAGGCCGGCCCGGTCGGGGATCGCCGCCGCTACCGCGGCCGCCGCGGGTGGGATGCCGGCCTCGCCGATGCCGTCGATCCACGCCGGCGTGAACCGGTCGAGGGCGAGCGACTCGATCCGGGAGTAGCGCCAGATCTCCTCGGACGAGGTGGGGGCCGTACCCGCGGCGAACCGCTCGACCGCGGCGATCCGACGCTCGGCGAGCCATGCCGGACCGTCGAGCCGGCGCGCCACGTCGGCGCCGAACGACAAGGTGGTGGTGCTCATGTTCCCCTCAGTGTGCGCGTGCTGCGACGGCGGAGACCCGACCGGCAGATGCCTTGAGCCGACGGTGTCGTATCAGCCGACGGTGTCGTATCAGCCGACAGAGCCTTCCATCTCCAGCTCGATCAACCGCGACAGCTCCACGGCGTACTCCATGGGCAGCGTCTTGGTGACCGGCTCGATGAACCCGTTGACGATCATGGCGACGGCCGCCTGCTCCGACAGCCCTCGACTCATCAGGTAGAAGAGCTGATCCTCGCCCACCTTCGACACCGAGGCCTCGTGCCCGACGTTGGCGTCGTGCTCGTTGATCTCCATGTAGGGGTACGTGTCGGACCGGCTGTGGTCGTCGAGGATGAGCGCGTCGCAGGTGACGCGGCTCTTGGCGTGGTGGGCGCCGGGCTCGACCCGGACGAGCCCGCGGTAGGTGGTGCGGCCGCCATCCTTGCTGATCGACTTGGAGTTGATGAGCGAGGTCGTCTCGGGGGCGGCGTGCACCATCTTGGCCCCGGCGTCCTGGTGCATCCCGGCGCCGGCGTAGGCGATCGAGAGCACCTCGCCGTGAGCCTTGGGTCCCATGAGCCACACGGCCGGGTACTTCATGGTGAGCTTGGAGCCGATGTTGCCGTCGATCCACTCGACGGTGGCCTCGGCGTCGGCTCGGGCCCGCTTGGTGACCAGGTTGTACACGTTCGGCGACCAGTTCTGGATGGTCGTGTAGCGGATGCGAGATCCTGGCAATGCCACCAGCTCGACGACCGCTGAATGCAAGGCATCGGTCGTCCAGACCGGAGCCGAGCACCCTTCCACGTAGTGCACCGACGAGCCCTCGTCAGCGATGATGAGCGTCCGTTCGAACTGGCCGGCGTTCTCGGAGTTGATCCGGAAATATGCCTGCAATGGCATGTCGACGTGCACGCCCGGGGGCACATAGATGAACGACCCCCCCGACCACACGGCCGAGTTGAGGGCGGCGAACTTGTTGTCTCCAGGCGGGATGAGCGTACCCATGTACTTCTGCACGAGCTCCGGATGGTCGCGCACCGCGGAATCCATATCGGTGAAAAGAATCCCGAGACTCTCGAGATCTTCACGATTCCGGTGGTACACCACTTCGCTTTCGTACTGTGCAGTGACACCGGCGAGGAACTTGCGTTCTGCTTCGGGGATCCCGAGCTTCTCGTAGGTGTTCTTCACGTTGTCTGGGAGCATGTCCCAGTTGTTGACCTGGCCGTCGGTGGGCTTGATGTAGTAGTAGATGTCCTGGAAGTCGATGTCGGGCATGTTCTGCGCGAACCACGACAGCATGGGCTTGCGCTCGAAGGTCTTGAGCGACCGGAGCCGGAACTTCAGCATCCAGTCGGGCTCGCCCTTCATCTCCGACATCTCGCGCACGACCGCTTCGGAGAGCCCCTTCTTGGGCTTGAAGACGTAATTCTCCTCGTCGTGCCAACCGAGCTGGTAGCGGCCGAGGTCGATCGCCTGGGTCATGACGATGCTCCTGTGCTGGCGGACGGGATTTCCACTACGCAGATAGTAACAACTCCATCGGCCGATTCCCACTACGCCGGTAGGGGAAATCCCGGAGCCCCCGAGAACGGACATGCCGGCTCTCGGCCCGCCCACCTGCGGGTATCCACCAACACCGCCGGCGACCGGCGTACTCTGCCGACATGCTCACCGAGAGGCGGCGACGGGTGCTCGAGGCCGTATCGCCTCGGCGCGGCGTCGCCCGCCGCCACGAGGCTCCGCCCTGGCACGAGCTCGTCGCCCCGCCCGACGCTGCTCCGCGCCGGCCCGGCCAACCGCTCGATGTCAAGCTGATCGGTCCGCCGTCAGACCCGTCCGACCGGTCCCGCCGGGCGAGCGGTCTCATCAGCGTGTATCGAGCCGAGGGCCACGAGGGTGCGACGGCCGCGGTCAGCGACTCGTTGCCCCGATTGGCGCCGACACCCGAGATACCGAAGCCGCTCCCGGCGAGCGTCCGGAACCTCGAGCGCTCCGTGGTGGCGTTGGGGATGCGCACCGAGGCCCTGGCCGTCAGCCTCGACCGGCTCGACGGTTACCTCTCGAAGCTGCTCACCGACGTGATGGAAACCCGGAATCGACTGCGGGCCACCGCCACCTCGGCCGTGGTGAGCGAAGCCGAGCACCGCCTCCGCCGCCTCCACGGCCAGCTCCAGCGGGTCGACAACCATCTGCGCACCACGGATCTCGCCGACCCACACTCCGAAATGTGCGCGGAAATACTCACTGGGTGAGCGATTCCGCGCACATTTGGGGTGGGGTCGCAGTCTCCTAGGCGCTGATCGTCGACGACGCCGTGGGCTGCGAGCTCGTGGTGGCTCCGCTGGTCGTGGTCGTTGCACCAGAGCGTGTGGTCGTGCTCGCCGAGCGCGTCGACGACGTGGCCGTCGACGACGTGGCCGATGTGCTCGTGGTGGCTCCGCTGGTCGTCGATGGCGTCGACGATGCCCCGCCGGAGCGGTTGAGCGCGTCGTTGACGTACGTCCTGGCGAGCTCGATCTGCTGCTGGTACGTGCCGAGATCGCCACCATCGAGTGCCGTCTGGGCAGCAGCGAAGGCGCCGTCGGCCAAGCGCAACAGCTCCTCCACGGTCTCGTCGCCCGTCGTGACCGGAGGCGGCGGCGGTGAACCGGGCGTCGGCGGGGGTGCGGGAGGACCGGGCGGCGCCGGGGCGGGCGGCGTCCCGTCAACCACAGGCACGTCGCACGTCTCGATCGAGGCGAACTCGGGGAAGCTCTTGAGCGCCTCGCACAGCGACGACTTCATCACTGCCCCGTCCTTGTAGAACACGGCAACGAATCGAAGGCCGGGGAACTGGGTCTGGCCTTCCGCCTTGAGGTACACGGGCCGGATGTACAGGATCGAATTCCCGACCGGCACGAGCTGGAGGTTACCCAACTCGACCGAGGAGCCGTTCCCTGCTTGGTTGAGCAAGGTCAACGTCTCGGAGATCGCTTCGGTGGTCAGGATCTCGTTGCTGGCCTGGGCGGGGCCGAAAACGCGCGGCGTCGCTGGCATCGTATAGGCGCTGATCTCGCCGTAGCGCTCAGGATCGGAGCGCGCCACCAAGAACGAGACCAGGTTCTGGATACCCCCGTCCTGAGAGACAGGAACAAGCGGCTGCATGATCACATACTGCTCATCCGGCTCCCCCGGGAGGCGCGTCAGCAGGTAGTACGGGTCCATCCGGTCGGCGGTATTGCTCTCGATCGAGATCGCCTGGCCACCGGCCGTCACCTCGGTCAGGGGAACGACCCCGCCACCTCCAACACTCCCGCGGAGCGGACCGGTGTCGGGGTCCTGCGCAATAGACCACTGGTCGGAACGGTTGTAGAAGCCTGCCGGGTCGGTGACGTGGTACGAGGCGAAGATCCCCGACTGCACGCGGAACAGGTCCTCAGGATAACGGAGGTGCTCATTGAGCCCGGCCGGCATCGACTCCGGAGAGGTGAACAGGTCGGGGAAGGCATCACGCCAGGCCCGAATCACGGGGTCGCTCTCGTCTACCAAGTAGAACCGCATCGAGCCGTCGTACGAGTCGACGGTGATCTTCACCGAGTTGCGAACGTAGTTGAACCGTTGGCTGAGCCCGCTGCCGCTCGGCAATCCTCCTGGCACGACAGCCTGGGCGTACGGATAGCTCTCAGTGGTCGTATAAGCATCGAGGACCCACACCACCCGGCCGCTCTCGATGATGACGGGGTAGGGGTCGGCGTCGAGCTCGAGGAAGGGTGCCAGATCGCGTACCCGGTCGCGGATGTCTCGCTTGATGAGGATACGCGATTCGTCATCGAGGTCGCCCGACAGGAACAATCGGGCATCGAGGAACCGCAAAGCGAACGCTGTCCGCCGGAAGATGCTCGAGAGCTCGATCCCTCCGCTCCCGGCGTAAGCCGCGGACCCCGTGGCGGTGTCGAGCCCAGGGTCGAACTCGGGGAGCGCGGTGTTGACCACCGCGTAGTCGTCGAGACGTTCGCCGTAGTACAGGCCCTTCTGATCGAGGGTGATCTCCGGGACCGAGCTGGTCGGAGGCAGATCCTTGACGAGGAACTCCGGGAGACCACCGTCAGTGACTGCGTTCGCCGGGGCCAGCGCCACGCCTTGACCGTGCGTGTAGACGAGGTGCCTGTTGACCCACGACTGGCTCGGAAGCCGATCGAGGTTGATCTCACGCGCAGCGAGGACGGTCTGGGTCAGCTTGCCGTTGATGACGTATCGGTCGACGTCGAGCTGGGAGAACCGGTAGAACGCCTTGACCTGCTGGAGGTTCTGCCAGGTGGCGCCCACGAACTCGGGGTCCCAGAGGCGAGCGTTCTGAAGCGTGACGGAGTTCTCGTCGATGTCTGACGCGGTGAGATCGGCCGAGTAAGGGAACGGTTGCACGTCGATGTCGGCGATGTCGTACGCCGCGCGCGTCGCGTCGATGTTGTAGGCGATGTACTCGGCCTCACGAGCCTGTTCGCTGGGCTCGACCTTGAAGCGTTGGTAGAGCTGGGGGTAGACGGTGCCGACGGCCAACGAGACGAAGGCCCACAGGCCGACCGCGATCACGGGTAGAGCGAAGCCGCGCAGGCGGATGTTGACCAGGAACAAGATCACCGCGGCGATCGATATGACGATCAGCAGGCGCAGCGCCGGGAGCTGCGCGTTCACGTCGGTGGCGGTGGCCCCGTGCACCGCGCCCCGCGTCGAGGTGGTGAGGGCGAAGCGCTCCAGGTAGTACCCCCAGGCCCGCACCAGCGCGACGAGGGCGAGCAGCACCGACAGATGCACCTTCACCTGGGGGCTGACCCGTTGGAAGGGGCCCTGCACCCGGATGCCGCCGTTCAGGTAGTGAGCGACGGCCGTCACGATGAGGATGATGATCAGCGACGCGAAGGTCCAGTCGAACACGACCCGATAGAACGGCAGCTTGAAGACGTAGAAGCCGATGTCGCGGCCGAACTGCGGGTCGTTGACGCCGAAGTCGCCGCCGTGGCGAAAGAGCAGCCACTTCTCCCAGTGCCCGGTGACGCCCACGCCGGCGATGATCGCGAACAGCGCCGACAGACCCAGCCGGAGCCGCCCGGCGTACGGTCCGATGAAGCGCCGGTACCGCTCGGTCACGTCTTCCTGGGCGGTGGGGAGGAACCTCGGTGCGATCCGATCGGCGATCACGAGGTTGCCGAACAACACAACGAAGAACGCGATCATGAAGATCGCAGCGGGAACGAGTCGGGCCTCGATCGACTGCCGCCACACCGAGGTGAGCCCGACCTCGTCGAACCAGAGATAGTCGGTCCAGAAGCCGGCGATGCCCCGCAAGCTCAACAGCAGCACGATCAGGACGACGACGGCGACGACGATCGCCACCCGCGACCTGGTGAAGCGCGGCTGACCCCGTTCGCGTGAGCTCGGTACCCTCATCGAGCACCCATCGTAGAGCGCGATCGGGCGCGATCCCGAGGCGGCGTCGGAGCGGCCCCCATCACCGCGACGATCACGTCATCGACGCGCGACGGGATCCCACCCTGCGGGACACCTCGTCCGAGGAGCTCGCCGACCGGGCACCGACCACGAAGCACCGACATCCGGGGTGTGCCGGCGGAAAGGCCTGCCCGGTCGGGAACGGGCATCCCTTGGCGGTGGGCTCGAGCGCGTTGTCCTCGGCATCGGGGCAGGCGGCCGTCGGATCGACGACCCAGCGCAGCGCGGCGCCCTCGGGGACGGCGTCGTAGCCGCCACGGGCCCATGCGGCGACGACCACATCGCGAGACGCGGCGTCGACGCGCTGGGTCTTGAGCTCCCGGTAGTGCGCGCCCAGCCGCTCGCCCACCTGCGACCAGTCGCCGGTGGTGGGCGCCAGCGCATCCGCGAGGCGCTCACGCAGCGGCAGCACCAGCTCGGACGCGAACGCTGCGGTGAGCTCTCGAGCGACGGCATGGGCATCGACGATCTGCGAGGCTTCCCCCCCGACCGTGGCGACCCCGGCGCTGTAGGCGTCCTGCACGATGTCGAGGGCCGCCGCCTGGAAGATCCCGAGATGGCGATCGAGCTCGGGAAGCAGCGTCAGCGCCGGACCGTGCTTCGACCGCCGCAACGCGTGCAACAACTCGTTCTGCTCATCCTGCAGCGAGCGCTTCACCCGCCGAACGAGCCCGATCACGAGCGGCTCGAGCGCCTCATCGCGCCGGGCCACGAGGACGGCGTCGAACGCGACGTCGACCGTGGTCGGACCGGCGTCGACCGGTGCCTCGGCGTCCAGGTCGATGGTCACCTCGACCGCCCCGTCGACCGACTGGGGAGCACTGCCGGCGGGCACCGGGGTCTGGTGGCCATCGGAGCTGGTCTGGACCCTGCTCTCGCGCAACCGCGAGAACAACACGTCGACGGGGTCGGGGATGGTCTCGACCTCGGAGTCGGCAGCCGCCTCGGCTGGCGGCGGCCCACCGGCGTCGACCTCGACCTCGACCTCGACGTCGACCTCGACGTCGACCTCGACACCATCGTCCTGTCCCTCGAGCGACGCCGCGTCTTCCAGGGCCACCGCTTGCAGGGCCACCGCTTCCTGGGCCGTCGGCTCACTCGCCTGCGCGCCCACCTCGACGGACGCCACCTCGACCGGCGTCGGCGCCGCGACCTCGGGCTCGACCCCCGGGGCTGCTGCGAGCAGCGCCACGAGCGGGGCCAAGGGCTCGGGCTCGACCCCGGCGGCGAGCGCTGCGGCCCGGAGCTGGCCGTCGAAGGCCCTGGTGGGCGTCGGAGGATCGTCGGCCGCGACCACGGCGATCGGCTGCGTGTCCTCCAGGCCGACGGAACGGACCGGCGTTGTGGGGATCGGGGCCACGTGTCCCATCGCTGACGAACGGGAGTCGCCGGTGAGTGCCTCTGTCGCCTCGTCGAGGGTCAGCCGGACGATGCGGTAGGCATCGAGCAGCCGATCGCGTCCGGCTCGGAGCTCGTCGATACGGGCCGTGGCCGCGGCCTTGCGGCGAGCCAGGTCGGTGAGCATCCGCTCCCGGACGGCCTGCGCCTCGACGACCATCTCGCGGCCGGTCGTTCGAGCGCTCTCGATCTCCAGGACCGACCGCCGCTCGGCTTCGGCCATGAGCTCGCTCGTCCTGAGCTCGGCATCGGTGCGCACCCGTTCGGCGTGGTCGTCGGCGTCTCGTCGTTCTCGCCGCGCGTACTGGTCGGCCTCGTCCACGATCGCCTGGGCGCGGGCATCGGCCTCGGCGACGGTGTGCTCGAAGGTCGCCTCGGCCTCGGCCTTCAGGCCCGTGGCGCTCCGTTCGGCCTCGTCACGGATCTCGGCGGCGGCCCCCTCGGCCTGCGCGGTCTTGCGCTCGAGCACGGTGCGAGCGTCTTCGCGCAGACGCCGAGCCTCGTCCTGCGCCTCACGGACCAGCGCGCTGGCCCGCTCCTCGGCATTGCGCCTGATGTCGTCGGCGGCTTCCTGCGCCGCACGGAGCACCCGGGTGGTCTCGTCCCCGAGAGCCTGGAGGAGCTGCTCACCCGAGAGGGCAACCCGACCCGCGGCACCCCCGCCTTCGAGCGCAGCGATCTGGTCCCGGAGCTGGGGCTCGAGCCGTCGAGCCGCCACCAGCTCGGCTCCGACGACCCGGAGCCAATCGCGCACTTCCTGCTCGTCGAGTCCCTTGCGCGCCGTCGAGAACGAACGGCCGACGATGTCGTCGACCGAGATCTGCCCGGGCGACATCCCGTCTCGGTCAAGCCGGATGTTGGCAGGCATGGCGATTCCCCTTGCGGAGTGTGCCGCGGCACGTGCCCCAGCAGGGGCGCGCGTCCGCGGAACCGAGTTCGGTCCCCATCCTCCGCCTTGGCCCAGACTCATGGTACGACGATCGACCGGGGGAATGGCGGACACTTCGCCGATCTCGGCGTCAGCCCGTCATCACCCCCTGAGGATGCCTGCGCACAACTCCTCGGCCTCGGTCAGCGATGGTAGGCCCGTCGTGTCACCGCCGACGCTCCGGATGACCTCGATCGCTTCGGGAAGGGTGGCCACACCGTAGACGGGCATGTCGCCGGCCTGCTTCTCGGCCTCGGCCACCTCGCCGAGCGGGACGAGCATGGCGACGGCGCCGGCGCGTCGGGCGGCGACGGCCTTCTGCTTGACGCCGCCAACGTCCTGGATCTCGCAGTTGATGCCGATGGCCCCGGTGACAGCCACCGTCTGGCCACCGGTGAGCTCGCCCTCGGTGAGCTCGTCGATGAGGCCCAGCGTGAACGCCAAACCCGCCGACGGGCCCCCCACCCTGCCGGTGTCGATCGAGATCGTGTACGGAACGTCGATGTCGAAGTCGCGGGTCTGCGGGGCGATCCCGATGATGGCCCGCCTGACGCCGGTCTCCTCGTCCACGACCTCCCGCAAGGCCACCGACTCGGTGAGCGTCTCGGGCTCGTCCGCATCGGCAATGAAGCGCTCGAACGTGATGTCCACGACGTCGCCGGGCTGGCGGCCGGCCAGGATCGGCCCGATGTCGGAGTCGATGGCGACGGGCTGCCCGTCGATAGCCACAATCGTGTCCCCCAATGCCAGCACGGTTGCCGACGGCGCCTCGGGATCGAGATCGACGATGGTCACCCCCGTTCCCTTGAAGCCGAATTCGCGCCCGAGGTACGCCAAGGCCACGACCTCGGCCTTGAGCTTCGAGTCGTCGATCTGGAGACGCCCCTGCTCGCGGATCTCCCGGCGCGACTGCCCCCCGGTGAAGCGCTCTTCGGGGACGATGTCGACGGTGTCGTCGAGCTTGGCCCGGAGCCACTGGATGCGCCGGAGCCGATCGCTCGAGATCGAGACCGTCAGGTACAAGAATTCGCCCTGGGGCTCGAACGACGGCGTCCCTTCGATCGACAGGTGAGGGTTGACCGGCTCGGCCCGGCGGGGCGACACGGCCACGTACTTCGTGGGCAACAGCGCCAGGATCACCAACGCCAACACCATGGCGACGCCGCTGATCGCCATCACCCGACGCCGGAGATTCCGACGGCGCTCGGCCGGGCTCGGCGTGGGGGCGAAGGCGGGGAACGGCCACGGGGACGCGGCTCCGGCCGCTCCGCGGCCGTTCGCACTGTCGTCGATCGTGTCGGTACCGACGGTGTCGCTGGCCGTACCCGTGTTCGACCCGTCGTGGGCCGCGCCGGTCTCACTCGCGATCTCGGTCATCGCTCGCAGTCTCCCAGATCGCCACGAGGCCCCCGGACGCGGGGCGGCAGGTATCGTCCCGTTGTGGCCCGAAGGATCAGGCAGGAGACGACCCGGCGGTACGCCACGGTCGGCAGTTGGCGTGGATGGGGCGGATGGCGCTTCAACCGACGCATGCCCCGGCTCCACCTCCTCCCCTGGCCCATCGCGCTCACGCTCCTCGTGGTGCTCACCATCGTCCTGGGGCGCATTCTCGGCAGCGTGGCCATCGAGGTGTTCCGGTACATCGGCGACTTCGCATCGAAGGCCCTGTCGGGATCGAGATGACCGCGCCCGAGCGCCACCGCGCCATCGACCGGGCCGCCACGATCGCGGCCCTCGGCCACGCCGGCGCCCAGACCCCAGGTGCCAGCCCCATCGACGACCCGGCCGACAGATCCGCCGACGCCGAGTTGGCGCGGGCGCTCACCGACGACCCCGACGAGCGGGTCCGGGCCGTCGCCCTCGGAGCGCTCGTGCGCCGGGACGGGAACCGCCAGGGCACGGCGCCCCGACCGGCGACGACGGAGCTGTGGATGCATGCGATCGCCGACTCGTCGGCCCGGGTGCGCCGCATCGCAGCCGAGGTGGTTCCGGCTGGAGGGTTCCCGGCAGCTCCCCTGCTCGCGCTCCTCGACGATCCCGATGCCCTGGTGGCCGAGGCGGCCGCCTTCGCCCTCGGTGAGCTCGGCGACGACGCCGTCGAAGCTGGAGCCGTCGGGGCCCTGGCACAGGTGGCTGCTGCGCCTGGGCACCCCGATCCGCTGGTGCGCGAGGCGGCGATCGCTGCGCTGGGTTCGCTCGGCCATCCTGACGGTCTCGACGCCATCCTGGCGGGGTGTCGCGACCGCCCAGCGGTCCGGCGCCGCGCGGTGCTGGCGTTGGCGCCGTTCGAGGGCAGCGCAGTCGACGAGGCCATCGAGCGGGCTTCCGTCGACAAGGACTGGCAGGTCAGGCAGGTGGCAGCCGACCTTCGCGGGGCGACGGGCGGCGGTTCTCGGGCGGAACCACCTGGCGGTTGAGCCGAGGTCGTCAGCCCGACGAACGTCCACCCGAGCCGTGCCGGGGGGGCTGGCTCCCCATGAACATCGACCGCAGCGTGTCGAACGATTCGAGGCACCGGCCCGCGCCGCGCACCACGGTCTCGAGCGGCGATGCGACGTAGTGGACCGGGAGGTTGGTGTCGCGGGCGATCCGTTCGTCGATGCCCCGGAGCATGGCCCCGCCGCCGACGAGGTTGACGCCGTGGAAGATGAGGTCTTGCGCCAACTCCGGCGGGGCTTGGGCGAGGCACCGGACCACGGCGTCGCACATGGCGTTGACCGGCTCCTGGATGGCCTCGCGGACCTCGTCGGGGCGGAGCACGATCGTCTTCGGGAGACCGCTCGTGAGGTCGCGCCCTCGCACCTCGGCCCGATAGTCGTCGGCCACCGGATAGGCCGAGCCGATCGCCAGCTTCACGTCCTCAGCCGTGCGCTCACCGATCGCGACCCCGTGTTGGCGACGGACCCAGGTCTGGATGGCGGCGTCGATGTCGAACGAACCGACCCGCACGGCCTCCAGCGCGACGACCCCGCCCAACGAGATGACAGCCACCTCGGTGGTGCCCCCGCCGATGTCGACCACCATGTTCCCGATCGGCTCGTGGATCGGCAGCTCAGCCCCGATGGCCGCGGCCATCGGTTGCTCGATGAGATAGGTGGCGGCTGCGCCCGCGCTGCGCGCGGCCTCGAGGACGGCGCGCTGCTCGACAGCGGTGATCGCCGACGGGACGCAGATGAGGATCCGGGCCCGGTTGAGCCGGCTCACGTTGGCCCGCTGCAACAGCAGCCGGATCATGCGCTGGGTGATGTTGTAGTCGGTGATCGCGCCCTTGCGCAGAGGACGCACGGCCACGATGTAGCCCGGCGTGCGCCCGATCATCTGCCAGGCCTCGTGGCCCATCGCCAGCACTTCCTGCGAACGGCTGTTGAGCGCAATGACCGTGGGCTCGTTGAGGATGATGCCCTCACCGCGCGCGTAGATCAGGGTGTTCGCGGTACCGAGGTCAATCGCCAGATCACGGGGCATCGGCGCTCAGGCTAGGCCCGGGGAGCGAACACACAGCGACCTGGCGGTCATGGCACCAACGGAGAGGGCACGGGAGCGACAGGCCGCGCGTCGACACCCCAGTCGGAACCCCCGGCCCAATGCTCGCGCTTCCAGATGGGCACGGTGTCCTTCAGCGTGTCGATGCAGAAGCGGGCCGCGTCGAACGCCGGACCCCGGTGCGCCGTCGAGACGACCACGGCCACAGCGACGTCACTCAGGTCGAGGGGGCCGACGCGGTGCAACAGCGCCAGACGCTCGATCGACGGCCACAGCAGCCTCGCTTGGCGTGCGATCGCCCGCATGCGCTCGACCGCCGCGCTCTCGTACGACTCGTAGGTGAGACCCGTCACGTCGGTGCGCCCGTCGGCATGGTCACGCACCACGCCGAGGAAGTTGACCACCGCGCCGCTGCCCGTCGTGGTGACCCAGGCGATCGCGTCTTCGACCGGCAGGGGGTCGGCGGTCAGCGCAACCCAGTCGAAGCCTTCGAGCGGTGCCCTGAGCGCGGCGCGCCCATCACTGCCCTCCGATCGATGGCCTGCCGACATGCTGGTCATGGGTCCGAGAATACGTCGCGCAGCCGGGCGCGGCGATGCCATCGGCAGATTCCGACATCTCCACCGAGCCGCGAACACCAGACGCGAACGCGTCGGTACACTCGCCGGTCGAGCCCGTCGGTACGGATTGGGCCGGCTGCGAACGACGAGACCAGGGCCGAGATGCCGGTGACGAACCCTGACCATGGGTGAAGACGACGAGAGCTTCCGGCCTCCTCCCACGCCGGCCGAACGCACGTGGATCCATCCATCAGAGCTCCATGCGCTCGGAGGCGCCACCGCGGGCGAGCCCCGCGCCGGGACGGATGCGCGACAGACCTGGGCTCCGTCGTTCCTGGTACCGACGCACCAGCGCTTCTCGGGACTGAGTCGGATCACGATCCAGGTCCGGTCGGCGTCGCGAGCCGCCACCATCCCGGTCCTGGCGGGAGTCGTCGGTGCCGCGGTCGCGCTGGGCGCGGCCGCCGGCCTCGGTGCCTTCGACCGCCGCAGTGCGACTCCCGTCGTCGGCGCAGCCGACACCGCCGCCCCTTCCGCACCGGGCTCGCTCGACATCGCGGGCTCGGCGTCGTTCGCGACGGCGCCCGACGTCGCCCAGCTCGTGGCCGACGCGGCGCCGGCCGTCCTCCGGGTCGAGGTGCCCACACTCGACGGCGGTCGGGTCGGCTCCGGGGTCACGATCGATGATCACGGGACCGTGCTCACCAGCCACGACCTCGTCGCCGGGACGACCCAGGTCGAGGTCGTCGACTCACTCGGAAGGGTCCACGTCGCCCGGGTCGTCGGTTCCGACCCCGACAGCGGTCTCGCCGTACTCCACGTCGACGCCGACGACCTCGTCCCCGCCCGTCTCGCCGATCACGGGCCCGAGCAGGTGGGGAGCACAGCCATCGTCGTGGGCGCGCCGACCGGGCTCGAGTCGGCCGCGACGGTCGCCGTCGGGGTCATCTCGGGGTTGGGCAAGGTCGTGCCCCTCGCCGACGATCGCTGGCTCTACGGCATGGTGCAGGTCGACACCAGGGTTCCCCTCACCGCCACCGGAGGAGCGGTGCTCGACCTGCATGGCGCGGTCGTGGCCGTGAGCGTGGGTCCGCCCACCGGCGCCGCTGCGACCCTGCTGGGTATCGACCCCAACACCGGCGGGCTCGCTGTGCCCATCGACGTCGCCCGGGCGGTGGCGGCCCAGATCCATGCTCAGGGCTCGGTACGGTACGCCTGGCTGGGGATCGCGGGCGGAGATCTCGACTCCGCAACCTCGCTCCGGCTCGGGGTCGGCGGGGGCGCGGTCGTCACCCGTGTCGAGGCCGACGGTCCGGCAGACGCGGCCGGGGTCGTCGAAGGCGACGTCATCACGGCCGTCGACGGCATGGCCATCTCGGGCATGGTGGTTCTCATGACCGAGGTTCGCGCCTCGCCCGTGGGCTCCACCGTCGACCTCACCATCGTGCGCTCCAACCCGTCCAACGCCGCTCCGGGCCAGCTACCAGCCGTGGTCAAGCTCCCGGTGCTGCTCGTGGCCCGCCCGGAGTCGTGAGCGACGACACCTCCGCCGCCCGGAGCGTGAGCCGCCGGCCTCGACCCGCTCGACGACCGAGGCCGGCGAGCGCCACGGCGGCCACCACACCAGCCACGACGACGGGGCGACGGTGGCTCGGGCGGGGCCCGGCCGTTTCGAGGCACGCCCGCAGCGCCGATTCGTTGTCGTGTTGGGGCGACCACCCGGTGGCCCGCAGGCGGTCGGTGGCAACCACGCAGGCGCTGGCGAGGAACGGGGTCATCCCCGGCGGGACGCTCGACGCTCCCATCGCCCACATCCGCGTCAGGACCCGCCGCGCCACGTCGGGGCGCAGCGCGACGCGCCGAGTTGGCTCACCCACCACGGCGCGCACGGCCTCGGCGCTCAGCCACCCGTCGGCAGCCACGTTGTAGGTCCCCGGGAGGTTGCGATCGACCGCGTGGGCGATGGCCGCGGCCGCATCCTCGACGTGGAGGAACTGCACCGGCGGCGGCGAGCTCACCCCGATCGGGGCCCGTCCCAGAGCATGGGCCGCCACCACGGGCGAGGTCGAGTGGCCGAGAACGAAGGCCAGTCGCAAGACGGTGCCCACCCGGTCGAGACCTTCGAGGCGCCACTCGCGGAGCTGGCGTTCGTTCTCGGCCTTGTGCACTCCCAGGGCGAAGCCGGGATTCGGACGCAGCGAGGCGTCCTCGGTGAGCGGGACGGGGTTGTCGGCCCAGGCCCCGTAGACGGCCACGCTCGACGTGAGCACCACCGTGCGCACTCCGGCCGCGGCTGCCGCGTCGAGGAGGCGACGGGTGCCGTCGAGGTTCACCCGGGCCAGGACCGCGTCGTCGAGGTCGGGATCGAACAGGCCCGCCAGATGCACCAGGACCTCGACACCTTCCAGGAGCTCGGCCAGGTCGGTCGTGACCACGTCGACGCAGCGGAAGTCGAGCCACCGGGGTCGGAACCGGGGCTCGCCGGTGTCGATGCCGACCACGCGCGCCGTGCGGCCGTCAGCCTCCAGGTGCCGGAGGTAGGCCTGCCCGATGGTTCCCGAGACCCCGCTGATCGCAATCGTCGACACCCCCATACACTGACCGAGTGGACGACCGCGCTCAAGACTCGGGAGACGACGACGATCCCCGACCGACATGGCCGTTCCCCTTCGGCTTCGGCATGTTCGACCCCGCCACCTTCGACCCCGCCACCTTCGACCCCGCCACCTTCGACCCGGCCACCTTCGACTGGTCGAAGCTCGATCTCTCGGGCCTCGACCTGTCGACGCTCGACCTGTCCAACTTCGATCTCTCGCAGTTGGGGCTCTCAGGCGTCGACGTCGCCGCGATGCTGCGCCAGCTCAGCTCCGAGGGTCCGGTGAACTGGGGCATGGCCCGCCAGGTCGCGGCGATGATCTCCACCGAGGACCCCACGGCCGACGGACCGCTCGCCATGTTCCTCGTGCCCCCCGCAGCCCAGGGGGTGTCGACGCCGACCCCGACGCCCCCCCGCCCCATCTCCAGCGCCGAGATCTCCGAGTTCGCCGACCTGGTTCGAGCGGCCGAGGTGCTCGTCGGTCAGGCGATCGACCTGACCGGCCCGGCGAACCAGGCCCAGCTGGTCACGCGGGCCCAGTGGGCCGACCAGATCCTCGACGGACTGCATCCCGTGGTCGAGGGCCTGGCCCAGCTCCTCCAGGCCGGCGGATCGCCGGTTGACGATCCGTCCCGGCTCGAGCAGCACCTCGCCGATTCGGCGGCAGGCCCCGCCGACGACCTCGATCCGCTCTCGTTGATCAGCGGCCTGATGCCGGTCCTCGTCCCGATGCTCGTCGGGGTCCAAGCCGGCTTCATGGCCGGGCACCTGGCCCGGATCGCCCTCACACGACACGACCTGCCCCTGCCCCTCGCGGGCCAGCCGATGGTGCTCCTCGTGGCCGAGAACGTGGACGACTTCGAGCGGGCCTGGTCACTCGACCGACGCGACTTCCGGTTCGCGCTGGCGCTGCACGAGATCTCGCACGCCTACCTTCGGGCGATCCCCTGGCTCCATGAGCGCATCGTCGAGCTCGCCGTCGAGTACGTCACGGGATATCGAATCGACCCGGAGATCCTCGAGGGCCGCTTGGGCACGATCGACCCGGCCGACCCCGCCACCTTCGAGCATGTGCTCGGCGATCCCGGCGCGCTCCTCGGCGCGATGCACACGCCCGCCCAGGAAGAGACCCGGCGCCGCCTCCAGACCCTGGTCTCGGTCCTCGAAGGTGTCGCCGACCACGTCGTCGAGACCGTCGGCACGCCGATGATCCCGACCCTGGGCATCATTCAGGAGGCCCGACGGCGCCACCGGGTCGTCCAGGGCGAGGCCGAACGGTTCATCGCCAAGCTCCTCGGCATGGAGATGCGCCGTGAGCACTACGACCGGGGCCGGGCGTTCTGCGCGGGGGTCGTGGAGCGGGGCGGAACGGCTGCGTTGACGCGCGTCTGGGAACGACCCGAGCACCTCCCGACGCCCAACGAGCTCGAGGCCCCCGGGCTGTGGCTGGCCCGGCTCGAGATCATGGACCAGGATGATCGCGACGGGACCGGTCCCTGATCGGGGCCGACACCCCACGCGGTCGGCGACGGCGACGGTCACCCGCGGCCCCCTGAGTCCGACGGACACGCTGGACATTCTGACCACCTTGGACGCCCTGGACGCCTTGGAGACCCTGGAGACCCAGACCATCCTGGTCGCGCTGGTCACGGCCGAGGAGGGCTCGACGGCGACCCGGGGCTCGCTTGTCGAGTGAGACCCGGCGGGTCGGATCGTCAGAGCCACTCGCCTGGTTGGCCGTAGCCCGGGTTCCACCGATGTACGAGAGGCCACCGAAACCCAGCCCCAGGGTCAAGAGCAAGAACCCCGTCCGCCCCCCGAAGTTGCCGACCACCGCGCCGAGGCCACCGAGCACCCAGACCAGCTGGAACCGGGTCTCGAAGCGGGCGAAGGCCCGACCGCGGGCCGCGTCGTGAGCATCGCGTTGAATCAGGCTGTCGAAGGCCAGCTTGCCCGCCGAGGCCCCGAGCGCCACGGCGAACGCGACGGCCAGGGTGGCCAGGCGCCCGAAGCCCCGGGCTGAGAACAGGCAGACCACGGCTGGCAGCAGCAGCGAGCCGACGAGGATCGACTCCTCGCGGATCCGCCGGCGCAGCCCCGGCGCCACCATGGCGCCCACGAAACCCCCGAGACCCGAGAACCCGAGCACCAGCCCGAAGAACCACGCCGGCTCGCCCGCGGCCTTGAGCGAGAACGCCAGCAGGAACGTGAGGAACCCGATGGCTCCGCGAAGGACCCCCATGCCCGACACGGCCAGACGAACGCTCGCGGTCTGGAGCTCCGCCCGCTCGAGGTCGGTCTCGTCGGGCGCCACCGAGCGGGCCCGGTCGAGCTGGAGCGCCGCCACCGCACCCACGAGGAAGACCACCGCGCCCAGGCGCAGCACCCAGGCTGCGCCCACGAGCTTCAGGACCAATGCCGCCGGCAGGAGCCCGAGCGTCCCTCCGAGCACGCCGATCAGGGCCAGACGGGCATTGGCCTTGACCAGATCGTCAGGGCCGTCCACGACCGACGGGACCAGCGCGCTCTTGGTGATCGAGTACGACTTCTGCATCACCAGCGCCCCGAAGGCCAGCGGGAACAGGAAGACGCTGTCGACCTGCCCGGCCATCAGGATGCACATCAGTGCCCTTCCGAGGAAGGTGCCGAAGACCATGGCCTTGCGTCCGCCTCGCGAGCGATCGAGGAACGGCCCGATGATCGGAGCGATGACGGCGAAGGGCGCCATCGTGAACAGCAGGTACAAGATCGTGCGTCCACGGGCCGCGTCGACCGAGGCCGTGAAGAACAGCGATCCGGCCAGGGCCGCGGTGATGAACGCGTCGCCGGCCGCGGAGACGGCATGGGTGGCCGCCATCCGAGCGAACGGCGTCGTCTGCTGCGGTATCCCCTGGCGGCTCATGTATCCCTGTCTTCGCTCGCCTGGTCTTCGCTCGCCTGCTGCTCGGCCGGGGGCCGTCCTGACGCGAGCGGCCCCATGCTAGGTGCCATCGGGACACGACGAGCGAGGTCCGTAGACTGCGCGATGCCCTGGCCGACGACCAGGCCCACAACGACCGAGGAGCACATCCCATGGCAGTTGCAGTAGGCGACACGGCACCCGACTTCGAGTTGCCGGCCACGACCGGCGACAAGATCACGCTCTCGAGCTACCGCGGCTCGAGCAACGTCGCCCTGGTCTTTTACCCCTTCACCTTCACCGGCGTGTGTGCCGGCGAGCTCTGCGAGCTCCGCGACGACCTCGCCCGCTACGAGGCAGCCGGCGTACAGGTGCTGGCGATCTCGTGCGACACGAAGTTCGCCCAGGCCCTGTGGGCCAAGGATCAGGGCTACACCTTCCCCGTGCTCTCCGACTTCTGGCCCCACGGCGAAGTCGCCCGCGCCTACGGCGTGTTCAACGACACGGTCGGCTGCGCCATGCGGGGCACGTTCATCATCGACAAGGCCGGCGTCGTCGTCGACGCTTTCCAGACCGACACGCTGGGACAAGCCCGCGAGAAGGCCCTCTACGACTCGGCGCTGGCCAAGCTGGCCTGAGCACCGGTCGTTCCATCTGTACCCGTCGGACCACGGGAGCCGCCGCGCTGCCGATCAGGCAGCCCGGCGCCCCGTGCGTCTCCGATTCAGTCTCCGATTCAGTCTCCGGGACCGTCGCCCATGTCCCAGTCGAGGACGAGCAGCTCGCGCTCGGCATCGCGCGCGACCCGTTCCTTGTTCCGTCGGAACTGGGGATCGTGCGGCGGGAGGAGCTGCAGCCTGGCGTCGACCCGCACGCGGAACTCGTCGACCACCGACGAATCACCGAGCACCCTGATCACTTCCCAGTGCGGCGCGACCGGCCCCAGGTAGACGATCTTCACGTGCCCTCGCGGCGGCTGGTCATCGAACAGCACGGTCATGGAGGTCCTCTCGACAGGCGGCGGCGAACAGCCGGCCTCTGAGCCTATCGAGAGCACCGTCGACGACCCCGGCCCACCTCTGGTCTCGATCAAAGTCACGCTGCGCGCGAACATCACGACTCTGCGTCAACAGCTCGCCATTCTTTACCCTGAGGCTACGGCTCGTTGACCTCCACGAAACCCGGAGCACCAGAGAATGCGGGAACGGCGGGGCCCTTTGGAACGTTTCATCCATGAGGGTGTGCATCTCCCACCACCCCGCGATCGAAGATCGTCGGGGCTTCAGGCGAACCGGAGTGACCACGTGGACCGTATCGACGTCGTTGACCAACCGACCACCGACTACGACTGGATGCAAGCCGCGACGTGCCGGGGACGGTCGCCGTCGGAGTTCTTCCCGTCTGACGGGGTCGGCGTCGAGCGGGCCCGCCGCATGTGTGCCGATTGCCCGGTGCGGCCCGAGTGCCTCGAGTACGCCTTGTCCCACCGCATCGATCACGGCGTCTGGGGCGGATGCTCCGAGCGCGAGCGCCGACGGATCCTCCGTCGCCGCCGTGCCCAGCTCCAACCCGCCTGATCCCGAGTCACCCCAGCTGATCAGGGGCCCGCGCTGGCAACCCGAGTCCACCCTGGCTGATCCGGGGCCCGCGCTTTCGTGGTGTGACCGCCCGCACCCGATGGGCCCGGTGGGGAGAACCTCGACCCGATCTGGTCGATGCTCAGTTCAAGACGTCGTTGATGGCGTCGGCGAGCTCCTGGAGCCATTCCGGGTCGGAGCCCAGGCCCGGGATCGTCGTGCTCGTCACGTCGACAACAACGGTGCCGTCGCCCACGTTGACGTCCTCGCCCGCGCTGTCGCCCTCGGCGGGGGCACGTGTCGCGGTGATGCCAGCGATGACCGCCGCTCGCGACGCGGTCGTCCCCGAGCCCGGCGTGGCCGGAGCGCCCCCGCCACGGGTGCCTGCGATACCCGCTGCGAGGATCACCACCGATGCAGCCACCGACGCCCAGCGCAGGCGGGCCGGGGAGGCGACGGCCGCTCGATCCTGAGCAGTCGGCGACGACGACGGGCGATCGGAGGCCACGTCGTCGACGACCCGGAGCCAGAACGCCGGGGTCCCGCTGCGCATCGGGAGCGTCCGCACCCGCTGACGGACCCGGGCCAACTCGTCGAGCTCGGATCGGCACTCGGCGTGGTCCGCGAGATGGGCTTCGAGAGCCTGCGCCTCGGTCTCGTCGAGCTCGCCATCGAGCAAGGCGCTGATGAGCTCGTCCCACGGACAGGGTGTGCTGGTCGTCTGGTCGATCATCTCGGCATCCCTGTGAGAGCAGCCCGCAGGATCTTGCGGCCACGATGGATGCGCGATCGCACGGTGCCGACGGGTATCCCGAGCGCGATGGCGATGTCCTCGTACGAGAGACCGGCCACGTCGCACAGCACCACGGCGGTGCGGAACTCGTCGGGCAGCCCGGCCACGGCCAACTCCAGATCGCGAGGGAGCATGGTGGAGGCCTCGTCGGCCGCTGGTGCCGGCGTCATCACGCGATCGGGGTCGTCGGGGAGGAACCCGACAGGCCGTCGACGGCGACGACGCACGTCATCGAGGAACACGTTGGTGCAAATACGGGCCAGCCACGCCTCGAAGTTCCCCGGCTGGTAACCCGCGAGTCCTCTGCGGACCCGCAGAAGGGTGTCTTGCACGAGATCCTGCGCATCGTCGTCGTTCCCCGTCAGTCGGTACGCCACGGTGTACAGGAAGCGCCCGTGCGTACGGGCCACGTCCTCCCAGGTGGGGATGGCGTCGGTCACTGGTGGCAACGACATCTCGGCGACGATCGGTTCCCGGTGGGCGAGGCGAATCTCTCGGACGGTCGGCGGGGGTCGTTCAGCCCCCACCAGTGACCGTCACGACTTGGCGTCGTCCTTGGAGTCCTTGGAGTCCTTCTTCTCCTTGGAGTCCTTGGCATCCTCGTCGGCCTTGGCGCCCTCGCTCAGGCCCGACTTGAACTCCTTCTGGGCCTGGCCCAGCGATCGGGCGAGCTTGGGCAGCTTCGCGCTACCGAACAGGAGCAGGACGACCGCCAGGATGATGAGCAGCTCGGGAGCACCGAGACCAGCCATGAGGGTCCCTTTCGAAGACGATGGGATCAGCGTAGTGCCGGCCCGACCCACTCTCTCATCGGCCAGCTGAAGCGAGAGTGAAGGACCGGTCAGCTTCCGATGCGCCTGCGGGCCTCGGCCAGCGGCTCAAGATCGTCGAGCGCCGTGACCGAGAAGGGGACCGGCCCAGGGCAGGCGATCAGCGTCGACACGCCCAGGGCCTCCCACTGCACGAGCTGCTCGGCCACCTCCTCGACCGTGCCCACGAGCCGTCCGCCGCCGCGCCAGTCGTCGACCGAGAGCCCGTCGAGCATTCCGTTGGGCGCCGTGGCCTGCATGCGGCGCCACCGCGCCTCGAGATCGGCCCGGTCCTCCCCGACCACGGTGTAGAGCCCCAGGGTCAACGTGACCGTCGCCGGGTCGCGCTCAACGGCATCGCACGCTCGGTGCAGTACATCGAGCCGACCCCGATAGGCCTCCGGGGTCCAGGCCCAGACCGTGTTCCAACCGTCGGCGACCTCGGCGACGAGGCGCAGGAGCCGATCGCCCTTGCCACCGACGTGGATGGGTGGGCCCGGCGCTTGCGTGGGCCCCGGCAGCAGGCGGGCACCGTCGAGACGGTGGTAGCGGCCGTCGGCGCTCACCGGATGCCCGTCGGACGCGAAGAGCGCATGGAGGATCTCGACCGCCTCTCGCAGCCGGGCCAGCCGGACCCCGGGCGGCGGCATCTCCATCCCGATGGCCCGGTACTCGGGCTCGTGGTACCCGGCGCCCATGCCGACCTCGAGCCGTCCTCCGCTCAGACGGTCGATCGTGGCCAAGGCCCCGGCCAACACGCCGATCGGCCGGAGGGCCTCGCAGATGACGAGCGTCCCGAGACGCGGTCCGGTCAGCTCGCGAGCCAACGCACCGAGGGCGGTGAGCACCTCGAAGGGCGTGTACTCAGCGGCCCCCCCGCCGTATTTCTCGATGTCCCAGATCAGGTGGTCGGACAGCCACAGCGATCCGTAGCCGAGCTCCGCGGCCCGGCGAGCGTGCGCGACGACGGTCTCCCAGCGCAAGGGGTCGTCGCCGGGAACCGAGAATCCGTACTGCGGCAGGGCCAGCCCGAGCTCCATGCGGCCAGACTACGAGGCGTGCTCGAATGCGTCGCCAACATCTCCGAAGGGCGCGACCCGATCGTGCTCGACGCCCTCGGCGCCGCCGTCGCCGATGTGCTGCTCGACGTGCACACCGACGTCGATCACCATCGCTCGGTGTTCACGATGGCCGGCGCCGACGCGGAGATCGTCGAAGCGGCCATGGCGCTGTGCCTGCGGGCGCTCGAGCTGATCGACCTGCGCGCGCACGCCGGTGTGCATCCACGCCTCGGCGCCGTCGACGTGGTCCCGTTCGTGGCGCTCGAGAACGACGGGCGTCCTGCTCGTTCGCCCCACGCCCAGGAACGGGCGATCGCCGCGGCTCGCCGATTCTGCGAACGAATCGGCGCGGAAGCGGGAATTCCGGCGTTCCTCTACGACCTGGCCGACCCGCTCGGCCGCAGCCTGCCCAGCATTCGCCGCGACGCATTCACCACGACCACCAGGACCACCACGACGAGCACGACCACCACGACCAGCACGGCCCGCGAGCCCGACGCCGGCCCGTCCCGGCCCCATCCCACCTTCGGCGCCGTGGCCGTCGGAGCCCGCCCGCCGCTCGTGGCCGTCAACTGCGTGCTCGCCGGCTCACTCGCCGCCGATGCAGCCGCTGGTGCCGCCACCGGGGCCGGACCGCTCGACATCGCCCGCGCGATCGCCCGCGCGCTTCGTGAGCGCGACGGTGGGCTCCCGGGCGTGCGGGCCCTGGGCGTGGCGCTGGCGTCACTCGACCGGGCCCAGGTGTCGATGAACCTGGTCGATCTCGACGCCACGGGATTGGAGGCCGCCTACGCCGCCGTGGAGTCACGCGCCCGGGCGCTCGGCACCTCGGTGGAGGACGTGGAGCTCGTGGGCCTGGTCCCCCGCGAGGCCTGGTTGGCCACGACGCTCGCATTCAGGGCCCGCTGGTTTCCGAGCGCCGAACCGACGATCGAAGCCGCCGTCGCATCGCAACTGTCAGCGTGGAGGGCCGGATACGGCCCGTCACGCTGACAGTTGCGGAAGGATGGCCTCAGGCGGAGACGGCGCGTCCGGCGAGAGCCCGCTGACGGCGGATCCGGCGGCGCTCGCGCTCGGACAGCCCACCCCAGATCCCGAACTTCTCACCGTTGACGAGCGCGTACTCGAGGCAGTGGTCGCGAACCTCGCAGCCGGCGCACACGGCCTTGGCCTCTCGGGTCGACGCGCCGCGCTCGGGGAAGAAGAAGTCGGGGTCGACGCCGAGGCAGTTGGCGCGGGACTGCCACGTGCGACCGTTCGTATCGAGCTCGAAGATGAAGGGTTGCATCGGCTGCTCCGAGTTCTGCCCGAGCCCCGAGGTCGACTCGGGGCAGCTGGCAGGGGTGGAATTCCTCCAGTGGAATTCCATTCGTGTGATTTAACACGAAGTCAAGCACCGAGTGCAAGGCGAAACTTCAGCCACGATGCTCACACCTGCACCAGCCGTTGCCAGGACGACCGCGCTCAGGCGCTGCGGGCCCGTCTGGTCCGGTGCTCGACGAAGTCGACGAGCACGTACTCACCGAGGTTCTCGGGGTTGGTGAAGAACGCCCGTCCGCTGTTGATCCGCGTCATGCGCTCGACGAACGACCGCAGGTAGTTGTTGGGATCGAGCATGAAGACGTTGATGCGGATGTCCTCGCGCGTGCAGCGCAGGACTTCCTTCAACGTCTCCTCGATGGTGCGCGGCTCGGGCGGGTAGTTGAAGTACGGCTGGCCGTTCTCGAGGTGGGCGGTGGGCTCGCCGTCGGTGATCATGATGATCTGCTTGGTGCCGTGCTGGTGCGAGAGCATCTTGCGCCCGAGCATGAGGGCGTGCTGCATGTTGGTGCCGTAGCCGTAGTCCCACGAGACCTCAGGCAGCTTCACCGGGTCGAACTCGCGAGCGAGGATCGAGAAGCCGACCATCCCGAGGTAGTCGCGGGGGTACTGGCTCGTGATGAGCGAGTGCAGCGCCATGGCGACCTTCTTGGCCGGCAGGAAGTTGTCGCGCATGGGCATCGACATCGACAGGTCGAGCAGGAGGACGGTGGCCGCACGCGTGAGGTTCTCGGTCTGGTCGATCTCGAAGTCGTCAGGCGTGAGCCGGACCGGCGTACCCCGAACCCCTTCACCGGCTTGGCGGCGCAGGGCGTTGCGGATCGTCTGCTCGACGTTGAGCCGGAAGGGATCGCCGAACTCGTAGGCCTTGGTCTCGTACGAGCGCTCGTGCCCCACGCCATTGCGCTCGAGCTCGTGACGGCCGAGCCGGTCCTTGGTGAGGTTCTTGAACAGATCGCCGAGCGCCTTGCGGCCGATCTTGCGCAGCGCCCGCGGCGTGAGCTCGTAGCGACCCTCCTTCTGGTCGATGAGCCCCGCCTCCTCCATCATCTTGGCCAGCTGGCGCAAGCGATCGAGGGAGTTGGCGGCGTCGTCGCCGAGGAGCTCGCGGGCCCGGTCGATGTCGACCTCGGCCAGCGCCTGGGGCTGGGTGGCCTGGCGCATCATCTGCTCGAGCGCGTCGAGATCGCCGAGGTTGTCGAGCAGGCCAGGCATCTGGGCCATCGACAACGGGTCGTCGCCCTGGAAGTTCATGCGCTTGTTCCACGGCATGTCGGGGAACGCCTGCTGCAGGTTGCGGCTCAGCTCGTCCATCTGCCACTGGAGGTCCATGTCCTCGAGCAGGGAGTTGGCGAGCTCCTGGAGCTGCCTGCGCTGCTCGGGTGACATCGACGCCATGAGCTGCTGCATGGCGGCCATCGACCGGGCCATGCTCTCGAGGAGCTCGTCGAGCGTCTGCGGGTTGTCGGGGAAGAAGTCGCCGTACTTGTCCATGAACTCGGCGAAGTTCGGCTCCTGGCCCTGGGCGCGCTGCTCGAGCATCGAGTTGAGGTCGGCGAGCATGTCCTTCATGCGCTGCATCTGCTCGGGCGACATGTTCGACAGACTTTCCTGCATCTGGTTGAACGTGCTCTGCAGGAGCTGCTCGCGCAGCTTCTGCATCATCTCCTCGAAGCGCTGACGGGCCGCGTCGTCCATCCAGTCGTACTGCTGGAGGTCCTTGACCTTGCCGGCGAGGTCGGGAGGGAGCTGGTCGAGCTGCTCGCGGCGTTGCTGGGCCAGCTGGTCGATGATGTCCTGGCGTCGTTGGTCGCCGCTGTCTCGGGCCTCCTGCTCGCGCCGCTCGATCCCTTGGCGTTCCTGGTCGACGATCTCGTCGAGGCTCTCGGCGATCTCTTGGTAGACGCCGCCGAGGTCGTAGCGGTCGAGCTGCTCCTGGCGGCGCTGCTTGAGCCGCTCCATGAGCTCGCGCATGCCCATGACCCGCTCGTCGTTCTGATCGCGAAACCCTTGCTGCATCAGGCGCCGCAGCGCGGCGTGGAGGTCGCCGTGCTCGACGAGATCGTCGGCCATCTGGTCGAGCACGGTGTCGGCGTCGAGGTCGAAGCCCGTCTGCGAGCCGTCCCAGCGGGAGTAGCGATATCCACGCACCATCCCACGACTGTACCGGTCCTCGCCGCTCGGCTCCGGGCGAGGACGAAGCCTCGCAGGGATATGAGCCCGGCGGGGGGTACGGTCACCCGATGGGCCTGCCGAGCGATGTCATCTGGGGTGTCGGTGCGTCGTCGGTCGGGATCGAAGGAGCGCACCCGGCCGCCGACTGGTGGCGCTGGGAACGCGACGGACGGGCGCCTCCCTCGGGCGAGGGCGCCGGGCTCGCCGTCGACTTCGACGCCGACTTCCGCATGCTCGCCGCGCACGGCTTCACCGCCGTGCGGCTGGTGCTCGAATGGGCCCGACTCGAGCCCGAAGGCGGACGACACGACGCCGAGGCCGTCGAGCGGTACCGGACGATGATCGAGGTGGCCCGCAGCCACGGCCTCCAGGTGTGGCTGGGCCTGCACCACTACTCGACCCCGGGCTGGTTCGTGGAGGCCGGATCGTGGGCCGACGACGGCATCAGAGGGCGAGCCTGGCCGCGCCACGTGGGCTTCTGCGCCGAGGCGTTCGGAGACCTCGCCGCGGGCTGGTTCCCCATCTTCGAACCCGCCGGCTACGCGGCGGCCGCGCATCTCCACGGAGCCCTCCCGCCGGGTCGAAACGACCCCGAACGCTTCGCCCGAACGGTACGGGGACTGCACCTCGCGGCCCGCGACGCCTACCTGGAGCTGCGCGGCGGGCCCCCGGTGGTGAGCGCCCACGACCTCCAGCTCGTCAGGGCCGGCGACGATTCCCCCGAGGCCCGGAACCGGGCCCGCACCATCGAACGCATCCAATGGCACAGCTGGATCGGCGCGTTGCGCGACGGCGTGCTCGCCGTTCCCGGGCTGGGCGAGGTCGAGGTCGCCTCGCTGGCCGGCGCATGCGACATCGTGGGATTCACCTTCCGGGGCTCCATCGCCGTGGGTGGCGACGGAGCCATCTCGGTGTGGCCGCCAGGGTTGCGGGCCGCCCCGCTGGGCGAGACGCCCTGGGCCGAGGGCCTGGGCACCGTCATGCGCCGTGTGGCCGACGAGCTCCCCGGGCGACCCCTGTGCTACCTGTCGAGCGGGCTGGGAACACCCGACGACAACTGGCGGACGGCCGTCCTGCGCGACGAGCTGGGCGTGGTCGAGGCTGCCGTGGCCGACGGGCTAGCCGTCCACAGCTGGTTCCACCAGCCCTGGATCGACGGCTACGAGTGGGGCGCCGGCTTCAGCGTGCCCTTCGGCCTCTTCACCCGTCAGCGCCGCCCCAAGGACGCCGCCCTCCTGTTCGCCGAGCTGATCGGCTCATCCGATCGCGAGCGCGAGCGCTAGCCCTGCGTTCCGCAAATTTGCGCGGAAATGCTCACGTGGTGAGCATTTCCGCGCAAATTTCGGTTGGGGGCGGGTCAGCCGCGGGCGCGGTAGGTGGCGCGGCCGCGCACGGCGTCCTTGTTGAGGCGCTTGAGCAGGTGCAGGCCCTCCAGCACGAACTCGACGGCCGAAGCCACCACGGCGGGCTGCTCGCCCACACCCAGCGCACCGACGGTGGCCTTGAGGCCGGGCACGTCGGCCATCAGCTCCATGTACCGGGCCGCCGGCACGTCGTCGCCCGTGTCGGCCAGGAGCCCTTCCTCGAACGCCTTGAGGATCTCGCCGAAGCGGCCGGGTTCGACCCGGGCCCGGAACACGTCGACCAGCGCCTGACGGACGATGCGCTCGATGACGGTGGTGTCCTGGCCCTCTTCGAGCGTCTCGAGCTCGAGCTTGCCGGCGGTGCTGGCCACCAGAGCGTCGAGATCGCAGACCCGCGGGGCCGCCTCGTGCTCGCCGGCCCGCAAGGCCCGGCGCACGGCGTTGGCCACCAACGTCTCGTAGTTGGCGATCGAGAGACGCACCGAGACACCCGAACGCTGGTTGACGTGCGGTGAGCGCCGGGCGACCTGGGAGATCTCGGCCACGATCTCCGACATGAAGCTGGGGACGTCGACGCGGATCCCGTCGACGGCGAACGGGACGGCCTCCTGCTCGACGACCGCCATCTCGACCTCGGCGTCGAGCGGGTAGTGCGTGCGGATCTGCGATCCGAAGCGGTCCTTGAGCGGGGTGATGATCCGGCCGCGGTTGGTGTAGTCCTCGGGGTTGGCCGAGGCCACGAGCAGCACGTCGAGGGGGAGGCGGATCTTGTAGCCCCGGATCTGCACGTCGCGCTCCTCGAGCACGTTCAGCAGACCCACCTGGATGCGCTCGGCCAGATCGGGGAGCTCGTTGATGGCGAAGATCCCGCGGTTGGTGCGGGGCACGAGGCCGTAGTGGATGGTCATCTCGTCGGCGAGGTACCGGCCCTCGGCGACCTTGATGGGATCGACCTCACCGATCAGGTCGGCGATCGAGGTATCGGGGGTGGCGAGCTTCTCGCCGATGCGGTTCGAGCGGTGGACCCAGTCGATCGGGCTCTCCTCGCCCAACTCGGCGACGACGTCGCGGGCGTGACGCGACGTCGGCTGGTAGGGGTCGTCGTTGATCTCGCTGCCGGCGATGATGGGCATCCACTCATCGAGCAGGCCGACCATCGACCGGATCATCCTCGACTTGGCCTGGCCCCGCTCACCCAGGAAGATCAGGTCGTGCCCGGCCAGGAGCGCGTTCTCGACCTGCGGGAGCACGGTGTCCTCATAGCCGAGCACGCCTTCGACGACGGGCTGGCCCGCCGAGATGCGGGCCACGGCGTTGGCCCTGATCTCTTCCTTCACCGGGCGCGACACCCATCCACTGGCCCGGAGCGCCCCGAGCGTTTCGGGACGAGCGGCATCCTTGGCGAGTTGCGGCACGGCGAGCCTCCAGGCACGGGATGTCAGGGACGACGGGTGTTGCGCCGACGCGATCGCCCCCGAGACTACCCGGCGCCCTCGACAACATCCGGGCGACCGTCTCGCCGACCGTCTCGCCGACCGGCGCGCCGACCGTCCCCTGGGCCGTCCCCTGGGCCGTCGCCCCGTCCCTCCAGCCGAGACGAAGACGCAGGCGCCCGTCGAGGCCACGGGCGCTGCTGCTCGACGATCCGGGCCAGGCGCAGCACGATGTCGTCGCGATGGCGGGGCCCCATGATCTGCAGCCCGATCGGCAGCCCGCCGGAATCGGTTCCCGCGGGCACCGACACGGCCGGGTTCCAGCACAGGTTGGCGATCATGGTGAACGGGACGGCCATCGCCGGGTGCACGGCGTGCCCGTCGATCGCCGACGGGGGCGGCCCCTCAGCAGCGAACGCGGTCACGGCCGTGGCCGGGGTGAGCAACACGTCGACCCGCTCGAAGATCGCGGCCACAGCAGCCTCGAGGCGGGTCCGGGCCCGGAGCACGTCGGCGTACCGGGGCAGCGTCCAACCTTCGGTCTGCTCGTAGCCACGACGCACGCTCGGCACGAGCAGCTCGGCCCGGTCGGGCCAGTCGCCCGGCTCCATGTGCAGCCACATGTCGATGGCCCCGGCCCGGAGCCAGGCCTCGGTGGGATCGCCGAGCTCGACGGTGAGATCGACCACGCAGAGCCCGGCGTCGGCGATCAGCGCCGAGGCGGCCACCTCGGTGAGCACCCGGACCTCCGGGTCGACCCGAGCGAACCCCAGATCGGCCGACCACGCGACCCGCAGCCCGCCGACCGAGAGCTCCTCGATGGCGCGCTCGTACGTGACCCCGGGGGCCGGCAGCGACGTGCGGTCGCGATCGTCGGGACCGCAGGCCACGTCGAGGTGGCGGGCCGCGTCGGCCACGGTGGTCGCCAGGACGCCGGGAACGGCGGTCTGGCTCGTCGACGCGCCCTGCACGGGGATGCGGCCGTAGCTCACCTTGTGCCCGACCAAGCCCGAGAACGAGGCGGGGATGCGGATGCTCCCACCGCCGTCGCCACCGGTGGCCAGCGGCACCATCCCCGCAGCGACGGCCGCCGCCGATCCCCCGCTCGATCCCCCTGGTGTACGAGACGGGTCCCACGGGTTGCGGGTGACGCCCCAGGCACTCGAGCGTGTGTAGGCGACCGTCCCGAACTCGGGCGACGCTGTCATGCCGACGGGTACCGCCCCGACCGCTCGCAGACGGGCGATGTGGATCGAGTCGTCGGTCGCCGGAGGATCGCCCTGGCGCAGGCGCGAGCCCTCGGTGGTCACGAAGCCGGCGCAGCGGTCGAGCTCCTTGACACCGATGGGGACGCCGGCCAACGGCCCGGGATCGCCGCCGGCAGCGATGGTGGCGTCGACGGCGTCGGCCGCTCGCAGCGCCAGCTCGGCGTCGACCGCGACGAACGCACCGAGCTCCCCGTCACGCTCGGCGATGCGAGCCAGCGCAGCCTCCGTGAGCGCCCGAGCGGTGACCTCACGGCGGCGGACGGCTTCCGCCGATTCGACCGCCGACGCATCGGCCAGCGCGGCCACCGCGCCAGGACGGCCGCCACCGCCGCTACCGGTCACGCCTGGCCGACCTTCTGGCGACTGCCGTCGGAGCCGTCACGTCAGAACCGGCTGGCTCACGATCCGCTGAACACGGCGGCGATCTCGGCGGCCTGAGCGGGGTCGAGCTGGAGCAGCAGGTCGAGGACCGGGCCGGTGGCGTAGGTCGTGGTGCCCAGTTGGTAGAACTCGTCGTGATCGCTGCCGATGGTGTCGGCCGCGGTCTCCAGCCGGACCAGGTCGATCATGCGCACCGGGTTCGCCGCAGGGTCCCACACGAAGGTGATGTCGGTGCGGCCCGTGTGCAGGATCACCCAGTTCGACAACGTCCGGGTGATCTGCTCGACGCTCCAGGCCATGGTGCGCAGCCACCGTCCGTTGACGGGGAGCGGCTCGGGGATGGCCGGCGGGCGCCAGCCCGACCCGATCGGTACGGCCCACTCGAGGAGGACGGGCGCATGATCGGGAACGCCGTAGGCGTGGATCTCGAGGTCGGCGGGGGCCTGCACCCACAGCGGGTCGAAGCGGCGGTCTCGCGGCACGGCCCGGGCGAACGACCAGATCCACCCGAATCGGCTCGCCGCCGGGCAGTCGTCGACCCGGACGCCGGCCCACAACGTGGCGAACGGACGGGAGGGGCTCATCGCCGGGCTCGACCACGGCACGACGGACCCCTCGGGGAGCGATCGGATCCAACCGACGACCTGACGGAAGACCCCGTGGCTCAGATGGTCTGACCGTGCGTGGTCGGCCATGGCGTTTCCCTCCGAGACTTCGACGAACGTGCGTTCGGCGGCGGGCGCCGCTAACACTCGGTGGCACCGTAGCCAAGCGCCACAAGCCCGAGCGAGTGGGCGCATCACCCAGAACTGGAGGAACACCCGCGTTCGGACACGATCCGGGAGAGTTTTTTCCGGGATGCGGACCAGACGGACACGAGTCGAGCCGCGGAGCCGGTCGACGTCGTCCGTCGGCCCCGGATTCCCGTCGCTCCGAGAGACGCCGGGTAGCGTTCGCGTGCCCAGTCGGTCCCCACCCGGATCGGCTGGCGGCGACGGCGTGTTCCAGGGAGATCGACACCGATGGCGACGGCAACAGCTCCGGCCAAGCGCAAGCGAGAGCTGCCGTGGCCGATCACGTTCTACCGATCGGCGGTCGGCAAGAAGTGGGTGATGGCCATCAGCGGGGTCGTCGGCCTCGGCTTCGTCGTCGTGCACATGATCGGGAACCTCAAGCTGTATCTCAGCCGCGAAGAGATCAACCTCTACGGCGAGGCGCTGCGCGAGTTCCCCAAGCACCTCCTTCCCCGGACGGTCTTCCTCTGGATCACCCGTGTCGTGCTCGTGCTGGCCCTGGCCGTGCACGTGCACGCGGCGGCGTCGCTCACCCGGATGAACGCCAGGGCCCGGCCCCGCAACCAGCAGTACCAGTCGCCGCGCGACTACCAGGTCGCCAACTACGCATCCCGCACCATGCGCTGGACCGGGATCATCGTGTTGCTGTTCATCGGCTTCCACCTGCTCGACCTCACCTGGGGCGGCGGCGGCGCCGACTTCGAGCGCGGCGACGCGTACAACAACCTCGTGCGCAGCTTCGACCGTCCCCTGGTGGCTGCGGTGTACGTGGTGGCCAACCTGGCGCTCGGCGTGCACCTGTTCCACGGCGTCTGGAGCATGTTCCAGAGCCTCGGGGTGAACAATCCCCGGATCAACAAGGCCCGCAAGCGTTTCGCCCAATCGGTCGCCGCGATCATCGTGATCGGCAACATCAGCTTCCCGATCGCCGTGCAGGCCGGATGGGTCGACGAGGCCTGCGTCGGAACCGAGCACGGCGAGCCGTGCGAGCCGTCCGGCCTGAAGTTCTGACAGGGAGCTGACCCTCATGGCACTCGACACCACGGCCCTCGATTCCAAGGTCCCGGTCGGTCCGCTCGCCGACAAGTGGACCAACCACAAGTTCGACGTGAAGCTCGTCAACCCGGCGAACAAGCGCCGCTTCACGGTGCTCGTCGTCGGGACGGGCCTCGCGGGGGCGAGCGCCGCGGCCACGCTGGCCGAGCTCGGCTACAAGGTCGTGTGCTTCTCGTTCCACGACTCGCCCCGCCGGGCGCACTCGATCGCCGCCCAGGGCGGCATCAACGCCGCCAAGAACTACCGCAACGACGGCGACTCGGTGCACCGCCTCTTCTACGACACCATCAAGGGTGGCGACTACCGCGCCCGAGAGGCCAACGTGCACCGCCTCGCCGAGGTGTCGGCCGACATCATCGACCAGTGCACCGCCCAGGGCGTGCCCTTCGCCCGCGAGTACGGCGGCCTGCTCGACAACCGGTCGTTCGGTGGCGCCCAGGTCTCACGCACGTTCTACGCCCGGGGCCAGACCGGCCAGCAGCTCCTCCTCGGCGCGTACCAGGCCTTGGCCCGTCAGATCCACCTCGGCAACGTCGAGATGCACACCCGCACCGAGATGCTCGACCTCGTCGTCAAGGACGGGCGGGCGACGGGCATCGTCACGCGCGATCTCGTCAACGGCGAGGTGCGGTCGTGGTCGGGCCACGCCGTCGTGGTGGCCACGGGCGGCTACGGCAACGTCTTCTACCTCTCGACCAACGCCATGCAGTCGAACGTGACCGCCATCTGGCGGGCGCACCGCCGGGGCGCGCTGATGGCCAACCCCTGCTACACGCAGATCCACCCCACGTGCATCCCGGCCAGCGACGACTTCCAGTCGAAGCTCACCCTCATGTCGGAGTCGCTGCGCAACGATGGCCGGATCTGGGTGCCCAAGAACGCCGACGACGCCCGCTCGCCCGACCAGATCCCCGAGGACGACCGCGACTACTACCTCGAACGGCGCTACCCGGCGTTCGGCAACCTCGTGCCGCGCGATGTCGCGTCACGCGCCTCCAAGAAGGAGGTCGACGCCGGGCGGGGCGTGGGCCCGCTCAAGAACGGCGTGTACCTCGACTTCGCCGACGCCATCGGCCGGCTCGGCCGCGACGTCATCGAGGAGCGCTACAGCAACCTGATCGAGATGTACGACCGCATCACCGGCGAGGATCCCTACCAGGTGCCCATGCGCATCTACCCCGCCGTGCACTACACGATGGGTGGGCTCTGGGTCGACTACAACCTGATGAGCAACGTGCCCGGGCTCTACGTGCTCGGCGAGGCGAACTTCTCCGACCATGGCGCCAACCGGCTGGGCGCCTCGGCGCTCATGCAGGGCCTGGCCGACGGGTACTTCGTGCTTCCGTACACCATCGGCGACTACCTGGCCGGTCTGCTGGGCCAGCCCGTGGTGCCCACGTCCGACGCGGCGTTCGCCGAAGCCGAGACCAACGTGGCCGACATGACCAGGCGCATGCTCTCGGTGAAGGGCACCCGTTCGGTCGACTACTTCCACAAGGAGCTCGGCAAGCTCATGTGGGACAACTGCGGCATGGCCCGCAGCACCGAGTCGCTCGAGAAGAACCTCTCGGAGATCCCGGCGCTGGCCGAGGAGTTCTGGAACGACGTGCGGGTGCTGGGCAACGACGAGTCGCTCAACCAGTCGCTCGAGCGGGCCGGGAGGGTCGCCGACTACTTCGAGTTCGCGACCTTGCTCTGTCACGACGCCCTCGTCCGCGAGGAGTCGTGTGGTGGGCACTTCCGCGTCGAGCACGCACAAGAAGACGGCGAGGCCCGCCGCGACGACGAGAACTTCGCCCACGTCGCCGCGTGGGAGTGGACGGGCGCCCCGAGCGCGCCGACGCTCCACAAGGAAGAGCTCGTCTTCGAGAGCGTCCACCTCGCGACCCGCTCCTACAAGTAGCTCCGACACGGCTGATAGGGATCGACTGATGACGGGCAAGACCCTGACCCTGCGGTTGAAGGTCTGGCGCCAGGATGGCCCCCGGGCCGCCGGCCGCTTCGAGGAGTACGACCTGCCGGGCATCTCGGTCGACATGTCGTTCCTGGAGATGCTCGACGTGCTCAACGAGCGCCTCAACGCCGACGGCCACGAGCCCGTCGCCTTCGAGCACGACTGCCGCGAGGGCATCTGCGGCTCGTGCTCGCTGATGATCAACGGCATGGCCCATGGCCCCCAGAAGGGCACAGCCACCTGTCAGCTCCACATGCGCCACTACCGCGACGGCGACGAGATCGTGATCGAGCCGTGGCGGTCGTCGGCCTTCCCGATCATCAAGGACCTCGTCGTCGACCGGGCTCCGTTCGACGCCATCATCCAGGCGGGTGGCTACATCTCAGCCCCGGCTGGCTCGGCGCCCGACGCCAACTCGGTGCCCATCCCCAAGGAAGCGTCCGACTCGGCGATGGACGCCGCCCAGTGCATCGGCTGCGGCGCGTGCGTGGCCGCCTGTCCCAACGGCGCGGCCAACCTGTTCACCTCGGCCAAGCTGGCGCATCTGAACCTGCTGCCCCAGGGCCAGGCCGAGCGCTACAGCCGCACCGTGGCGATGGTCGACACCATGGAAGACCACTTCGGCTCGTGCACCAACCACGGCGAGTGCGAAGCGGCCTGCCCCAAGGAGATCAGCATCGATTTCATCGCGCTGATGAACCGCGACTACGTGAAGGCCCAGCTCTTCAACCGTCGTCTGGCCGGCCAACGCCGCTGAGGCTCGCTCTTCCCCAGCAACTGTCAGCGTGAGGGTCCGTATCCGGACCCTCACGCTGACAGTTGGACGAGGGGTGGGTCGGTAGCCTCGCAAGCGATGCCGCGGCTTCCAACACCTCCCAGTACCCCGCCCGCCCGTGTGCCGGGGACGGCGATGTCGGCGTTGTCGCATCGCGACTACCGGCTGATGTTCACGGGCCTGTTCGTGTCGAACATCGGCAACTGGATGCAGACGGTGCTCCTCGGGGCCTACGCGTACGAGATCTCGGGCTCGGCCTCGTTCGTGGGCGTCTTGACCTTCGCCCAGCTGGGCCCGCAGCTCTTCCTGTCGACGGTCGGAGGCCTGTTCGCCGACACGCTCGACCGTCGTCGGCTGCTGGTGAGCGCGCAGGTCGCCCAACTCGGCTCGTCGATCGTCCTGGCCGTGCTCGTCGCCGGAGACGTTCCCCCGCGCTGGACCATTGCCGCGTGCGCGTCGATCGTCGGCATCACCAACGGGCTCGGCGCCCCGGCGTCGAGTGCCGCCCAGTTCACGTTGGTGCCCAAGGCCGACATCCCCGGCGCCGTCTCTCTCGTGAACATCCAGATGAACCTCTCACGGGTGATCGGCCCGGCGATCGGCGCCGTGCTGTACACCCACCTCGGCCCGGCGAGCGTGTTCGCCGTCAACGCTGCGACCTACGCCTTCATCCTCTGGCCCCTGCTCACCGTCGGATACGCGCGTCGGTCGGGCGCGGTGATCCACGAGCGCGGCATCGAACGGCTCTGGTCGGGCTTTCGCATCGTCGGCGCCGATCCCGTCCTGCACCGGACGATCGTCGTCCTGAGCATCTTCTCGCTCACCAGCCTGGCCTTCCTCGGTCTCATGCCGACGCTGGCGCACGACAACCTCGATCTCCGACCCAAGTCGGTCGAGTACGGGTTGCTCGTGGCGGTCTTCGGCGTCGGGGCCGCACTCGGCGCGACGGCCGTCGGCTCCTGGCTGGCCGGCCATTCCAAGTCACGACTGGTGGTCGCCGGGCTCCCGGCGTTCGCGGTGATGCTGACCGCATTCGCGCTCGTCCGCGATCTCCTGTTGGCCTACCCGATCGTCTTCGGGCTCGGCGTTGCCTACTTCGTCGTGATCACGGCGATCTCGCAGATCTTCCAGTCGCGCCTCGACGACACCACGCGCGGCCGGGTGATGGCCGTGTGGATGATGTCGTTCGGGGGGATGGTGCCGGTGGGAACCCTGGTCGGTGGCGTCGTCGCCGACCACACCTCGGTGACCGCCGTCGTGCTCTTCGGTGCGGCGGTCGCGGCGTGCTTGACGGGCTATGTCCGGTTCGACGGCCCGTCGAGCATTCCCTCGCTGCCGCTCGCCCGCGCGGCCGAGAGGTCGCCGGCGGTCAGCGCCAGCAATGCCTCGAGCTCGGAGCGCCCCGGGTAGTAGAGATCGACGGGCTCGCCGGCGAACTCGGCCAGCGCGGCCAAGGCATCGCTGATCGGCGCCGCGAGATGCGCGACCGCTCCGAAGTCCTCCAGCAGTGCCGCCGCGGCCTCACGCACGCGCGGATCACGGATGTCGGCGAGGCAGGCGCGGCCGATCCCGTCGACGACGAGCACCGGCTCGCTGCACCTCGTGTCGTTCTCCCCTGAGACGCGCCGACCCCGGCCAGGGCGCTCGCCATCGCTCGGGGGATTCGCTCGAGCGGGGACGCCGTCGTGACCGGCCCCGTTCAAGTCGATGTGCTCCGTCATGGGCACAGCATCGGACCGGCTCGCCGCCCGCTTGAACCGCCGCACCGAGGATGAGGCCTTCGGGCGGGTTCGGCACCCTCACGGAATCACGAGAGCCCCGTTGGCCAACTCCACAGGCGGCGGAGGGAGCTGCGGATCGAGCTTCCGCACGGCCTCGACGAGCAACTCGGCAACGGCAAGGTTGCGCATCCAGTTCCGATCAGCCGGCACGACGTGCCAGGGCGCGAGCACGGTCGAGGTTTCGGTGATGGCGCGGTCGTAGCCAGCCATGAACGCCTCGAAGATCTTCCGATCGTCGAGGTCGCCCATCCGAAACTTCCAGGCCTTGTGGGGATCGGTCATGCGTTCATGGAAACGCTTGCCCTGCTCGTCCTTCGAGACGTGGAGGAACACCTTGAGGATGGTCGTCCCCTCGGCGCTGAGCGCTCGCTCGAACTCGTTGATGGCACGGACGCGGGCCTTCCACCAACTGCGATCGCGCCGTCCGCCGATCTCCTTCACGTACACGGTGACCAGGTCTTCGTAGTGGGATCGGTTGAAGATCCCGATCTCGCCCCGGGCGGGGCAGGCTGCATGAACGCGCCAGAGGAAGTCGTGTGCCAGCTCCGTCGTCGTTGGCACCTTGAAGCTCGTCACCTGCGTGCCCTGGGGGTTGACACCGGTGAAGACCGACCGGATCGTGCCGTCCTTCCCCGAGGCGTCGAGACCCTGCAACACCAGCAGCACCGAGCGTGAACTCTCGGCCCAGAGCCGGTTCTGGAGGTCTGACAGCTCGACGATGCGCTCCGCGAGTCGGGCCGCACCTGCCTCCTTGTCACCCACGCCGAGCTTGGCCGCCGGATCCCGTTCGAGGAGCCGGCTCGGGGTTCCCGGCTTCACCTGGACATCGTCGACGATGGCGCTCATGTCGTGTCTCCTGGTCAGGGCCGCATCGTCGACGAACGCCTCGATCTCGGCAACGGTCTGGGACAGCTCGTCGGTGAGCGGACCCGGGAACCGGTCGCCGAAGATCTCGACGAGCGACCGGTAGTACCAACGCAGTTCATCGGGACCGGCGTTGAAGCGACTGAACGCCGTCATCCCGGCCGCCCGGACGTCGACGAGGATGGCCCGAGCGTTGTGCACCTTGTCGGAGGCCGACACGAGCAGCACGTCGGGCGAAGCCTCGCCGAGATGGGCGATGTAGCGCTCCTTGCGGGCCCGCCACGTGGCGGCGCCCCGCTCGGCGGTGTCGGTCAGGGTGTCGGTGCAGGCCCCGACGATCATCGCCACCCGCTCGCCGTAGCGTGCCGCGAGGTCGTCGAGGGCAAGGTCTTGATCCTCGACGGCATCGTGGAAGAGCGCAGCGATCGCCTGGTCCTCGTCGCCGCCGTGCTCGAGGACGAGCGCCGTGACGGCGAGCAGATGACTCACGTAGGGCGTATCCGAGCCCTTGCGTCGCTGGTGTTGGTGGACGAGGGCGGCCTCGGCCAACGCCTCGCGAAATCGTGGCCCGAGGGCCGTCCCGGCCGCGTCGGTCGTGTCGGCCCGGATGGTCGTGTCGGGCCGGATGGTCGTGTCGGCCGCGTCGGTCGCGCTCATGGGAACGGTCCCGAGCATCCTCGCAGGGTCACGCGCTCACCTCGTCGACGGTCGCGGCTGCGACCGTGCCCGCGGCCCGGAGGAAGGCCTCCACCTCGTGGCGATGCCGGGTGCGGCGCATCGGGGGGAGCGACCGGACGAGCGTCCAATTGTATCGGGCCTTGGCCAAGCGGCGATCGAACACGGCCACGACCCCGCGATCGTCGCGGGTGCGCACCAGGCGCCCGGCGCCCTGGGCGAGCAGCATCGCCGCCCGGGGCAGGTCGATGGCCCGGAACGAATCGAGACCTGCGGCCGCCGCCACCGCCCGCCGGGCGACGTACAGGGGCTCGTCGGGGCGTGGGAACGGGAGCCGGTCGATCGTGACCAACGAGCAGGTCCGTCCGGGAACGTCGATCCCCTGCCAGAACCCCATGGTGGCGAACAGGCACGACTGCTCGTCGGCCATGAACTCCTCGACGAGCTTGGGCCGGGGCATCGCATCCTGTACGAGCACCTTGAACGGCAGGCGTTTCGCCAGCCGTTCCGACGCCTCCTCGAACGCCCGCCGGCTCGTGAACAGAGCAAGGGTACGACCGCCCGCGGCCAGGATCAGCGCTTCGAGCTCGTCGAGCATCTGTTGGGAATACTGGGGATCACGGGGATCGGGGAGGTGGACGGGGCAGTACAGCAGGGCCTGGTTCGCGTAGTCGAAGGGGCTCGGCACGGCCAGCCCGTCGTACTCGTCGGCGCCGAGGCCCAATCGGCGGGCCGCGACGTCGAACTCGCCGCCGACGGCGAGCGTGGCGCTGGTGGCGATCACCGTCTTGTCGGCGAAGAGGGTCGCGGCGAGCCTCGGGCCCACGTCGACGGGGGCGATCCGCAACGTCGGGGAACCGCCGCGACCGCCGCCCTCGATCCAGGCCACGCTGGCCGGGCCCGACTCGAGCACCTCTTGGAGGTCGCTGCGGAGCGCATCGAGGAGGGAGGCGAGGCGCAGCCGTGAAGCCTCGGTCTCACCCTGGGCCGAGATCCGTCGGGTCATGGCCCCGATCTCGGCCAGCGCCTCGTTGGCCTGGACGAGGAAGCTCCCGAGCGGGTCGGCAGCGGGGTCGATGCGCTGGCCCGACGAGCCGCCGGCATCACCCAGGATGCGCTCGAGGTGGTAGCCGAGCCGGCTCAGCGCATCGACGACCTGCGAGTCACGGGTGAAGACGCCGCGAGCCGCTCGGGCCAGGTTCTCGAAACGGGTGGCGGCCAACTCGAGCCCGAAGGTGGCCGCGATGGCGTCCTCGACGGTGTGGGCCTCGTCGAGCACGACGAGATCGTGCTCGGGGAGCACGAAGCCACCACTGGCCAGGTGCACGCCGTACAGGTGGGTGTTGACCACGAGGATGTCGGCGGCATGCGCCCGGTCGCGGGCCATCTCGGCGAAGCAGCGCGGCCCCTGGGCGCACTTGGCGGCTCCGGGGCACTCGCGGGCGTCGACACTCACCGCCTGCCACACCCAGCCCGGAGCCACCGTCGACATGTCGGCGCGGTCGCCCGTGGGCGTGGTCTGGGCCCAGGCCCTGATGTCGCGCACGCCCTGATTGTCGGGATCGACGCCCACGAACTGCTGCTGGGCCGGATCGTCGAGCGCGGCCACCTTGGCCAGGCACAGATAGTTGCTGCGGCCCTTGAGCAAGGCGTACGAGAACTCGACGTCGAGATGACGCTTGAGGAAGGGCAGATCCTTGTGGACGAGCTGCTCCTGCAGCGCCAAGGTGGCCGTCACGACGATCGTCCGCTGCCCACTGAGAATCGCCGGGACCAGGTACGCCAACGACTTCCCGGTGCCGGTGCCGGCCTCGACCAGGAGGTGCCGGCCACTCACGATGGCCCCGGCGACGGCTTCGGCCATCGTGCGTTGCCCGGGCCGGACCTCGCCTCCGCCGGGCAGCGCCGCGACGACCCGATCGAGCGCCGCGTGCAGCGCTGCTTCGTCGACGTTGCGTTCCCCGTCCATGCTCCGGGCACCATACCGGGCGCCTGTGGCGGTCCATCGACGGGCCCCTCGAGCTCCGCCGACCCACCGCGACGGTCGACGGTCCCTCGGGGATGTCACAGGGGCGTTGTACCGTGCGCCCGATGTTGCACCGAGCCGAGAACGCCGAGCTGACCCGGACCGGATGGCTTCCCCGCCGAACCTGGTTCTGGCCCGGGGCCGGACGCCCGTTCGAGCTCCGCCTGAGCGGCCGGGCCTACCGGCGTCTCGGCACCACCCAGCACGACGATCCGGTGGCGCTCGTCTGCCTCGGGGAGCGCACCTACTGGATCTTTCGCGACCGCTTCTGGTGGGAGCGCGACGATCTCGCGGTCGACGAGGTGCGCGCGCTGGTGCTCGACCGTGAGCGCCGCCTCACCCGGCGCATCCAACGGGCCAAGGTCGTCACGGGAGTGTCGGTCGCTGGCGGTGCTGCTGGTCCCGGGTCACCGGTCGAGCGGGGCTTCACAGCCGCCGAGACCCGGCGGGGGACGATTCCCGACGACGTCAAGTCCTTCGTCTGGCAGCGCGACGGCGGGCGGTGCACCGGCTGCGCAGCCACCGCCGACCTCGAGTTCGACCACGTGATCCCCCTCGTGCTCGGGGGCGCCAACACGGCCCGGAACCTGCAACTGCTCTGCGAGACCTGCAACCGGGCCAAGGGCGGCAACCTGGCCTGACCCGACACGCCGACGGGGACCCGATACCAGCGAGCAACCAGGCTCTACAGTCGCGCAGGAAATGCCCGGATGCGAGAGGGATCGTCCGGGCGTCGGACCCTACGGAGGAACCATGCACCGACCCACCCTGCTCCGGGCCCTCGGGCTTGGCATCGCCCTGGCGCTCGTCGCCGCCGCCTGCGGTGACGACGACGACGCCACATCGACGAGCACGGTCGCCGCGGCGGGCGACGGTCTGCCTGACCTCGCCGGCCGGGAGGTGACCATCGCCGTCGAGAACGCGTACATCCCGTTCAACTACATCGACCCGGCGACCGGAGAGGAGGCCGGGTGGGACTACGAGGCCTGGGACGAGATCTGCCGGCTTCTCAACTGCGTGCCCAAGTACATCGAGCAGGCCTTCGACACCATGATCCAGGCCGTGGCCGACGGGCAATACGACGCGGCCGCCGACGGGATCACGATCACCGAAGAACGGGCGCAGTCGGTCGACTTCTCCGAGGGCTACATCCAGATCCAGCAGCGCATCCTCGTGGCCGCCGACAACACCGAGATCACCGGGGCCGACTCGATCACCGCCAACACCGACCTGAAGGTCGGCACCCAGATCGGCACCACGAACTACGACACGGCGGTCGGACTCTGGGGCGCGGACCGGGTCGAGGGATTCGACCAGTTCCCCTTCGCCATCCAGGGTGTGATCGACGGGACGATCGACGCCGTAATCATCGACGAGACCGCCGGCTTGGGATACGTGGGCACCAAGGCCGAAGACGTGAAGCTCGTCGGCGACGGGCTCTCGAGCGATGCGCTGGGGTTCATCTACCCCAAGGGCTCGGACCTCGTCGCTCCCGTCAACGCGGCCCTCGCCGAGATGGCGGCCAGCGGCTTCCTCGACGCGATCGCCGCGAAGTACTTCACCGACGAGTTCAAGAACACCTGCGCCGAGTGCGGTTGATCTCCACGAAGGTGATCTGACGTTCCCGTGGTGCGCCGGACCGTCCGGCGCACCACGCATCTCCGGGGAGAAACATGCCTGGCAGCAGCGGCCGAGGCGAGCTCCACCCCCGCTCGGGCGAGAACGACATGGCGCTCGATGCCGAGCGCCAGCGGGCGTTGATCGCGCAACGCCACGGAGGGACGACCCGCAGGCCCTGGGCGATCGTCGATCGCGACGGCTTCCCGTACTGGCTCGTCGCGCTCGCGGTGTTCCTCGCGTGGATGGGCTACCGGATCGCGACCAACGATCGTTACAACGAGGGCGCGGCCTTCATCGACGACGGGCTCATCACCACCGTGCGCATCACCGTCTTCAGCTTCCTGCTCGCGCTCGGCCTGGGCCTGGTAGCGGGTCTCGGCCGCATCGCCCGCAACCCGATCGTACGGAACGTCGCGCGCACCTACATCGAGTTCGTCCGCGGCATCCCGATCTTGGTGATGATCTTCGTGGTGGCGTTCATCGTCTTCACCTCGGTCAACGGCTGGCTCGACCGGCCGAACCGCTCCTCGTCCGAGATCAAGTTCATCGTGGCCATCGGGATCTTCTACGGCGCCTACCTCGCCGAGGTGTTCCGCGGGGGGATCGAGTCGATCCCCCCGGGACAGACCGAGGCCGGCCGGTCGCTCGGTCTCTCGCAGCGCCAGACCATGCGCACCATCGTGCTCCCCCAGGCACTGCGCAACATGTTGCCAGCCATCGGCAACGACCTCATCGCCTGCTTCAAGGACTCGTCGCTCGGCACGTTGCTTGCGGTCGGCGAGATCACCCACAAGACCAAGCTCTATGGCGGGACGAACTTCGACTACCGAGCGGCGTACTTCGTCCTGGCGTTCATGTACCTGTCGATCACCCTCGTGTTGTCTCTGCTCGTCTCGTGGTACTCCGATCGCCTGTCTGCAGGACGCGCTCGATGAACGAACTGAACGACCCCGCGACCCGGTCGGTCCCGCCCATGGTCGAGGTGCGCGGACTCCACATGCACTTCGGCAGCACCTATGCGTTACGGGGCGTCGACCTCGAGGTGGCCCAGGGAGAGGTGGTGGTGGTCATCGGGCCGTCGGGCTCGGGGAAGTCGACGGTGTTGCGTTGCATCAACCTCCTCGAGACCCCGACCGCCGGGACGGTGCACGTCGACGGGGTCCAGGTGAACCACAAGAAAGCCGACCTCAACGCCATCCGCGCCGAGGTGGGCATGGTGTTCCAGCAATTCAACCTGTTCCCGCACCTGAGCGCGGTCGAGAACGTCGGTCTCGCCCTGCGCCATGTGAAGAAGCTGTCGAAGCGCGAGACCGCCGCGATCGCGCTGGCCCAGCTCGAGATCGTGGGCATCCCCGAGAAGGCCGACGCCTACCCACGGGAGCTCTCGGGCGGCCAACAGCAACGGGTGGCGATCGCCCGGGCTCTGGCCATGAGCCCCAAGGTGATGCTGTTCGATGAGCCCACCTCGGCCCTCGATCCCGAGATGATCAAGGAGGTGCTCGACGTGATGCTGGCGCTCGCCGCCGACGGAATGACGATGGTGTGCGTCACCCACGAGATGGGCTTCGCTCGGGGCGCCGCCAACCGCATGGTGTTCATGGACGACGGCCTCGTCGTCGAGCAGGGCCAACCTCGTGAGCTCTTCGAGCACGCTGTCGAGGAGCGCACCCGTCAGTTCTTCAGCCAGATCCTCAAGCACTGACGCCCTCGACCTGGGGATCCGACGGGACCCGACGCTGAGACAACGACCAATGGGTCGGGCGTCGCGGACAACACAACGGCCCGCCGTTTCGGAGGGGGGATCCGAAGCGACGGGCCATTGGCGGCCACACCGGGACCGGGGGAGATCCCGGGGCACGAGTCGCCGGCGAGCCTGACGGAGGGGGGATCCTCAAGCGCACCGGACGATCACTGATTAGAACGTCCCAGCACCTCCGCTTGTTCCCGAGCCGTCAGTGACATTCGTCATAGCCGGGACGGTCTCGGGGAGCGAGTCCTTCGCGAGCTGAACCGATGCACCGCCGGCGACGGCCGCCGCCTCGTCGACCAGGCGTCGAACCTCGGCCCCGTCGATCGACTCGTGCTGCAACAGGGCCAGCGCCACCGCCTCCACCCCGGACCGGTGGACGCCGAGGAGCTTGTGGGTGCGGGCGTCCTGCTCGCGGAGGATCCGCTCGACCTCCTCGTCGATCACGCGTGCCGTGTCGTCGGAGTACTCCCGGGTCTGCATCAGATCTTCGCCAAGGAAGATGGCGCCCTGGGAGCCGAACGCGATCGGGCCGAGCCGATCGGACATGCCCCACTCCCTGACCATCTTGCGGGCCAGCTCGGTCGCGCCGACGAGATCGTTGTTGGCCCCGGTGGACGTGGTCCCGAAGAAGAGCTCCTCGGCGGCGCGACCGCCCAGACGCACCGCCAGGGAGTCCTCCAGGTACGGCTGCTGGTAGAGGTGGCGCTCACCCTCGGGAAGCTGCATCGTCACCCCGAGGGCCATGCCCGTGGGCAGGATCGTGACCTTGTGCACCGGGTCGGCGTTGGGAAGCAGGTAGGCCATGACGGCGTGGCCAGCCTCGTGGAAGGCGACCAACTCCTGCTCGTGGCCCGACAGCACGAGCGACCGGCGTTCGAGGCCCATGAGCACGCGGTCGCGGGCCGCCTCGAAGTCGGCCGAGGTGATCTCGTGGGCGTCACGCCGGGCGGCTCTGAGCGCGGCCTCGTTGACGAGGTTGGCCAGCTCGGCCCCGCTCATACCCGGGGTGCCCCGGGACACGACGCCGAGATCGACGCTGTCGTCGATCCGCTTGCCCTTGACGTGCACGGTGAGGATCTGGAAGCGCTCCTCGAGCGACGGCAGGGGCACGACCACCTGTCGATCGAAGCGACCCGGTCGCAGCAGCGCCGGATCGAGCGTGTCGGGTCGGTTCGTGGCGGCGATGATGACCACGCCCTCGGTGGTCTCGAACCCGTCCATCTCGGCCAGGATCTGGTTGAGCGTCTGTTCGCGCTCATCGTGGCCCCCGCCGAGGCCCGTGCCCCGGCGACGGCCGATGGAATCGATCTCGTCGATGAAGATGATGGCCGGCGCCTGCTTGCGGGCACTCTCGAAGAGGTCGCGGACCCGGGCGGCACCGACACCGACGAACATCTCGACGAAGTCGGATCCCGTGACCGACATGAACGGCACCCCGGCCTCACCGGCCACGGCTCGGGCGATGAGCGTCTTGCCGGTTCCCGGGGGACCGACGAGCAGGATCCCCTTGGGAATCTTGGCCCCGATCTCGCGGAACCGCTCGGGCTTGGTGAGGAAGTCGACGACCTCGGTCACCTCTTCCTTGACCGCCTCGTAACCGGCGACGTCGGCGAACACGGTCCGGGGGCGCTCGGTCGAGTACAGCTTGGCCTTCGAGCGCCCGATCGAGGTGACCGCACCCATCTGACGATTGGCCCGTCGACTCACCCACACCACGAGGCCGATGATCAAGGCGAACGGCAAGATGGTGATGAGGGCCGAGAGCAGCACGTTGGTGCTCGACGAGCTGTACTCGATCTCGACCTCGTTGTCCTGCAACAGTGCCAGCGTGGTGTCGGCGAGCTCGCCGTCGCGTGGGCCCTGGGCCACGATGTCGGAGCGGCCCGTGTCGGGCTCGAAGGCGGCCCGGATCTCCCCGGAATCGCGATTGATCTCGACCGACGCGATCTGGCCCGCCCCGACCTTCTCGGTGAGCTCGGTGAAGCTCACCTCGTCCGCGGGACGATCGTCACCAGCCAGGGAGCTGATCATGAATCCGGCCACGATCGCCATCAACACCAACGGAATCAGCCAACGTCGGATTCCGGTGGTGGGTCCCGGCTTGGGCGGGCTCGGCGATCGCGGAGGCCGGCCCGGTCCGGAGGAGTTGGGCGCTGGCATCTTCGGTTGACCTCCTGGTGACTCGGTTCCGCCCGAGACGGGCCACGCCACGTCGCGTTGTCGGTTCGTTCGCTACCGACAACGGTGCCGGATGCAGCCCGCGTTCCCACGTCGTGAGCCACATTGTGCTCGATCTGGGGAACTACCCCGACACGGTGCCCGTCGGAGGCCACATGACAACCACGACACGAAACCACCACAAGCGTTTCCTGCTCGCCGGCGTCGCCCTGGCCAGCCTGCTGCTGGCTGCGTGCGGCAGCGCCGACGCTGCCACCCTCGTCGACGTGGTGAGCACCGAGGCCAACGAGCTCACGCCGTGGCTGGCCTCGGAGGGCTCCGAGACGGCGTACCAGCTGATCTTCCGGCCCATGCTGCCCGACGAGGTTCCCTGCGTCGAGGGCTGAGCCGCAACCAGAGCGGGCGTGCACGGGCCCAGCCGTGAGCGGAGGGTCGCTCCTCCCGTCACACTCAGGCCGGTCACACTCAGGCCGGTCACACCAGGGTTCGGGCCGTCCTCAACTTCATGAGCGACTTGCGGGCCGACTTGGCCAGGACCCGATCGGGATGCCGGGACGCGATGGCGTCGAGCACCTCCTCGGTGAGGGGGCTGACGATCGTCCACCACTCGGAGACGAGCGCGGCGACCTCGTCGAGCGTGCCGAGGTCGCCGAGCCGGGCGAGCCCGGTTCCCACGTCACCTGAGCGCAGCAGATGCGCCATGGTGGCGATCACCTGCCCGGCACCCTGGTCGATCTGGAGCGGAGGTGCGACCTCGGTGGTGAACTCGTAGAGCCACACCGCCACCGAGGGCGCCAACTCCTCGACGCCACCGAGCGACCGCACCACGTCCTCGGCACCCACCCCGGCCATGGAGAAGACCGAGAACGCCACCTCGACGAGCCCCGGCGTGGGCCTCGCGGCAATGACCTCGGCGACGGCCTCGACGGCGCCGGGCCCGCGCCGATCGAGCCAGGCCCGCAGCGGTTCGATGATGGCGCTCGGGGCCCGGCCCGCCAGGGTCTCGAGAGCCCGCGCGGCATCGGCGGCCGGATCGACGACCATGTCGCCATCGAGGCCGATCGAGCCTTCGATGGGCGGCAGCGACGCGGGATGCGCGTCGAGCACCTGCGGTGAGACCCAGTGGGCCAGCGGCGTGGCCCGTACCCGACGGCGCTTGCGGCCCCGCCCGGGCTCGTCCTCGACCAAGCCGGCAAAGCGCAAGCGATCGACGATGGCCTCGGCATCACCGGCCGCACGGGCGAGCGAGGCCGTGCTCATGGCGCGACCGAGGGTCAACGAGGCGTCGGCGACGAGCACGTCGACGAGCTCGCCGACCGGCACGGCCTCGATGTCGAGGTAGGCGAGAACGTCGTTCGCTGCCGCGTCGTACAGCGGCCACCACGATGCTGCCTGCGGTCTGCCGGCCGTGCACAGCCCCATCTCGAGCATCGCGATGAGCCCCCGCTCCCACAGGCGAATGCCGGGGACCGGAACCGGATCGGCAACCCAGAGCCGGCCGCCGACACGCTCGATGATCCCGAGGCGCGCCGCCCACGCGAGCGTCCATACGACCTCGCGGTGGCGGGCCAGGGTTCTCGGAGAAGGATGCCCGTCGGCGGCCCCGTCGGTGAAGGGGACGCCGGCCTGCTCGGCGGCGGCGACGAGATCGATGGCGTCACGCATGCGGAGATGCCCGGCACCCGTGAGCGCTCGACCGGAGCCGACGAACGTCTGCACGACCTCGAGCCTGCGCAACATCGGCGAGGCCAACGCATGCTCGACGAGCAACTCCTCATCGGGTGCGATCGCCCCGAGCAGGTCGTCGAGATCGGTCTCGTCGCCCCGTTCGGTACCGTCCCAGCCGACCCAGGCCCGCTGGCGGCCGGGGTGGGCGTTGAGGGCGCTGATCCAGCGGCGCACGGCGTCCCCGTCGGCCAGATCGATCCCGTCAGCACGCATGGCTCGCGAGAGCGAGGCACCGAGCCCGGCTCGGGCGGGATCGTCCATGATCTCGACGAACTCGGGGCCGAGCTCGTCGAGAGCGGCCGAGAGCTTGTCGAACGGCTCGCTCCCCGCCTCCATCTGCCCGCTGTCGGCCAGGAAGTCCATGAGGGCCAAGATCGTCGGCACGACCTCGACGATCGCGCCATCGCCCAGCTCGACGCGCTGCGGCAGCCATTCGAGCAGCAGGTCGGCGAGATGCTCGCCGTTCCAGCGCGCCAGATGCCCGTCGACGCTGCCCCACTTGTACTCGAGCACCACCCGGGCCAGCCACGCGTCGATCGGGAGGGTCCTTTCGCGTGCCCACTCGGCGAAGTCGTCGACCAGCCGGCCGCACGCGCTGTCGAACGCGGCCCGGTCGTTCGCGTCGATCATGAGCCGCACCCGGCCCGCCGTCCTGTCATCGGAAGGCATCGTAGGCGGCGTGAAGAGCCCTCCAGACCGGCCGTCTGACCACCGGACGAGGTGCGGCGTCGCCGAGGAACGCCGTCATCGCCTCTGCCCCCTGTCGAGCAGACCGGAGGCCGGCGGAGTCACGAAGTGGAGACGGTGGACACCGAAGGGATCGAAGGCCGAGTCGGAGCGTTGGTCGCCGGCGGCGTCGTCGTCGGGTCGCCCGGGAGCGCCGTGGTGGATGAGGCCGACGGGCTGCCCGTCGAGATCGTGGTCGCCGGCGGCGAGCTGGCCGTGGTCGTCTCGCCGTCGGAGGTTGACGTCGGCGAGCTGGTCGTGGTCGTCTCGCCGTCGGAGGTTGGCGAGGTTCCGGGCTCGGTCGGCGGCGCGGTCGACGTCGACTCGGGGAACGAGGTCTCGGTGGGCTCGCCGCTCGAAGGGGCGCTGGTGTCCTCGATCGAGGGGACGGGGAGGTCTGGAGGCGGCGCCTCGGTCGGCGCCGGTGCGGGCGGCGCCGGTGCGGGCGGCGCGAAGGCCGGTCCAAACTGGATCGGCGGGGGCGGGTCGGGGCGCAGCGGGATGTATGCGCCCACCGCGGCAACGAGGGCCAACGACACGACGATGGTCGAGCGCCGCACCGGCCCCGACCCCGTCATGCCGAGGTGTCCGGCCCGGAGCCGGCGAGGGTCGGCGGAACGTTCAGGCCCTCGAGCTGGAACGCCAGGGCGATGCGGGCCCGGAGCTCCCGACTGACGTCGAACTGCCTGCCGGGCAACGTGCGGGCGACCATCCGCATCTTGACATGGCCGACATCGAGGCTCTCGACGCCCATCACGCTCGGCGGATCGAGGAGCTGGAGGCGCAGTGTCGGATCGAGGAAGGCCTCCTGACCGATCGAGCGGAGGAGATCGCTCACCCGGGTGATGTCGCTTCCGATCGGGACGGGCACGTCGATCACGGCCCGGGCCCAGTCGCGCGACAGGTTGGTGACCTGGCGGATCTCACCGTTGGGCAGCATCAAGAGCTCACCGTCGACGGTCCGGAGCCGCGTGATGCGCAGCGTCACCTCCTCGACCGTGCCGGAGACGCCGGTCGAGGTGCCGGGCGCCGAGATCCGCACCACGTCGCCATAGCCGTACTGCCGTTCCGAGATGATGAAGAACCCCGAGAGCAGATCCTGGACGATGCGTTGGGCGCCGAAGCCGATCGCGACGCCGGCGATGGTGGCCGGAGCGACGAGGCTGGTGAGCGGGACATTGAGTCGCTCGAGCACGAGAAACGCGGTGATCACGTACACGAGCACGATGGCGCTCCACGTGAAGACCTGGGCCAGGGCGTGACGGTGCTTCTCCTGCTCCGAACGCACGATGGCGTCGCCCAGGTCGGACCGCTCCGTCGACTCGATGCGCATCGTGACCCGCTCGCCGAACCAGGACGCGAACCGTCCGATGAGGATCGACCCGAGGATCAGCATCACGATCTCGAGCCCGCTGCTGCGTGCCCACGTGCTGATCTCGTTCCACGTCACCGTCGCCAGGGTCATCTGCGCCCCATTCTGCCCGACCGCCGTCGTGATGTCGGGCGGCGCCCGGTTCGGGCGGGCGTGCTCGTCCGGCACGTCGGTCTGCACGGGTCGGGGGGCTCCCCTACATTCGGGGCCGTGAGCAGACCCGAGGACGAGCCGGCCGTCGACTTCGCCTATCCCGACATCTGGGAGCGCATCGCCGCGGAGGTGCCCGAGCGGATCGCCATCGTGTGCGGCGATCGGCGCCTCACCTACGGCGAGCTCGACGAGCGGGCGAACCGGCTCGCGCACGTGCTGGCCGATGCGGGGCTGCGAGCGGACGACAAGGTGGCCATCGAGCTCGTCAACGGACCCGAGTACCTCGAGACGTTCTACGCCGCACTCAAGCTGGGCTGCGTGCCCGTGAACGTGAACTACCGCTACGTCGACACCGAGCTCGTGTACCTGCTCGACAACGCCGATGCCCGGGCGTTGGTCTTCCACAGCGACTTCGTGGCCACCGTCGCCGCGGCCGTGGGTCAGTGCCCCCGTCCCCCGGCCGTCCTGCTGCGCGTCGAACGCAGCCGCCCCTCCGAGGCCCCCTCCGAGAGCACCGCCGGCAGCGGCGACGTGCCCGGCGCCAACGACTACGAGCACGCCCTCGCCCAGGCTCCGCCGACCCGCCCGCAGACGGGCCACACACCTTCGGGCGACGACCTGATCTTCGTGTACACCGGTGGGACCACCGGGATGCCCAAGGCAGTCATGTGGCCCAGCCGCGAGCTCTACCTGTCGCTGTGGCAGTCGGCCCGGCCGAGCCGGACGCCGATCGATCCACTCGTGTCGGTGCGCGCCGGAAAGCGAGCGGTCACGATGCTGCCCGGGTCGCCGCTCATGCACGGCACGTCGCTGTTCATGTCGATGTCGACGTTGTGCGGCGGTGGAACGGTCGTCCTCGTCGATGCGCCGGGGCTCGTTCCCGAAGCCGTCTGGGATGCGGTGGCCCGCGAACGGGTGGGGCTGCTGGCGATCGTGGGCGATGCCTTCGCGCGTCCCCTGCTCGCAGCGCTCGACGCCCATCCCGGTCGCTGGGACCTCAGCTGTGTGCAGGTGATCATGTCGTCGGGAGTGATGTGGAGCCCCGAGACCAAGCGGGGCCTGCTCGATCGGCTCCCGGCGGTGCAGCTCATCGATTCGCTCGGATCGACCGAGGGGATCATGTCGCGCAGCGTTTCGACCGACGCCGACACGACCATCGGACGAGCCCGGTTCGCGGTCTCGGCGACGATGCGGGTGCTGGCCGAGGATCCCACGTCCGGTGAGCTCCACGAGGTCGAGCCGGGCAGCGGCGAGGTCGGGCTCGTGGCCGTCGTCGGGCACGTGCCACTGGGCTACTGGAAGGACCCCGACAAGAGCGCCCGGACCTTCCGGAGCTTCGAGGGTCGCCGGCACTCGATACCGGGCGACATGGCCATCGTCGAGGCCGACGGCTCGATCACCTTGCTGGGCCGGGGCTCGGCGTGCATCAACACCGGGGGCGAGAAGGTCTACCCCGAAGAGGTGGAGGAGATCGTGAAGTCGCATCCCGCGGTCTTCGACTGCGTCTGCGTCGGCGTGCCCGACGAGCGCTGGGGCGAGATGGTCGTCGCCCTCTACACGGTGCGCGATGGCGACGACGAGCCCTCCGCCCACGAGCTCGACGCCTTCTGCCGTCAGCGGATGGCGGGGTACAAGCGGCCCAAGCGGTTCTTCGCGGTGGGCTCACTCGAGCGCTCGCCGGCCGGCAAGGCAGACCACCGTCGGCTCCGAACACGAGCCGCCGAGATGGTCGCAGGATGAGCGTCGCCGATCGAAGGGTTCGCGTCGCGCACTGAGATGATCTCGCCGTCGATCAACCTTCCCTCGTTGTGCTGGAATAGGTGCCGCGGCGACGAGCCGACACCGGACGCGCACATACGCAAGATCGAACCGAGGGGTGGTCGGTGCTGATCAACGAAGTCCGCAGTCCGTTGCCTCCTGCGGCCGCGCGAGCGCTGCTCGGACACCTCCTCGAGGTCGTGACCCTCATCGAGGCGACGGGGCGCGTCGCGTGGTCGTCCGGTGACGACTCAGGAGCGCTCGGATACCCACCCCGGGAGTGGGCCGAGCTCGATCTGTGGGCTCGGATCCACCCCGACGATCTCGGCATCGTCCACAGGGCCTTCGAAGAGTTGCTGGCCAGTCCCGGCGGCATCGTCACCGGCGAGTTCCGTGTCCGTGCCGCGAGCGGGAGCTGGGTCGACACCGAGGCCCGGGGTGTCAATCTCCTCGACGACCCCGAGGTGGGTTTCATCGTGTTGGGGACGCGCGACGTGTCCGACCGAACGGGACGATTCCGAGCCCTCGTCGAGCACCTCAGCGACCACCTGGTGATCGTGGGCCTCGACGGTGTCGTGCAGTACCTCACGCCCGAGCTGGCCCGTTACGCGGGTTTCCCCAACGGCGAGATGCCGACGTCGATCGACCTGATCGCGCTGTGCCTCGCCGACGACCGCAAGCGTCTGGCCGCGGCGGCCCGCACGGTGATCGGGTGCTCGCCCGGCGCGACCCACGACGAGATCGTCCGGGTCCAGGCCGACGGGGTCACGCGTTGGCTCGAGGTGCGATTGCACAATCAGGTGGGTGTGGTCGGCGTCGACGGCCTCGTCGTGGTGGGCCGCGACGTCACCGAGCGGGTCTCGGTGCAGCTGGCACTCGAGTACCAGGCCCTCCACGACCCCCTGACCGGCCTCCCCAACCGGGCCCTGCTCATCGACCGCATGAGTCAGGCCATCGCCGCTACGGCCCGCACGCCGAGCTGGGTCGCGGTCCTTTTCGTCGACCTCGACGGGTTCAAGATGGTCAACGACAGCCTCGGACACGCTGGCGGCGACACGGTGCTCGAGCAGGTCGCTCGGCGCCTCGTCACTGCCGTCCGCCCAGCCGACACCGTGGCCCGCCTCGGCGGTGACGAGTTCGTCGTGCTCTGCGGCGGCCTGGCGACCCTCGATCAGGCCGAGATCGTCGCTGCCCGGGTGAGCGCTGCGTTCGAACGCCCGGTGCCCGTCGCCGGCCGCGGCTCGGTGTCGGTGACCGCCAGCGTGGGCGTGGCCGTCGGTCGCCACGGCATCACGGCCGAGCAGCTCCTCCAAGACGCCGATCTGGCGATGTTCGAAGCCAAGCAGCGAGGTCGAGGCCAGCAGGCACGGTTCGATCCCCAGCTGCGCCAGCAGCTCCGGGGGCGGACGGCGCTCGGGTACGAGCTTCGACGAGCGCTCGAACGCGACGAGCTGCGGCTGGTGTACCAGCCCGTCGTCGATCTGCACACCGGCACCGTCGACGGAGCCGAGGCCCTCCTCCGCTGGGAGCACCCCGAGCGCGGTGAGATCAGCCCGGCGCACTTCCTCGTTGCTGCGGTCGACTTCGGCATGACCGATCAGATCGACGAGTGGGTCGTACGCCGAGCCGCCATGGAAACCGCCACCTGGCTGTCGGCCCAGGCGAGCTCGCAGGGACCTCGGCGGTGGCGTACCTGGGTCAACGTCTTCCCCCACGAGCTCACCGCACCCCGCTTGATCGACCACGTGAGCCGGGCGATCGCAGAGAGCGGCCTGTCGCCCACGTGCCTGGGCATCGAGATCACCGAGCAGGCCCTGATCCACGACCACGAGGGTGCCGCACGCCGCCTCACCCAGCTGCGCGATCTCGGCGTCTACTCCGCGCTCGACGACTTCGGGACCGGTTACTCGTCGCTGGCGTGGTTGCAGCAGCTCCCCGTCGACGCCCTGAAGCTCGACCGGAGCTTCGTGTCGCCGCTCGCGTTGGGTCGCCGCCAGCCCGCATCGATCGTCGCCGCGATCGTGACGCTGGGCCATGCGCTCGATCTCGATGTGGTCGCCGAGGGGGTCGAGACGATCGAGCAGCTCGAGGCGGTTCGGGTGCTCGGGTGCGACCTGGCGCAGGGGTTCCATCTCGGCCGTCCCGGTGCGCTCGCCGACATCCCCGTCAGCGTGCCCGCATTGGTCAGCCTCGGCCCGCCGCGCCCGGAGACGTCGGTCACACGCTGAGCCACTCCGCCCAGCCCAGGCCCGTTCCGGCCGGGGTGTCGAACCGGCACAGCGCTCGATCGAGCCGAGACGGTCGCGCCGTCGGGTCGTCGGGACGGCCGAGGACGATCGGAGCCACCGCCAACACGGTGGCGTGGATCGACGTGTCGTCCTCGACCTGGTAGTGCACCGAGACCGGGAGGTCGTTGGCGTCGTGGCGGGTGGCCACGGTGAAGCGTCGGATCGGGTGCGGATCGCCGTCGGCGTCGGCCACGTACCCGGAGGCGTACTCGATCCCTGGTTGCAGTGGACGAGCCAGCGCCCGGCTCCACTCGTCGCTGCGCTGGAACGCAGCCCAGTGCCACGGTTGACGCCACCAGTTCCGCGAGCCCCACGAGTGGTCGCGCTCGCCCGTGCCGTCGACGACGAAGGCGTTGGCCCCCACGATGATCTCGCCGTGCACCCGTCCGGCGTGCTGGTAGTGGCCCCGCGATTGCGCGGCCCTGCCCGCCGCGTGCGGGTGCTCGTACGACGGGCCGAAGGCCTCCCACTCGAGGTCGACACCGACCGGGCGCCGATCGCCGAGCTCTCCATCGGGACGGAGCGCATCGGCCGGGCCGTCGAGCACCAACCCGAACGCCTCCATGGCCAGGCTCCAGTGCACCATCGGGGTCTCGCAGGTGAGCTCGCCCCAGAGCCCGTCGGCCCGGACTTCGAGCGACTCGGGCCGATGAGGCAGCGGAACCTCGTGGTCTCGCACGACCACGAGACCCTCGGGCGTGATCAGGTACGCCCACCACCACGCCACACCCAGGTTCGGGTACAGGGCCAGCCGAACGAACCCACCGATCCCGTCGTCCTGGGAGAAGTCGACGTACCACGACTCCTCCCAGAGGGGATGGATCGCCGGATCGTGACGCCGTTCGAGGGTTCGGTCGTCGGTCATGACCCCGGAGCCTGCACCCGTCCCCCTTCGAGCGCCAGCGAGAACGCCCGCTCCCACCCGGCAGCGCTGAGGCCGACACCGGCGAGTCGGGTACGGGCGTAGACCAGGTGATCGTCGGCGTCGGGTGCGCCGAGCGAAGCCAGGGCGAGCCCATAGGCCAGGGACACGAGCGCCTGGTCGAGCCGGTCGTCGGTGGCGTCGACGACCGCCTGGGCCTGACCGAATCGTTCTGTGCACCGGGCCCGGTCGCCCCTGACCGCAGCGACGAGCCCCTCCACCACGGTCATCCGCGCCCGGTCGAGGAACGTCCCGACATCGAGCGCGGCAGCCTCGGCCAGGAGCTCGTCGACGCGTGCGAGCTCACCGGCTGCGGTGAGGACGAGCGCCCGGGCACCCAGCGACGCGGCGCGCACACTCTCGTTGGCCGTTGACGGGTCCAGGGCCTTGGCCACCTCGGACTCGAGCGTGACGGCGGCATCGAGCCGACCCGACTGGAGCAGCGCGTACAGCTCGAAGCTGTCGGCCTCCATCCCCGGCTCCCAGAACTGCTCGGGCCCAATGGCTCGTCCCGTGGCGATGGCCTCGAGCGCCCGTTCGGGATCGCCGACATGCATGTGCGTGGCCGCGGCGACCAACACGGTGAAGACCCGGAGGTCGGCGAGACCCTCTGCCTCCGCCAGCAGCTCCCCGAGCGCCCGCTGCCCGTCGGACGAACGACCGCACATCGTCAGCGACCGCACGAGCACCGCCAGGGCCTGGGTGCGACCCCAGCGATCGTCGATCGCGTCGAAGCCGCGACGGGCGTCCTCGGCCAAGTCCACCGCCTGCTCGACCTCTCCCCGCCACAGGCTCAGCGAGGCCTTCAGGACAGTCATCATGGCCGCGGCCCATCGATCGCCCGACTCGCGCAGGTGGGGCATGAGCCGCTCGCACAGCTCCTCCGCCTCGTCGAGGCGACCCTGGTAGAAGCGCACCCAGGCCAGCATCCCCAGCGCCCAGCCGAAGCCGTACCAGTCGCCGATCTCGGCGAAGAGCGCAGCCGACTCGTCGAGCCAGCCTTCGGACTCCGAGGTGTCGCCCTTGAGGAAGCCCAGCCACGTCAAGTTCTGCAGCGCCCAGGCAATGCCGCGGCGGTCGCCGAGCGCACGGCTGATCTCGAGGGCTTCCCTGATCGAGAGCTCGGCGTCGATCGAATGTCCCGAGAACATCAGGGTCATGCCGCGATTTCGCAGCGCCTCGGCCAGCCCGGCGTCGTCGCCGGTGTCACGCCAGAGACCGATGGCCGCGTCGAGCAACTCGAGGGCTTCGTCGGTGTGGAGGTCGCGGCGAGCGAGCTCGCCCTGCGCGGTGAGCACCGCAGCCAACGAGCGCGGATCGCCGGACGCCTCGCATCGGGCCCGGGCCTCCTCGAGGTCGACACGGGCGGCCGCCGACTGGCCCAGGGCCGTGAGCGCCTTGCCGCGGCGCAACAGCACACCGGCGCGGTGGGGGTTGTCGAGGTCCATCAGCCGGAGCGCCTGATCGAGCACGGGCATCGCGGCCATGACGTCGTCGCGGTCGGAGGTGTATGCAGAGGCTCGTCGGAACGCGTCGCTGGACAGCTCCCGGAGGCCCGTGAGCCCGTCAACCCCGCCCAGCTCCCGGACCAGCTCGGCCGCTGTGCCGTAGTGATGAGCCATCGGGAGGATCACATCGTCGTCCCGCCCCGCGGCCGCGGCCCGTTCGGCGAGATGCGCTCCGACATGGGAGTGGCGCCGGGCGCGGTCGGCCTTCGTCAAGGTCTCGTAGGCGACATCACGAACCAGATCGGACCGGAAGCGGAACTCGGGCCCGTCGACGACGAGCAACTCGCGTCGAGCCAGCCGATCGAGCACGCCCGTCACGTCGAGCTGGCCGCGCGCTCGGCCCAGCGCCACCAGGGCGGCCAGGTCGCCGTGGGCTCCGACCACGGCGGCGTCGTCGAGCACGTCGCGCTCGAGCCGGCCAAGACCGTCGATGCGGGCCGTCACCAGTCCCCGGAGGGTCGCGGGCAGGTTGGTGAGCCCACGCGCCGCGGCGACGTCGCCCCGGGCGACGGCCTCGATGAGGCCGGCGTCGTCGAGCAGCCCGACGACCTCCTCGAGGAAGAACGGGTTCCCTCCCGTTCGTTCGAGCATCAGCTCGACGAGCTCGGGGACGGGCTCGCGCCCCAGGAGCCCGGTGAGCAGCGCGGCCACTCCCTGCCGGTCGAGGGGGTCGAGCTGGAGCGCGATCACGTTGGCGCGCCCTGGGGTGGGCGTCCACCGCTCCTTCAGCCCGGGCCGCGAGGTCGCCACGAAGGCGAAGGGATACGACCCCAAGCGCTCGAACAGGCGGTCGAGGAACTCGAGGACGACCTCGTCGGCCCAGTGCAGCTCGCAGAGCACGATCGTGAGCGGCCACTGGCTCGCCATCGCCTCGTAGAACGTGAGCGCGGCTCGCGAGGCCTCGCTGCGCGCCCGAGCCGGCTCGAGGTCGGCCAACGAGGCGTGGTCGCCGACGAGGTACTTGAGCCCGGGGACGAGCGAGGCGACCGCCGGGTCGTCGGCCGGCTCGCCCAACGACGCGACGACGGCCTCGCGCACCTTGCGGTCGACGACGTCGGGATCGTCGCCGGGTCCCACACCGCAGGCCTGACGGATCGTCTCGGCGATGGGCCACCACCCGGTGGCCTCGCCGTAGGGCACACACCGCCCCACGAGGACCGTCGAACCATGCTCCAATGCGGCGATCTCGGCCAGCTCCTCGGCGACGCGCTGCTTGCCCAGACCGGCGTCTCCCGTGAGCAATGCCAGCATGGCCCTCCGGTGCCGGAACGACAGCGTCAAGGAGTGTCGGAGCACGTCCATCTCGGACTCGCGGCCGACGAGCGGAGCCGCGCTGCGTCGAGGGCGGTATCCGGGCAGGGCCGTGACCTCGAGCGCCACGAACGTGGCCAGGCGCTCATCGCGACCCCGCAGGGCGAGCGGGCCGAGGGTCTCGTAGCGGATCACGTCGCGCGTGGCGGCCTCGGTCGGCGCCCCCACGAGCACCTGTCCGGGGCGGGCCATCGTCTGCAGGCGACTCGCCGTGTTCACGACGTCGCCCATGGCGGTGTAGTCGGCGCCCGCCCGAATGGCCCCCATCAGCACCTCACCGGTGTTGACGCCGATCCGAACCTCGATCGGCACCCGCACCTCGGTGGCCAGATCGGCGACCGAGCCCTGCATCTGCAGGGCCGCCCGGACCGCCCGCTCGGCGTCGTCTTCGTGCGCCACGGGCGCGCCGAAGACCGCCAAGATGCCGTCACCCATGACCTTGTCGACCCGTCCGCCAAAGGTGTGGACGTCGGCTGCGAGACGATCGAAGCACACATCGACCAGGTTCTTGACCGCCTCGGGGTCGCGGCCCTCGCTGAAGCCGGTGAAGCCCACGATGTCGGCGAACACGACCGATACCACCCGTCGCTCGTCGCCCCGGAGATCGAGACGACCACCGCAGGTCGGGCAGAACCGCGCACCCTCGGGCGCCGGCGACGAGCACGACGGACACGACACGACGCAACTCTACGCAGCACGCCCTCGCCCAGAACGGCCGAAACGCCACGAGCGTGATCGGCCACGGTGCGCGAGTCGCCCAAGGATGGGCTCGGCGAGCCGTGAGGACACCAATCGCGTCCACGCCACGCTCGTGACCGAGCCTGCGTGGGAGCATCTCCCGATGGCCATGCACCGCCGTGAGCGCGGTTCTCGTGTCGGGTCCGGTCGGGTCCGGTCCATCCGGCAGGCGCGTCGGCTCATCGCGCTCGCAGTGGGCCATCCCCCGGCCCGTCGGCTCGTGCTCACCCATGCACTCGACGACCTCGCCGACGCGCTGGTCACGCTCTCGTTGGCCGGCTCGCTGTTCTTCAGCCTGTCGCTCGAAGCGTCGCGGAGCCGCATCCTCTTGTACCTCGTGCTGACCCTGGCGCCGCTGGCCGGCATCGCCCCCGTGTTCGGGGTGGTCGTCGAGCGCACGCGAGCCGGCTACCGCACGATCATCGTGGCCTCCCACATCACCCGGGCGGTCTTGGCGCTGACGCTCGTCGGCTCCCTACGGTCGCTGGCGTTCTATCCGCTCACCTTCGGGATCCTCTTGAGCCGCAAGGGGTATTCGATCGCCAAGACCGCGATCGTCGGCCAGCTGATCGGCGACGCAGACGATCTGGTGAGAACCAATGCCCGCCTGTCGCGCGTCGGAACGATCGGTGGCGCCATCGGCCTCGCGATCGGAGGAGCACTGCTCGCCTCCGGCGATGCCCGTTCGCTCCTCCTGGTGGCTGGTGCGGTCTACATCGGCGCCGCCCTGTGCGCGCTGCGGGTACCAGTGCTCGACACGCGCCCGGAGCTCGATGCCGTGGCCGCGCAGGCAGAGACGCCGATCGCCCCCGCGGTACGCATGGCGACGAGTGCCGCCGCCGTCACCAAAGCCGCAGTGGGAGCGATCACCTTCCTTCTGGCCTTCGCCCTCAAGCGAGAAGGCGCCGACAAGTGGGTGTTCGCCGCGGCCATCGTCGCCGGTGGCGTCGGCGGTTTCCTCGGGACCTTCCTCGCCCCGATCCTCCATCGCGTGCTCAGCGAGGACCGCATGATCGTGCTGGCACTCACCGTCCCGGGCATCGTGACCACGCTGGGGGTGCTCACCGCCGGTCCGTTCGCCACCATCGCCATGGCCACCACGGTCGGCGTGGGTGCCAGTGTCGCGTCGCGAGCGGTCGAGTCGCTCTACGGTCGCAGCGTCTCCACACTGGCTCGAGGGCGCATCGTCGCTCGGAGCGAGCTCCAGTTCCAGACGGCTCAGATCATCGGCGCCGCCTTCCCGGTGATCGCGGCGCCCGGCACCCGGGTCGGATTTGCTGTGGTCGCCGGCGTCTTGCTGGTCGGTGGCTTCGCGTATGGAGCCCGGGTGCGGGTCTCGTTCCGGGTCGAGGCGGGACGTGCGCTGCTCGGCGATCCCGGCCCGGCCCGGCATCTGGCCCTGCCGTGGGCGCTCATGCGCGAAGCCGAGCATCTGGCCGGCCTGGGTGCCGATCGCATGGCCGTCGTCGTGGCGGCCAGTGCCGTTCGCGTGCTCGAAGAACGCGGTCAGCTGCACGCTGGGAGCCCGACCGCCACGGCATGGGCGCGCCACCAGGTCGAGGTTCAGGCGGTGATTCGAGCCGACACGATGCCGGAGCGGGCGGTGACCCTGGCCCTGCTCGGCGCCGCCCGCGCGACGATCGAGTCGATCATGACGGGCGTCGCTCGCCCCGAGCGCACGAGGTACACCGCGGACGCCGAGCACCCTGAGATGCCGGGGTGTCCGGGGTAGCCAGGGTACGGGGTGGTGGGGTAGCCGGGGTCGGCTGGCGTCGGCTGGCGTCGGCTGGGGTTGGCTGACGGCTCAGGTGATCGGATGGTGCGCGCCGACGAGGTTCACCCGGGCTCGGTGTCCGGGAGCCCGACGACGCTCCACTCGGCACCGTTCGCCTGAAGCTTGAAGCGGATCGACTCGAACGCCTCGACACCAACGACGTAGCGGTCGACGTCGAGCGTCACCTGAGACCCCTCCTCGAAAACGGGGTCGAAGCGCAGCAGGAGCCCGTCGTCACGCACGACGACCCGATCGTCGATCTCGGTGAGGGCCTCGGCGCGCTCGTCGATGAACCGAACGGAGGCCACGTCGTCGACCGCCCCGATGAGCGCGGCTTCGACCTTCACCCCGAAGCCCGCGCCTTCACCGCGTGCCTCCACGAACACCACGTGCGGGTCGGCTCCATCGGGGACCGGACCGACCAGCCAGCGCACCACCGCCTCGTACACGGCGCCGGCACGAGCCTCGGCGTCGTTCGCCTCGTCGAGGGAGCAGCCCCCCACCACACCAGCGATACCGGCCACGCCGATCACTCCGACGAGCAGGCACCAGCGCGCGAGTCGATCGACCATCGAACGGCACCCTACCGGCTGGTTCCGCAGCCGACCCAGAACACGCGTCGCCTACCGTGGACGGAGCGGTCTTGGTCGCTCGGTCGGCTCGTGGTTGGTCGGTTGGTCGGTCCGGCTCGGTCCGGCTCGGTTGGTCGGTCCGGCTCGGTCCGAAGGTCCGAAGGTCCGGCTCGGTCCGAAGCGACGACGGGATCCGACGAGCATGCCGTCGGAGAAGGGTGCCAGCGTGCGAGGCGACGATGATCGAGATCCACGGGACCGAGCGGGCGAACGTCAGGCTCGAGCCGGCCTGGACGCGTCGGGTTCGAGCGGGCCCGTGACGTTTCTCTCCAGCGAGTGGCTGGCCGCGTTGCACAGCGCGGCCAACGAGGACCCCGGGGTCCGCGACGCGGTCGCAGCTCCGAGACCCGGCGGTCGAGAACCCGACACCGGGGGCGTCGACGAGACCATCGTGCTGCGGCAGTCGATCACCGGATGCCCACCCGACGACCGTCTGGTCGAATACCAGCTCGAGCTGACCGACAAGGGCGCCACGGTCGGCGCCGTCGATCGGGGACGGCCGGCCGACGTGACGTTCCGGCTCGACCATGGCGCGGCCTGGGCGGTGTTCAGCGGCGAGGCCAACGCCCAGATGCTCCTCATCGAAGGCCGGCTCACGGTCGACGGCGATGTCGGGGCTCTGGGTCGGAGGTCGGCCGTGTTCAGCGCGCTCGGCGACGCGTTCGCCAGCGTGCGCACGGTCACCGTGCGAGCCGATCGAGCGGCCAACAGCGAGCTGCGGTGAGCGCGCTGTCGAACGTCGAGGTCGACGGTCTGCCGCTGCACGCCGAGGAGTGGACTCCCGGCGCCGGTGTCGCGCCAGGGACGGCGCCCGTCGTGCTGGTGCACGGCTTGGGTGCTTCGACGGTGACGTGGCGTACCGCGGGTCCGGCTTTGGCCGAGAGGTCGGGGCGGCGGGTGCTCGCCGTCGACCTCCCCGGCTTCGGGGCGAGTCGAGCGCACGGGCGGGCCTCCACCTTCGATGCCAACGGCGAGCTCCTCGCTCGGCTGCTCGGTGACCTCGGGCCATGCGTTGTGATCGGCAACTCGATGGGAGCCTGCCTCGGCGTGCGGCTGGCGGCGCGCCATCCCGAGCTGGTGGGCCATCTGGTGTTGGTGAACGCGGCGTACCCGTACGAACCGGGATCGTCCCGGTTGGGTTGGGTGGGTGACAGGCTGAACCGGGGCCTGTTCGCCGCGTTCATGGGACCGGCGCTCATCCCCCATGTCGGCGCTCGCATCGTGGCAACCCGCGCCAGACGGCGGGGAGCCGAACGCATCGTCGAGGCCGGGTTGCGTAACACCTTCGCCGATCCGAGCCGGGTCGATCCGGCCGTGCGCGCTGCACTCATCGAGGGAACCCGAGATCGTCTCACCTGGCCGGAAGCCCCTGTGGCGTATGCCGATGCGGCCCGAACGCTGTTCGGCTACCTCACCCGCCCGAACGGCTCGGGACTGACGCCGATGAGCGCCGACATGGCCGCCGTCTCCTGCCCGACACTGGTGCTTCACGGCCGGCGAGACCGGCTCGTGCGCCACCAATGGGCCCGGGCCCACACCGAGCACCGTCTCGGATGGACGTTCGGGTTCCTTCAAGAGGGCGCCCACGTGCCCCAGATGGAGCACCCCGAGTGGTTCCTCGAGACCGTCATCAGCTGGTTGGTCTGAGCCTCAGGTTCTTTGCGTCCACGAACGCTCCTGGGGTGAGCGGGGACGCAAAGAACGGGGACGCGAGACGTTCAGGCCACTTCGAGCAGCACGGGTGAGGTGATCGGCGTCGAGCTCGTGGCCGGGGCGATCGCGCTGTGGACGGTGACCACCTGGCCGCCGATCGTCGTCACGTATTCGATGGCCGAGAGGAGGCCGTTCGACACGGTGATCTCGACCGTGAGCGGATCACCATCCGACAGGCCCAGAGCCGACGGCGCGTACGAGGCCGTGAGCACCGCTCCGTTGGGCCCAAGGCTCTCGACGGTCCCCACGCTGATCGGGGCGCTGAGACCGGCCAGGGGCCCCGTACTGGCTCCGACGACCGGCTCGGTCAACACACTCCACTCTTCACCGATCGAGCGCACGAAGCGCCCGTCGACCGATGCCACGTACTCGAGCGACCCGGCGTTGCTCTCGATCGTGGCCGCCACCGCCAGGCCAACGGCCCGTCCGCCGATGCGGGTCGCTTCGAGCCCGTTGACATCGACCACGGTCGTGAAGTCGTAGGAGACCGATGTGGTCGCCAGGCTCTGGGCCAGGAGTTGCTTGGGATCGATGATCGTCGCCGTCGTGGCCGTCGGCGCCGTCCCCGTCACACCGGCACCAGCCGCCGCCGAGGTGGCTGCCGCCGATCCGTCGGTGCCCGGCTCGGCCTTGGCGGCGTCCGAGCCGCCGGAGCACCCGCTCACCCCGCCCACCGTGAGGGCGAGCAGCAACCCCGAGAGGGCCCATGGGGTTCGGCGCAGGCGAGGGTGGCTGCGGTGGGTACTCATCGGCTCCGGCTTCATCATGCGCTCCCAGCGGTGTGATGGTGATCGGTGAACGGGCCGACCTCGAGCGAGGCCGGCCCGTTCACCTGACTACAGGGTGGTCGGGCTCAACTCGTCGGCGTCGTCGTCGGTGCCGTCGTCGGTGCCGTCGTCGGTGCGGCCGTGCTGCTCGTCGACGTCGGGGCGGACGTGACGGTCGTCGGCGCCGTCGTCGGCGCCGTCGTCGGCGCCGTGGTGGGCGCCGTCGTCGGGGTCGTGGCGGCGCCGCAACGGTGCTTGCGCTCGACCTTCACGTCACCGTCGACGACTCGCAGCTTCAGTGCCGAGCCATCGGGGAAGACCACGTAGACCTTGGGCCCCTCGAACCGGGAACCGGTCTTGGGAGCGTCGGCCGAGACGGTTCCGCCAGCAGCGTCGGTCACGGTCACGGAGCCGTCGGCGTTCACCGTGTAGGCGACCGTCACCTCGGCGCCAGTGCAGAGCTCCATCATGGCGGTGCCGGGGCCGACCGGGATCGGGTGGGCTTCACCGGGATTGTCGTCACCGTGCTCGTCACCGTGCTCGCCGTCACCGGGCTTGTTCTCGCCGCCGTTCTCACGGTCACCACGCTCGCCATTGCCCGGCGGGGGCGGTGCTGTCGGCTCGCCCGGCTTGATCTCGAACCGAACCGACTCGTGCTCGGCGTTGGCCTTCAGGCCCACCTTGATCTTCCAGGAGATCGGGCCGGCGACCAGGAGGATCTTGGCCTTCGAGCGTGACTCGGTGACACCGTGTTCGTTGGGCTCGTTCGAGTTGTGGGGCCCGTCGATCGTGACGACGGCCGCACCGGCGGTCACGGCGATGTTCGACAGGACGGGGTAGCCCCCGCCGTCGACGACGTCGTAGGTGACGATCACGGGACCGATGCCGAACAGGTCCTGGGTCCAGGAGTGGGCCCCAGCCAGCTGGCCGGGCTCGGTTCGGGCCCGCACCGACACGCGCCCGTCGTTCGACCTCACGTCGATGCGAGTGTCCTCGCTCGCGTTCACGAGCCTCACGGCGTGCTCGGAGCCACGCTCGAGCATCGTCCAGGTGCCGTCGTCGGGGTCGAGACCGACGGAGACGACCTCGCCTTCGGCGCCCAGCTCGATCGTGGCCGTGAGGCCGGTGCCGAACAAGGGCAACGTGGCGACGATCTGGGGCGTGGGCGGCGGAACCGGTGTGCTCGGCCCCGCGGTGGCTCCGGCCGGGGCCATGGCCCCGGCTCCGACGAGAATGGCGGCACTGGCCGCAGACACAAGGCTCAACACGAGCCGTCGAGACGCACGCATGTGCATCGATCCCCTTCACGAAAGCTCCGAGCCACGCCCCGCAGCCTGCATCGGCTCGGCCCGGGCGGTTCCTGGAACCGCGCCCGTCGAAAAGGGGCGGTACCGGCCCGCTCGGGCGGATGGCGAGGTTCGCGAGCCGCCGGCTCCCGCTCGCTGACACACTCTGCGTCGGGACCCCGACCATCAGACACGAACACGCGACACGACCCGGTGACAGGACGATGTGATCACCGCCACACGCGCCTCGACCGTGCGGCGTTACCCGGTAGCTTGACGACGACCGATCCGGGAGGAACACCGTGGCTGAGACAGACACACCCGTCCGCACCATCGCCGCCCGGGCCGTCGACGCCCGCAAGACCTACGGCAAGGACGACACCGCCGTGCACGCCCTCGACGGCGTCACGGTCGATTTCGAGGCCGGTCGCTTCACCGCGATCATGGGCCCGTCGGGCTCGGGCAAGTCGACGCTGATGCACTGCCTCGCCGGCCTCGACACGCTCACCGGCGGCCAGGTCTTCATCGACGACATCGACCTCACCACGCTCAAGGAGAAGGACCTCACCCTCTTGCGCCGCGAGCGGGTGGGCTTCGTGTTCCAGTCGTACAACCTCGTGCCCACGCTCACCGCCATCGAGAACATCACCCTGCCCAAGGCCCTGGCCGGCACCAAGCCCGACCAAGCCTGGCTCGACACCGTCATCGACACCGTCGGGCTGCGCAACCGCCTGAGCCACAAGCCCTCGGAGCTCTCGGGTGGCCAGCAGCAGCGAGTGGCCGTCGCCCGGACGATGGCTTCGCGGCCCACGATCATCTTCGCCGACGAGCCCACCGGGAACCTCGACTCCAAGTCGAGCACCGAGATCCTCGAGTTCATGCGACGCGCCGTTCGCGAGTTCGGCCAGACCATCGTGATGGTCACCCACGATCCCAACGCCGCGTCGTACGCCGACCGGGTGATCTTCCTCGCCGACGGGCGCGTCAGCGGCGAGATGAGCGACCCCACTCCCGAGCGGATCCTCGACAAGCTCAAGGGCCTCGGGGGCTGACATCGCATGCTCCGGGCGACGATCAGGAGCCTGATCGCCCACAAGCTGCGGCTCGTCCTCACGGCGATCAGCGTGGTCGTGGGGGTGAGCTTCGTCGCCGGCACCTTCGTGCTCACCGACACGGTGAAGGGCACGTTCGGCGATCTCTTCAGCCAGATCAACGCCGGGGTCGACCTGCACGTGCGCTCCACCACCGAGTTCGGCGACGCCAACGGGGGCGAGCCGCTGTCGGCGTCGGTACGCGACACGCTGGCCCAGGTTCCCGGCGTGGTCTCGGCGGAAGGGATCGTCATCGGCTTCCCCGCCCAGGTGCTCGACAAGACGGGCGACGCCGTCTCCAACGGCGGGGCACCCACGCTCGGATGGTCGACGTACGACGACGCTGAGCTGTCGCCGTTCTTCTACAAGGTCGGACGGGCGCCGGTCGGCGACGCCGAGGTGGCTCTCGACGCGTCGACCGCGAGCTCGCACGACTTCGTGGTCGGCGACCTCGTCAAGATCGTCACGCCCGAGGGACCGGCCGTCTACACCATCACCGGGCTGCTCGGCTTCGGTGCGGTCGACAACCTCGGTGGCGCAACCGTGGCCGCCTTCGACACGCCCGTCGCGCAGCGTCTCTTCGACCGCGAAGGCCGCTTCGACGCCGTCGAGATCCGCGTCGACGACGCCGCCAACATGTTGGCCGTGCAGGCCGCCGTGCAACAGGCGCTCGAGACCATCGAGCCCGGGTCGTTCGAGGCCGTCACCGGCGAGCAGAACGCCGAGGACCAGGCCGACGACCTCAACTCGATCGTCGACGCCATCAACCGGTTCCTGCTCATGTTCGGCTACGTCGCCCTGTTCGTCTCGACCTACAACATCGTCAACACGTTCTCGATCATCGTCACGCAACGCACCCGCGAGCTGGCGCTGTTGCGGGCGTTGGGTGCGAGCGGGCGCCAGGTGGTGTCGTCGGTGCTCGTCGAAGCGCTCGTGGTCGGGGTGATCGCCTCGCTCGCTGGTCTGGCCCTGGGGTTGGGCATCGCCGCGCTCATCAAGGAGGTGCTGGCCTCGGGCGGGCTCGAGGCGCCGCCGGGAGCGCTGAAGTTGTTGCCGCGCACGGTGATCGTCGCCCTGGTGTCGGGCATCGTCACGACCGTCGTCGCCGCCGTCGCGCCAGCTCTGCGGGCCGCCCGGGTGGCGCCGATCGCCGCGATTCGCGACGCGCAGCCGCCCACGACCGGCGGCAGCCTGAGGCGTACGGCCGTCGGCGCCGGCCTGGCCGTCGTGGGCCTGGTGATGCTGATCGGGGTGATGACCGACCACGGGCCGTCGAACGAGATCATCGGTGCCGGCGGCGGGGCGGGCGCACTGTTCATCGGCGTCTCGCTGGTGGCCACGCTCATCGCTCGCCCTTGCGCCCAAATCATCGGCATCGGGATCGCCCGCTTCCGGGGTGTTCCCGGGCGGTTGGCCCGCGAGAACTCGATGCGCACCCCGCGCCGCACGTCGTCGACGGCTTCGGCGCTCATGATCGGGCTCACCCTCGTGACCCTGGTGCTCGTTCTGGCGGCGTCGGTCACCACGACCGTCGCCCGGGTCGTCGACGAGAGCTTCGGCTCCGACCTCACGATCTCGAACGAGCAGTTCGTGCCGTTCAGCCCGGCGCTGCACGACACGCTGGCTGATCTCCCCGAGGTGGGCCAGATCGGCCGCTTCCGTTTCGGTCAGGCCCGTTTCGGCGGGCCCGACGGCGAAGACGTGGGGATCGACGGCATCGACGGCGTCGCCATCGACACCCTGTACCGCATGGGGATCGAGAACTTCGACGCTGCCGCTTTCGATGCCGGCGGGCTGCTCGTGTCGGAACGCGAGGCCGACAAGCGCGGCCTGCGTGTCGGCGACCGCCTCCAACTCACGTTCGCGGCCACGGGCACCAAGGAACTCGCGGTCATCGCGGTCTACACGGCCCGGAACTTCTCCTCGACCTATGTGGTCTCCTCGGCCGAGTTCGAGGCCAACTTCCCACAATCGCAGTTCCGGGCCGACAACCTGCTGATGGTCAAGGCCTCCCCCGGCGTGGCGGTGGCTTCGATGCGCGACGCGGTGACGGCGATCGTCGAACGCGACTACCCGAACGTGACGGTCAAGAACCAGAGCGAGCTCAAGGCCGAGCGCAAGGAGCAGATCGAGCAGTTCCTGTTCATCTTCTTCGCCATGCTGGCCTTCTCGATACTCATCGCCAGCATCGGTGTCACGAACACGCTCGCCCTCTCGGTGTTCGAGCGCACCCGCGAGCTGGGGCTCTTGCGGGCCATCGGGATGACCCGCAGGCAGATGCGCTCGATGGTGCGGTGGGAGGCCGTCATCATCGCCGTCTTCGGCGGGCTGCTCGGATTGGCTCTCGGCGTCTTCCTCGGCTTCGTGATGGCGGGTATCTTCGACAGCCTGGGCTTCGCGCTCGACATCGTGGTCCCTCTCTCGCTCGTCTGGGTCGTGGTCGTCGCCTTCGTGCTCGGTCTCATCGCCGCCGCGCTTCCCGCCCGAAGGGCCGCTCGTCTCGACATCCTCAACGCCATCGCCACCGAGTAACGGAACAACGGAGCAACGGAGCAGCCATGTTCAAGATCGCCCTGAAAACCACCCTGGCCCGGAAGTTCCGGCTGCTCTCCACGGCGCTGGCCGTCACGCTCGGCGTGGCGTTCCTCGCCGGCACGTTCGTGCTCACCGACACCATCAAGAAGACCTTCGACGACCTCTTCGCCGACGTCTTCCAGAACACCGACGCCTACGTGCAGTCGGCCACCTCGATCGACGGTGAGTTCGGAGAAGAGCAGCGCGGTCGCATCCCCGATTCGCTGATCGAAACGGCCCGAGCCGTCGAGGGCGTGGCCGAGGCCGAGGGCTTCGTGCAGGCCCCGGCTCGCATCATCGGCAGCGACGGCGAGCTCATCGGTGATCCGAACCAGGCCCCGCTGTTCGGCATGAGCTACCGCGACGGCTTGTTGACCCCGTGGAGGCTCACTGGCGGCAGCCGGGCACCCGTGGGTCCCGATGAGCTCGCGATCGACGAGAACAGCGCCGACAAGGGTGATCTGGCCGTCGGCGATCGGGTACGCGTCGAGGCCCAGGCCGGGTCGCGCGAGTTCACCCTCGTGGGGATCGTCCGCTTCGGCACCGCCGGTTCGCCCGGTGGCGCCTCGGCAGCCCTGTTCGACCTCACGACCGCCCAGGAGTTCCTCGGCGAGCCGGGAGAGGTCGACGCGGTGATGGTCGCTGCCGAGGACGGGCTCTCCGAGGAGGAGATCACGGCCCGGATGCAGGCCGTCATGCCCGCGGGCATCGAGACCCTCACGGGCGCTGAAATCACCGGCGACCAGCAGGACACCATCGAGGAGGGCTTAAGCTTCTTCACCACCTTCCTGCTCGTGTTCGCGGGCGTGGGCCTGTTCGTGGGGGCGTTCAGCATCTACAACACCTTCCAGGTGATCGTGACCCAGCGCACCAGGGAGATGGCCATGCTCCGGGCCATCGGGGCCAGCCGCCGTCAGGTTCTCGGGGCGATGCTGATCGAGGCGTTCCTGGTTGGCCTGGTCGCGGCGGTCGTCGGCATCGGCGTGGGGGTCGGGCTGGCCGTTGCGCTCAAGGCGATGCTGTCGCTGCTCGGTCTCGACCTCCCCTCCAGCGGGCTGGTGTTCAAGACCCGAACGGCGGTGGCCTCGCTGCTCGTCGGCACCATCGTCACCATGTTCTCAGCCGTGTTCCCCTCGCTGCGGGCCTCGAGGGTGCCGCCGATCGCCGCCATGCGCGACGTCGCCATCGACCGGTCGGCCTCGTCGCGGGGTCGGTTCGTGGCCGGGTTCCTCGTCACCGCGGTGGGCGCGGCCGGTCTGGTTGGGGGCGTCGGCGCCGGCGAAATCAAGATCGTCGGGATCGGCGTGGGTTTGGTGTTCATCGGCGTGTTCGTGCTGGGCCCGCTGATCGCCCGGCCGCTCGCTCGCGGCCTCGGGGCGCCGCTGGCCCAGATCGGGTTCCCCGGCCACCTGGCTCGCGAGAACGCCAGCCGCAACCCCAAGCGCACGTCACGCACATCCGCCGCGCTCATGATCGGCGCCACCCTGGTCACCGCGATCGCCGTGTTGGCTGCGTCGATCAAGGAGACGATCCGCGACTCGTACGGGCAACAGTTCACGGGCGACTGGGTCGTCGACTCGGGCAGCTTCGGCTTCGGCGGGGTCTCGCCCACCATCGCCGCCGATCTGAACGCTCTCCCCGAGGTCGAAGCGGCGACGGGGCTCCGATTCGGCTTCGCGACCCTCGACGGTGACGCCGAGGGCTA
>VFJJ01000101.1 GCA_009886115.1 Actinomycetota bacterium
CGGTGTACCGGCCGATGTCGATGTTGCCCTCGAGCGAGGGTTTGAGCAGCGGAAAGATGAGCTCTTTCTCATCTTCTGGGAGGTGCGCAAGCTCCCATTGGAGCGTGAACTGAGCCAGATTCTGACACCACCATTTCACTGAATCCCAGAGCCCGTACTCGGCTGCTTCATCCATGTCTTCGGCACAATGCACGAGGGTGTAGGCCCCGACACGGTCGTTCTTGAAGCGGGTGATCGGCTCGACGCAATCGGCCTGACCTTGGCGGTACATCCGGATGTGCTCGGCCATCTTCTCCACCGGTTGGAGCAGGGCGAAGGACAAGAGACCGAGGCCGTTCTTGCCCGCGTTGTAAGCCGACACGTCACCGGCCGCTGCGAGCCACGCCGGCGGATGAGGATCCTGGTAGGGACGCGGGGTGATGAACCGCTCCGGGAAGTCGATGTTCTCCGACTTCCACGCCAGTTTCTCGTTCTCCCATGCAGCGACGACGAACTCGACGCCCTCCTTCCACATTGCTCTCGAGCGGTCGTCAGCCGGAACGTGGAAACCCAACTGCTCGTTGGGGGTCGACCGCCCCGTTCCCCACTCGACCCGTCCCTTGCTCAAGATGTCGACGGTAGCGACCTTCTCGGCCACCCGAACCGGGTGCTGGAAGCCCGGGGGCATCAGCACGACGCCGAAGCCGAGCCGGATGTTCTGGGTGACCTTCGAGAGTGCTCCGAGGATCACCTCGTTGCAGGGCGAAGCCGAGCGGCCGTCCCGGAAGTGGTGCTCGACGACCCACACGGTTTGGAAGCCCAGACGGTCGGCGAGCTTGATCTCCTCGAAGGCTTCGTCGTAGGCCTGCTGCTCGGCTCGTTTTTGCCCGTACGGGAAGGATTCGGGGTACGGGCCGATCTTCGGCTGGAACTCGTAGAGCAGATCGAGCTTCACGATGCCTCCGCGTGGCTTTTTCGCAATAGCGAAAAATTCTTTCCAGGCCATCGATCGCCTCGCAGCCGAGCTGTGCGCCGACGTCGTCGTCACCGCGCCGACCCCCACCGAGATCATCTTCATCGCCGTCGCCGGCACCCCCTCCCAGTTCGGGCCGGGATTCCGTGAAGGTGAACGGGTTCCGCTCGTGCCACCCTTCGGCGCCGTCTTCATGGCCTGGACTCCACCCGAGCACGTGGACGACTGGCTGGCGCACACGCCCATGCCCGAGGGGATCGACGATCGGAGAGTCGCCGCGATGCTGGCCGCGGTGCGAAGCAACGGGTACGCGATCAGCCTGGCGTCGACGACCCAACGGGCCCTGGGCGACGCCGTCCTGGCGCTCACCGACGACCCTCGCCAGACCCGTCTGCGTACCAGCCTCGGAGCGTTGATCGCCGCCGTCGGCCGTGAGAACGAGTACGAGCTCACTGCCGTCGATCCCGACCGCACCTATGACATCAGCACGATTGCCGCCCCCATCTTCGACAGCGCCCGACGGGTGCTGGCCGCCATCACCGCCGCCGGGTTCCCCCCGGGCCTCGCCGCTGCCGACGTCGTCGACATCGCAGCACGGGTCCGGGCCTGCGCCACCCTCGTCACCAAGCAGACCAGGGGAAGGCTGCCCGGGTGACGAGCACCAGCGAGCCCACCACGTTCCGGGCCCTCCGTGTCCCCGCGTTCCGCTTGTACTTCGTGGGTCAGCTCTCGTCGATGTGCGGAACATGGGCCCAGACCGTGGCCATGGCCTGGCTGGTGCTCCAGCTCACCGGCAGCGGCACGACCGTGGGCCTGTTGACCTCGGTGCAGTTCGTGCCGGTCGTGCTGCTCAGTGCTTGGGCTGGAGCCGTTGCCGATCGCTTCGATCAACGACGGTCGGTGCTCGCCGTGCAGACCGTCCTCGGCGTTCAGGCCAGCGTGCTGGCGATCGTGGTCCTCACCGACACCGTCGAGCTCTGGATGCTGTACGGCTTGGCGATCGTCCAGGGAATCGGTCTGGCGTTCGACACACCGACCCGCCAATCGCTCGTCGGACGGGTCGTGGGGAACGACGACCTCCGCAACGCGCTGTCGCTCAACGCCGGCCTGGTCCAGGTCGCCCGAGTCGTGGGGCCGGCCGTGGCGGGGATCCTGATCGACTCCGTCGGCATCGGGATCTGCTTCGCCATCAATGCCATCTCGTATGGGGCGATCATCACAGCCGTGGTCGCGATGAAGGTGCCCGGGGCTCGGGACGCCCACGCCGAGGTGCGGCACAGCTCAGCCGCATCGCCAGCCGCATCCGGTCGGGTCAGCGAAGGTGTCCGCTTGATCTGGACCACACCCGAGCTCCGCGACACGTTGGGGCTGGCCCTCATCGTCGGCCTCGTGGCCGTGAACTTCACCGTGGCGCTCCCCCTGTTGGTGCGCGACGAGTTCGGTGACGACGCCCGCACGTTCGGTCTCCTTGCTGCCGTCTACGGAGTGGGGGCCCTGGCCGGAGCCGTCGTCAGCGCAGCCCGTCCACACCCCACGAAGGGACTGCTGCTGCGGTCGATGGGGATCCTCGGCATCTCGCTGGCGTTGTGTGCCGAGCGCACGCACCTCGGCATCGTCGTACCCGGTGTGGCCGCGGCGGGCTTCGTGGGCCTCCTGCTGGGCGTCACCCTCAACGCCTCGCTCCAGCTCGGATCGCCGACCGCGATGCGGGGACGGGTCATCGGCCTGTATTTCCTCGTGGCGTTCGGTTCGAACGTCGTGGGCGGACCGCTCGTCGGCTGGATCGCCGAGACCTGGACCGCCGGGGTCAGCTTCGGCGTCAGTGCCGTCACCGTGCTCGCCGGGGCGCTCGGGTTGGCGATGCACTGGCGGGGCAGACTCGCCGAGCCACCGACCACCCCGAGCGTCTCGTAGCGTCTCCTCGCGTCTCGTCGTGCGCTCGGCACCGAGAAGGGAGGCGCTCAGGTGACCGTGCCGGCCGAGGGTCACACCACCTGCTCGCCGAAGGCCCGCACGGTTTCCTCGGCCGCGTCGGGATCGTCGCCGCAGACCAGCATCACGAGCCACTCGACACCGAGCTCGGCGAACCGGGCGACATCGCCGAGGTAGGCATCGACGTCCCAACCCTGGCGGATGTCGAGCTTCGGCCAGTGCCCGCATCTCCGACTTGAGGTACCCGTCCCCGGCTTCCCCGAAATGTGCGCGAAAATGCGCACCGGGCGAGAATTTCCGCGCACATTTGGGTTCGGGGCGCAGGGCTACGAGGAACCCATGGAGCCGACGACGTCGCCCAGCCGCTGCCACGATTCGGGACCGAGCTGGTGCGCGGTGGCGAAGACCATCTCGTCGATACCGGAATCCTCGAAACGCTTGATGGCGTCGGTGATGGCGGTCGCGGAGGTGAGCGCGGTAGGTCCGAGGGCATTCCTCTCGAGCTCGGCCTCGTAGCCGTAGTAGGCCCGCATGCCCGCCTCGTAGACCCCACGAGCATCGGGGCCGAGAGCGAAGTAGGTGCTGGCGATGATCCGAGGCTTGCCGGCCCGCCCTGCCCGATCCCACGAGCGCTGCACCACGGCGATGCGTTCCTGGTGGATCGCGACATCGGGCGCGAAGTCGAAGCTCCGGAGGCCGTCGGCCAGCCGACCCGCGCGTTCGAGGGCGACGTCGACGAACCCGCCGATGATGATTTCGGGCCCCCCCTGCTGGACGGGCGTCGGGCCGACGGGCTCACATCCGGCCACCGGTTCCTCGCCCCGCCAGATGCGTTTCATGTACGCCAACTGCTCCTCGAAGCGCCGCCCGCGGGACTGCCATTCGTTGCTCGTGGCCACGAAGTCGGGCTCACGGGGTCCCACCCCCAGACCCAACACCAGACGGCCTTCCGAGAGCACGTCGAGCGTGGCGCACTCCTTGGCCAACATGGCCGGTTCGTGGATGGGCAACACGAGCACTCCGGTGACCAGCTTCACGCGCTCGGTCATCCCGCCGAGCACGCACAGCGCGCCCATGGCGTCGTGGTTGTCGTAAGCGACACGTTCGCCGACGGTGACGCTGGCGAAGGGCCCGTCCTCGGCGGCGCGAGCGAAGCTCGCGAGCTCGCGCCGGCTGTACGAGCGCATCGGAAGTGAGACGCCGATGTCCATGAGGCCTCCGGTGATCGGGTGAGGGGGCAGCGCAGTCCAAGGTCAGATCAGGTCAGATGGCGGTGGGCACAGCGGGCGCCGTCACGCCACGGGGTCGAAGGTGACCGGCAGGGTGGCTGGGCCTCGCAGGATCGTGCCCGTGACAACGGCGGTCGGATCGTCGTCGAGCGCCAATCGGGGGAGCCGATCGAGCAGCGCGTCGAGGCCGACGGCGATCTCGGCCATCGCCAGGTGGTTGCCGACGCAGAAATGCGTTCCCAGCCCGAACGTGAGCGGGGCCGTGTCGTTGCGGCGCCTGGGATCGAGGCGATCGGGATCGGCGAACACCGAGGGATCGCGGTTGGCCGACATGATCGAGTAGATCATCCACGTCGACGGCTCCATGGCGATGCCGTTCCAGACGATGGCTCGATCGCTCGGCGTGTTCCGCGGGAGGTTGGCCACGGGCGCGTCCCAGCGCATGGCCTCCTCGATGATCGCGCTTCGGGTCTCGGGCCGGGTCAGGGCCAGCTCCATGAGCGCCGGCTGGGTGAACAGCGCGTGGAGGGTGACACCCAGACCCAGCAAGGTCGTGTCGGCGCCGGCAGGAAAGAGGTGTCGCACAAAGGCCTGGGTGTCCTCGTCGTCGAGATGCTCGCCTTCGAACTCGGTGGTGATGACGGCCGATATGAGATCGGTTCCCGGCCGGGCCCGACGCTCCTCGATGAGCGGCGTCACCATCTCGACGTACCGGGCCTTGGCTCGCATGGCCGCCTCGGCGTCGAAGTTCCAGCGGATGAGGTCGAGCGCCATTGTGGCCATGTCGGCGTCGTCGTGACCCGGCGGCAGCCCCAGCATGCGGGAGATCACCCGGAGCGGGAACCGCTTGGTGAAACCGCTCACCAGCTCGGCCCGTCCGAGCGGGGCCATCTCGTCGACGAGCTCGTGGGCCGCCTCGCGGATCAGCTCGAGGTACGTCGGGATGATCCGCCGGCGGAACGGGGGCGACAGGATCGCTCGGCGCACCCGGTGCTCGCGTCCCTCGTATGTGGAGATGAACGGACCCAGGGCCATCCCCGACGACGACCGGTACCCATCGGCCGCCGGCAGGTTCTCGTCGTCCTTGAACGCCGCCGACACCAGCTCGTACGAGAGCATGAGCACCGCGGGCGAACCGAAGAGCTGCACCTGCCAGGCCGGGCTCTGGCGCCGCCACTCGGCGAGCTGCGCGTGCAGATCGACCTTGGCCCCGAGGCTCTCGTCGGTGAAGTCGAAGTCGGCGACCGGGATGACTCGGCTTGTCTCGGGCACAGTTCGTCCTCCTGGACGTGAGGTGCAGCGCCGACGGGGAACAGCCGTCCTCAGCAGGCGGCGTCGCGCAGGCGGGTCGTGCGATGCACCGGATCTTTGTCGACCTTGGGGATCACGTGCTCGCCGAACAACCGGATCATCTCCAGCGTGTCGGCGTGCGAGCCCGGGCCCGTTCCGATGACGAGCTGGTCGGCGCCGGCGGCCTCCCAGCGCAGCACCTGCGCCAGCGCATGATCGGGATCACCGATGATCATGCCCATCTCGTGGGCCATGGGGATGGCGTCGGGGGTCGTGACGGGAATGCGCTCGGGCCACGGGGGAATACCCTCGGGCCGGGGAAACGTGTCGTGGTAGCGGTACACGAGGCTCGTGTGCAGAGCCGCGTCGGGCTCGCAGGCCTGGGCGACGGCCCGGGCCGGGTCCTCGTCGAGGCACGCCATGGTCACCACGAGCACGTTGTCGTTCACGTACGCCCCGATGGGCTCGGCCGCGGCAATGCCTCGTTTGTATGCCTTGATCACGGGATCGAGCTCGGCGATGGCACCGACCGAGAAGCCCAGTACCCCCAAGCCTTTGCGGGCACACATCTCGTAGCTCGACGTGTTACCGGCGGCGTACCACATGGGGGGATGGGCGCCGCCATGGCACTTCGGGAGGATCTTCCGAGGCGGCAGCGACCAGTACTTGCCCTGATAACCCTGATACTCGTCCTGGAGCCACATCTTGGGAAACTCGGCGATGACGTCCTCCCATATCTCACGGGTGATCGTCGTGTCGGTGATTCCCTCGCGGTGCAAGAACCCCAAGATCTCGTGGCTCCCCGCTCCCCGACCCGTCCCGAACTCGAATCGCCTGTTCGAGAGGTGGTCGAGCATGGCGA
>VFJJ01000139.1 GCA_009886115.1 Actinomycetota bacterium
GCTGTCGCGAACATGGCGGTGATCGACGAGCTGTATCGGTTGGCCGATCTGGCGCCTCGCACGCCGACCGACTGAGACTGGCGTCGATCCAGGTCCGGCAACCAGCGATCGGTAACCGGGTGCGGGGCACGGGCCGGAGCCGGAGGGGGAGGGCAATCGTGGCGATCGACCTGACGGGCAAGCGGGTGCTGGTGACCGGGGCCTCGTCGGGCATCGGCGCCCGGGTGGCCGTGCACGCCGCGCGTGCCGGCGCCGTCGTCGGCCTGTGTGCTCGCCGAGCCGATCGATTGCGCGAGACGCTCGACGAGTGCCGCGAGCATTCACCGGGTTCGCAGATGTGGGTCATCGACCTGGGCGACATCGATCTGCTGCCCACGTTGGCCAAGGCCGTCACCGACGAGATGGGCGTGCTCGACGTGCTCGTCAACAACGCGGGTGCCCCGCGCCGCAAGCGCATGGGCGTGGTCGGGCTCGATGCCATCGACGAGACGCTGCGGGTGAACTTCACGCAGGCCGTCCGGCTCACCCAGCTCTTCCTGCCCGGCATGATCGAGCGGGGCTCCGGTCAGGTCGTGAACGTCTCGTCGATGGGAACGCGCACCGCGGCCTTCGGCGTGGGCATCTACGCGGCAGCGAAGGCGGCGCTGAACCTGGCCACCGAGGCGTTCCACCTCGAGACGGCGGGCACGGGCGTGAGCGTTCAGCTGTTCATCCCCGGAACGACGCACACGGAGTTCTCGATGCCCAAGGAGGGCAACGATCCGGCGATGGTGCTCCCGCCGAGCCAGTCGATGGCCGCCACCGACGTCGCCACCGCGTTGTGGGCCTTCGTCGGTGACGGGACGTTCGAAGGGTTCGCGTCCGAGAAGCTGGCTCGCATCAGCGCCGCCAAGCTCGCCGACGCCAACGCGTTCCTGGCCGACACCGTCCGCACGATCACCGCGGGCTGAGAACGCCCGTCGTTGCGGTCAACGACTCCCACACCCCGGCCACACGAGCAGCGAGCGAGGAGCACCCGTGCTGTCAGGCGAGAAGATCCTCATCACCGGGCCGGCAGGGCAGATCGCCTTCCCGATGGCCGAGTTCCTGGCCCGCGACAACGAGGTCTGGGGCATCGCCCGGTTCAGTGAGCCCGGATCGCGTGAACGGGTCGAGGCCGTGGGGGTGACCACTCGTGTCGTCGACCTCGGCACCGGCGACTTCGGCGACGTTCCCGACGACTTCACGTACCTCGTGCACATGGCGACGTTCCAGACGGGTGGACTCGACTACGACCACGCGTTGCGGGTCAATGGCGAGGGTACGGGACTGGTGTTGGCCCACTGCCGCAACGCCCGAGCGGCGCTCGTCGCCTCCACGTTCTCGGTGTACAAGCCCCATCCCGATCCGTTGCACGCCTTCGTCGAGACCGATCCGCTGGGCGACTGCAATCAGCCGCATTCGCCGACGTACTCGATCTCGAAGATCACCCAGGAGGCCGTGGCCCGCACGTGTGCCCGGCTGTTCGACCTACCTGTCACCATCGCTCGCATCAACGCGTCGTACGGGCCCAACGGCGGTCTCCCCGCCTACCAGCTCGACTGGATGATGGCCGGCTCGGTGGTTCCGCTGCGCGCGCCCGGGCCCACTGCGTACAGCCCCATTCACCAGGACGACATGAACGCCCAGGTCGAGCCGTTGCTCGCCGCGGCATCGGTCCCGGCGACCATCGTGAACTGGGCCGGCGACGACGCGGTCACGGTCGAGGAGTGGTGCCACTATCTGTCCGAGTTGACCGGGTGCACACCGACCTACGAGTACCGCGACTATCCGCACAGCATCCGCGGCGCGATTTCCGAGAACACGCGTCGACGTGCGCTGACCGGGCCCTGCCGGGTCGGTTGGAAGGACGGCTTTCGCCAGACGTTCGACGCGCGCTACCCGGACGGGGTGGCTGCCGACGGCGCGGCGGCCCGTGCCGCCCGTCTCCTGAACGCGTTCGAGTCGTCGGCAGCCGTCGAGGGCTGAGCTACAGGTTGTGGTTGGCCAGGTTGTGGTCGACGACGTGAGCGAACCTGGCCTTGGCCGCGGCGACGCGCTCGGGCAGGTGGGCGGTGGGCCAGAGACCCTCGTAGGGCTTGTAGCCCTTGAGCACCTGGCGGGCCACGGTGATCTTGTGCACCTCGGTGGGACCGTCGGCGATGCCCATCACCGGAGCCATCGTCCACATCCCGATGAGGGGCATCTCGTTCGACACGCCCAACGAGCCGTGCACGTGCATCGCCCGGAACACGATGTCCTTCAGGATCTTGGCGGTGGCAACCTTGCAGGCCGCGATCTCCTTCCGGGCCTTGTGCCCGCCGACCTGGTCGATGAGCCAGGCCGCGTGCAGCACCATGAGCCGGAACTGGTGCAGCTCGATCCATGAGTCGGCCACGTACTCCTGCACCATCTGCTTCGACGCCAGGGGCGAACCCTGGGTGTGGCGCGACAGAGCCCGCTCGCACATCATGTCGATGGCCTTCTGGCACATGCCGATGGTTCGCATGGCGTGGTGGATGCGCCCACCCCCGAGACGGGTCTGGGCGATCACGAATGCCTGCCCCGGGCCGCCGAGCACGTTCTCGGCCGGCACACGTACGTTCTCGTAGCGAACGTACGCATGGCTGCCTTCGTCCGGCTCCTCGCCGCCGATGCCGGTGTTGCGCACGATGTTGATGCCGGGTGTGTCGGTGGGCACGAGGAACATCGACGCGCCCTGGTAGATCGACACGTTGGGATCGGTGACGGCCATCACGATGGCGAAGGCCGAGTACTTCAGGTTCGACGAGAACCACTTCTCGCCGTTGATGACCCACTCGTCGCCGTCTTGCTCGGCTCGGCAGGTGAACACACCCGGGTCGGCGCCACCCTGGGGCTCGGTCATCGAGAAGCACGAGACGATCTCGCCATCGAGCAACGGCTTGAGGTACTTGGCCTTCTGCTCATCGGTCCCGTAGTGGGCGATGATCTCGGCGTTCCCGGTGTCGGGCGCCTGGCAGCCGAACGTCGACGGAGCCCATGTCGATCGCCCGAGGATCTCGTTGATGAGCCCGAGCTTGAGCTGTCCGAACCCGAGGCCACCGAGGTCGGGCCCGAGGTGACAGGCCCACAGACCCTGATCCTGCACCATCTTCTGGAGGGGCCGGATGACCTCCTCGTGGACGGGGTGGGTCTTGTCGTAGACGGTGTGGCTGTCGAAGGCCAGGTCGACGGGCTCCACGTGCTCCTTCACGAATGCGGCGATCCAGTCGAGCTTCTCCTGGAACTCGGGCTCGGTCGAGAAATCCCACGCCATGACTGCTCCTCAGAGTTTCGTTGTTCGGGTGTCGGTGTTGTGGTGGTGTCGGTGATCGAGTGGGCGAGGGCTCAGTGCCGTGTCGGTCCCGATCTCGGCGGGCCGGCCGAGGTGTGCGTGGTACCGGGAGGGTCGACGGCCCACGATGGGCTCGATCCCCATTCGTCTTCGAAGACCAGTTCCCCCAAGGGGCGACGCCGCACAGGGCCGTGTCGGCCCTCGGGGCGTCCGAGGCTGATGGTGGCCGCCATGAAGACCTCGTCGGGGATGCCGAGCAGAGCCCTGAGCTCGTTCTCGACGATGCCGTGCCAGCCGGTGAGCACGCCGCCATAGCCGAGGGCACGAGCGGCCAACAGGATGTTCTGGCACGCCGGGTAGACCGAGGCTCCCTCGAACGACGTGGCTTCGCGATAGCGCACGAGGCAGGGCAGGATCACGACCGGCGTGCGGTGGAACTCGTCGACGAAGCGGTCCATCGTGCGGGCCATTCGGGCCTTGGGGGAATCGTCGATCGTTCCCGACCCGGTGTCGTACCCGTCGGTGCCGCGCTTGGAGGCCCAAGCACGCCGCGCTGCTTCACCCATGAGCCGCTTGGCCTCGACGGCTTTCGGACCATCGCGCAGCACCAGGAAGCGGAAGGGCTGCCGATTGGAGCCGCTCGCGGCACGGGTGGCCGAGAACACGATGGCCCTGAGGACGTCGTCGGGGATGGGCTCGTCGCGATAGCGCCGGATGGCGCGCGTCGTGGCCATCCCTTCGAGCAGCCCCACCGTGTCTCGCGCGAGAGCGTCCGTCGACAGACCGTCAGCAGAACTCGTCGCGGGTTCATCCACGCTCGGATCATGGCACGCCCCCGGGGCTGTGCGCCGGGTCGCTCGCGAACCGGGGGCACGACCAGCTAGGTTCGCCCGCAATCGTCGATCGAGGGGGAGAGATGGCCAAGAGCGGGTTGGGCCTGAAGGGGCGCAAGGCAATCGTGGTGGGGGCGGGGTCGGGTATCGGCGAGGAGACGTCGCTCCTGCTCGCCCGGTCGGGGGCCGACGTCGCTGCCGTCGACGTCGATGCCGGCCGTGCGGCGGCGGTGGCGAAGGCCATCGCGGCCGAGGGTGTCCGGTCCGTTGCCGTCATTGGCGACGTGACCGTCAGGGCCGACGCCGAGCGCGTCGTCGACGAGGCAGCCGAAGCGTTGGGCGGGCTCGACGCGCTCGTGAACATCGTGGGCTTCGCAGCCTGGAGTGATCTCATGTCGATGGAAGACGACACCTGGGCTCTCGATCTCCAGCGCAACCTCACGCACCACCTGTACACCTCCCGGGCGGCAGCCCGTCGGATGATCGCCAGTGGCACCAAGGGGTCCATCGCCGTCGTGGCCTCGGTCAGCGGGCTCTATGGAGCCCCCAACCACGGTGCCTACGGAGCGGCGAAGGCCGGGCTGATGGACCTGGTCCGGACCATGGCCCAGGAGTGGGGAGTGCACGGTATCCGCGTGAACGCTGTCGCTCCCGACATGATCGCGACACCCCGGGTGGCCGCGGCGATGGCTGCATCGGGTCGCAGCCTCGATGCCGACGCGGCCGGCGACGGTGCGCCGCTGGCCCGGGCCGGGCTCCCCGACGAGATCGCCGGGCCGCTCGTGTTCCTCGTGTCCGACCTGGCCAGCTTCATGACGGGCCAAACCCTGGTCGTCGACGGCGGCATGCGGTCGGCGTTCCCGCACCTGGGCGGCACCCGGGCCATGCCCCGATGACCGCGGTCGGCGCCCTTTCCGACTTCGACGGGTTGCTGCACTGGGGGCGGCTCCAGGAATGGATCGCCGAGCAGCCGGCCATCCCGGGCACCGGGCCTGTGACGGCCGTCGAGCAACTGACGGGTGGATCGCAGAACAACATCTACCGGATGACCCGCGACGGTGGCGACTTCGTGCTGCGCCGCCCGCCCACACATCTCCGGCCCAACAGCAACGACACCATGCTGCGCGAGGCTCGGGTGCTCGGGGCCATCGGTGGCAGCGACGTCCCCCACCCGCAACTGTTCGCCTCGTGTGCCGATCTCGACGTGATCGGGGTGGCGTTCTACGTGATGGCGACCGTCGACGGGTTCTGTCCGACCGGACCGCTCCCGGAGTCGTACGCCACCGACCCGGGCTGGCGACGCACGTTGGCGTTCGAGATGGTGGAGGGCGCGGCCAAGCTCTCCCGGATCGACCATGAAGCCGTGGGTCTGAGCGACTTCGGCAAGGCCGAGAACTGGCTGGAGCGCCAGGTGGGCCGCTGGCGCTCGCAGCTCGACGGCTACTCGCAGCTCGACGGCTACGAGGGTGCGCAGATCCCCGATGTCGACCGGGTCGGCGCCTGGCTCGAGGCGAACCGTCCGTCCGAGTACCGGATGGGCGTCATCCACGGCGACTACCAGTTCGCCAACGTGATGATGTCCCACGATGCGCCGCGGCTGGCCGCGGCGATCGACTGGGAGCTCTCGACGCTGGGCGACCCGATGCTCGATCTGGCGTGGGCCCTCTCCGCGTTCGTCGAGCCCGGCGATCCTCCGGGCAAGGAGCCCGCGTTCTCGCCGTGGAGCGACGTCCCCAGCCGGGCGGAGCTCATTTCGCACTACGGCGGGCTGGTCGGCCGTGACATGTCGGTGTTCCCGTACTACTTCGTGCTGGCGTGCTACAAGCTCGGCTGCATCCTCGAGGGGACCTACGCCCGGGCCTGCGCCGGACAAGCTCCGAAGGACATCGGCGACCAGCTCCATGCCTACACGCTCTGGCTGTTCGCCATGGCGAACACGACGATCAACCAGGCGTAGTCGAGCCCACCACGCCGGCGGCTGCGATCACCGCATGCGCCGCGGTAGCGACGGGCCCGCCGTTGCCTCCTCCGTGTCGCCCACAAGATTCTCTGATTCGGGCATCCGGGATGACCGTCGGCGTCGAACTGGTGCAGAGACTGTGCGAACAGCGCACGGCCGGTGCCGTCGACCCCAACCAGACGCCTGCGCCGCTCATCGGGCTGAGCGAGACCGATCAGCTCGTGCTGTTCGCGTCCGGGGCTCCCGGTGTGGTGACCACCAGAGCCGTCACCGGGCTGCAGGCGAACGAGTCGCTGCTCGGTGTCGACGTCCGTCCGCTCATCTTCGCCATCAGCAACACGAGCCGTCTCTACACGATCACCCTCGACGGCTTCGACATCAGCGGTTCGACCGGAAGGGCCTACGCGGCATGCACCGTCGGCGCCAACACCTTCACCACCGTGTACTCGGTGAGCCTGGCCAACGGCGTGGCAACGCCCGTGGGTGCCACGGCGGCCGGCTCGACCTTCATCGACATCGCCGTGCTCGAACGTCCGGGCTACGTGCTCGCGGCGTCCGACGGCGGCGCGCCCGACCTCGGTTCGCTCAGCGTCACCCCCGTCCGCCCGATCGTTGGGATCGCTGCTGGCTGATCGCTGTATCGAACTGTGTGGGCGCTTGACCCGGTCACCGCCGGGATAGGCGATTCAGCGGGGTCCGCGACCACGTCCCTGGTCGCGGACCCCGCCCCTCGTTCGAGAGGAGTGATCCGGCACACTTGCCCTCGTGCCGGTCCGGTGTGTTTGACTGCACCTCGTGGCGACGACGACGGAAACCATCCAGACGATCGAGTACCCGTACACCCGGACGACCGGGGCGTACCTGGGACCGTTCCTGACTGCGCTGCGCGACGGGAGGCTGCTCGGCAATCGGATCGCGGGCAAGGTCTACTGCCCGCCGCTCGAGTACGACCCCGACAACGGCGATCCGGCTCCGACCGAGATGATCGAGGTCGGCCCGGGCGCAACGGTGCTCGGGTTCACCTGGGTCAGCGACCCGTCGACCAAGCATCCCGTCTCGCACCCGTTCGCCTTCGCGCTGATCAAGCTCGACGGCGCCGATGTGCCGATGGTGCACGCGGTCGACCTGGGCGACGGTCCCGGCGCCGGCCTCGACGGCATGTCCATCGGCATGCGCGTTGCGGCTCAGTACCGCGAGGAGCGGGTCGGGGCGATCACCGACGTGGTCTTCGTGCCCGAGAGCGCGGCACAGGCCCAGGTGATCGAGCCGGGCGACGACCCCGTCCTCATCACGACGCATCTCATCTCGCTCCAGGTGAAGGAGCGGTTGTTCCCGCACCGGCAGCGTTTCGCCGAGGGGCTGCTCGCGGGCACGATCATCGGCCAACGCAGCCCCGTCAGCGCGAAGGTGACGGTGCCGGGCCGCGGGTACGACAACCTCGAACGGGTCGTGTGCACCGACGACGACGATGTGGTGGTGTCCGACCGGGGGACGGTCGCGACGTACACGGTCATCACTCCTGTGCGTTACTACGGCCAGAAGGAGACCGAGCCGTACATCCGCTGCGCGGTCCTGCTCGACGGCTCCGACTCACCGATCATGGGTGTCGACGTCCGCGACATCCCACCGGACGAGTTCAAGATCGGCTTGCGGTTGCAGGCGATCTGGCGCCCGGCCGCAGAGCGGAGCATCTCCGATCTCGACAACCGCTCCGGGGGCAGCTGGGAAGGCGTGATCGCCCGCTGGGAACGCACCGGCGAGCCCGACCTCGACCCCGAGCTCATGAAGGATCACAACTTCTGATGCCTCCCCAGGCCGCACTTTCGTCCGTTCCCCGTCCCGTCACCTCGAGCTGGGAGCTCCCGTGACCCACTCCGCCGACGACATCGCGATCGTCGCCTGCTCGCAGACGCCCTCGTATCGGGCGTTCCCCAACAGCGAGCAGATCATGATCATGAACTGCGTCAACGACCTGTTGACGCGCACCGGCCTCGATCGCCATCGCGACATCAACTTCACGATCGCCGGGTCGTGCGACTACCTGTCGGGCATGCCCTTCGCCTTCGTGCAGAACATCGACGGTGTCGGGGCCTGGCCGCCGGTGTACGAGAGCCACGTCGAGATGGACGGCGCCTGGGCCATGTTCGAGGGCTGGATCCGCCTCCAGCTCGGCGACATCGACACGTGCCTGGTCATCGGCTCGGGCAAGTCCTCGCCGGGCACGCCCCGTCACGTCTTCCCGTTGCAGACCGACCCGTACGTCGCTGCGCCGCTCGGACTCGACTACATCTCGCTCGCCGGGCTCCAGGCCAACGCCTTGATCAACACGGGCAAGGCAACCGAGCGCGACTTCGCCGAGGTCGTATCGCGCAGCCGCCGAGCCGGGCTCGCCAATCCCAATGCCCAGGTGGCCAACGACACCTCGGTCGACGAGCTCCTCGCTGCGCCGTACTACAGCTCGCCGTTGCGGCTGCACGATGTACCGCCGGTCAGCGACGGAGCGGCCGTGCTGCTGCTCGCCCGCGGCGACAGGGCCCGCGAGATCACCGACACGCCCGTGTGGATCAACGGTCTCGATCATCGCATCGACTCGCACCACATCGGCTTGCGCGACCTCTCGGTGAGCCCGTCGGCCCGTCTGGCGGGCGAGAAGGCCGGTGTGCACGACGGCCCGGTCGACATCGCTGAGCTGTGCGTGAGCTTCAGCCCCGAGGAGATCATCCTGCGAGAGGCGCTCGGGCTCGGGGAGTCGACCTCGGTGAACCCATCGGGCGGACCCCTCACCGGTCATCCGTTGATGGCCACGGGGTTGATCCGTGTGATCGAGGTGGCGCAACGGATCATGAGTGGTGAAGCCCGCCGCGGTGTGGCCCATGCTTCGAGCGGTCCGTGCCTGCAGCAGAACCTCGTGTGCGTCCTTGAAGGAGGCCAGTGATGGCTGCTCGTCCGGCTGCGGTGATCGGCATCGGTCAGACCGAGTACAAGACCCGTCGCCCAGACGTGTCGCTGGAGGGCCTGGTGCGCGAGGCCGCGCTGCGCGCCCTGGCCGACGCCGAGCTGACGTTCAAGGACATCGACGCCATCGTGCTGGGCAAGGCGCCCGACGCCATCGAGGGCGTCATGATGCCCGAGCTCTCGCTGGCCGACGCGCTCGGTGCGGTGGGCAAGCCCATCCACCGCGTCCACACCGCGGGTTCGGTCGGGGCGTCGACGGCGATCTCGGCCACGACGCTCGTCGAGTCGGGCCGCTACGAGCGGGTGCTCGTGGTGTGCTACGAGAAGCAGTCGGAGGGCAACGCCACCTGGGCGCTCTCGGGCGGCAAGTCGGGTGGCCAGGGCGCCGGCGGCTCGTTCGCCCCCTGGATCCGGCGCTACATCCAGCGGTCCAAGGCCCCCGAGCACATCGGCTGGCACGTCGCCGTCAAGGACCGCCTGAACGCACTGAAGAATCCGTACGCCCACTTGAAGATCCCCGACATCTCGATCGAGAAGGTCAAGGAATCCCCGATGCTGTGGGACCCGCTGCACTTCCTCGAGTCGTGCCCGTCGTCCGACGGCGCGGCTTCGGTGGTGATCGGCTCCGAAGCCGCAGTGGCGAAGGCGCCCCGTAAGCCGGCGTGGATCATCGCCCACGCCAAGCGCACCGAATTCACGATGTTCCCGGGACGCGACACCGTCCGTCCCCAAGCGGGCGTCGAGTGCGCCGAGGCGCTCTACAAGAAGGCCGGCATCACCAACCCCCGCAGGCAGATCGACTGCGCCGAGCTGTACGTGCCGTTCTCGTGGTACGAGCCGATGTGGCTCGAGGGTCATCTCATCGCTCCGCAGTGGGAGGGATGGAAGATGACCGACGAGGGCGCAACCGAGATCAGCGGCGACTTCCCCGTCAACATGTCGGGTGGGGTGCTGTCGTCGAACCCCATCGGCGCCTCGGGCCTCATCCGCTGTCTGGAAGCCGCGAACCAGGTACGCGGTACCGCCGGCGAGTACCAGGTCGACGGGGCCAACGTGGCCCTGGGTCACGCCTACGGTGGCGCCGCCAACTACTTCGCCATGTGGATCGTCAGCGCCGACCTCAACCCCACCTACAAGTAGGCCCCGCCCCGGCGTTCTTTGCGTCCCAGGTCACTGCCGGAGCCGTCGTGGACGCAAAGAACGGGTCGAGCCCGACCCCGGGCAGGTGGCCGTCCCTGCCCGAGCCGTCGAGGCCAACCCGTATCCCGTCCGCAAGGAGCTGCCCGAGTGGGCCGACCGGCTCGTGAGCCGGGGGACGTTGATGTCGCTCGGCGCGGCGACCACGCTCACCGAGGACTTCTCACCACCCTCCCTCGAGCTTGCGGCCGAGCTCGCTCGCCGTGAGGCCGAAGATGTCCGTACCAAGGGCGCGGCGCTGATCGCCATGCTGTTCAAGGGCTTGCTGGAACGCGGGGTCGAGACGATGCTGTCGACGCCGGCTCGCGAGCTCGTGGTCGCCGACGGCGAGGTGATCGGCGTTCGGGTCGAGCACGACGGCGCCTCGATGCTGGTCGGAACCCGCAACGGAGTCGTGCTGGCCTGTGGCGGCTATGAGTGGAACCCCGACCTGGTGAGGGCCCACATCGGCTACGAGGTGCACCCGCTCAGCCCGCCGAACAACGTGGGCGACGGGTTGACGATGGCCACCGAGGCCGGCGCCCAGCTCGGAAACATGACGTCGTACTGGGGCACCCCGGTGATGTTCGACCCCGACATCACCCGCGACGGTTCGATGGTGCCGCAGTTCGAGTGGGGACGAGGCGCGCCGGCCTCGATCGTCGTGAATCGCCACGGCAAGCGCTTCGCCAACGAGGCCCTCCCCTACAACGACTTCCCCAAGGCGTTCGGCACGTTCGACGGAACCACGCAGGAGTTCCCCAACGCCGGGCCGGCCTACCTGGTGTTCGACCAAAGCGGGCATCGACGTCGACGGGCTCGAGTCCACCGTTGCCCGGTTCAACGAGCACGCAGCTCACAGCGAGGACCCCGATTTCGACCGCCACCGGGTGGGGCTCATGACCCCCGGTCAGGTCGCGCCCATCGTGAAGCCGTCGTTCTACGCCGTGGCGATGTTCCCCGGGATGCTGGGCACCAACAGCGGCCCGCGCCTCGACCGCAATGGCCAGGTGCTGCGCCGAGGCGGTGGGGTGATCGGCGGGCTGTACGCCGCCACCCCGTTCAGCACCTGTCGCTCAGGGGGGCTCTGTTGCTCTCGAGCGCCAGGTGCGCGCGGGGTGGTTGGCGGCGGCCGGGCGGGCCGCGTGAGGCGGGACGTGTCAGAGGGGACGGGTCTCGGGCAGACGGACGAGGGGGATGGTCCGGTCGGTCTTGGCCTGGTAGTTGGTGTACCAGGCACGGTCTTCGACGAGCTGGTCCCAGATGCGACGGTGCTCGTCACCTTCGAGGATCTCGGGGACCGACCAGAACGACCCGCCCTGCACCCGCACGAGGATCTCGGGGTTGGCGCCGCGGTCGGCCAGGTTCACGAACCACGACGGGTCCTTCGGCGCCCCGGCGAAGGACGCGACCACGATGCGGGCGCCGTCGGCATCACGCCAGAACGGCAGCGCCACCTTGTGCTGCGTACCGGTCTTGCGACCGATCGTACGGATCACCACGTGATGCATACCGGCCTGCACCCACACGGCTGGGTCGTCGCTCGACTCCATGGCCTGCACGTGCATCTTGGTGATGGCGGGGATCTCCTCGAGCGACGGTGTCTCCCACGCCTGCTCGACCTTCTGGTCTGTCGCCACGGTTGCGCTCCCTGATCCGATTTCCTGTTGCGGGACGGCGACCCTAGCTGGTGACGGCCTCGTCGAGCGGGGCGATGGCCTGCTCGTTCCAACCCAGGTACAGGTGCCCCCACGCCGGCACCACGTCGAGCTGCTCGAGCTGGGTGGCGGCCGGGAAGACGATGTCGGCGTAACGAGCCGTGTCGGTCATGAACTGCTCGCTCACGACGCACAACAGCTCGTCGTTCGCCATGCCCTGGCGGGTGAGCGCGGCGTTGGGGACGGTCACCACCGGGTTGCCGTTCCAGACGAACAGCGCTCGCACGGGCGGGGCGAGCGACTCGTCGGTGAGCGCCCGACCGAGATGGTTCATGCTGATCGACCGGGGGACCCCGTCGGACGCAGGTGCGGAGCGGCGTAGGCGCCGGAATCGACGGTATCGTCGAACCATGACCCGACGCTGCGCGAGAACCCGCCACCCCGTTCGCGCCAAGCTCCGGTGAGCGCGGGCAGGCAACTGAGCGTGCGGAAGAACATGGCTCCGTGCTCGTGATGCTCGGCACCGATGAGCGTGCGGATGAACGCCTTGCGGGTGCTGCCGTAGAGCGCTGCGAGACGTTCCACGTCGGCCGGGTCGAGACCGCACACCGCCGCGGCACGCGTCGGAGGCCAGGCGGCTGCCCGATCAGCGAGCTCGTCGAAGCCCGACGTGTAGCGCTCGATGTAGTCGTGGTCGAGCAGGTCGTCGCGCACGAGCACATGGATCAGCCCGAGCATGAGCGCCACATCGGTGCCGGGCTGAGTGTTCGAAGCGGCCGTCAGTCCCGGCCGGCTGAGTTTCTGACCGGGCCTTCCCGAGACCTGAACTGAGCTCAGGCGGGGACGGGTTCCCGGCGGGCGCCGGCGGTGAAGGCGACGGGCATGTGCTTGACGCCGCCGATGAAGTTCGACCGGAGGATCTTGGGCTCGTCGACCACGCGCATGTCGGGGATGCGCTCGAGGATCTCGCGGAAGATCAGCTTCAGTTCCATCCGGGCCAGGTTGGCACCAAGACAGAAGTGGGGCCCACCGCCGCCGAAGGCGATGTGCTCGTTGGGCCAGCGGGTGATGTCGAAACGGAAGGGGTCGGCGAACACGTCCTCGTCGCGGTTGGCGGAGATGTGCCACATCACGACCTTGTCGCCCTTGGCGATGGGCACGCCACGGATCACGTCGTCGGCGAGGGCCGTGCGGCGGAAGTGGTAGACGGGCGAGGCCCAGCGCAGCATCTCCTCGACCGCGTGGTCGATCAGCCCGTCGGGGTCGGCTCGCAACGCCGCGTACTGCTCGGGATGCTGCATGAGTGCCCACATGCCCCACGAGGTCGTGTTCCGGGTGGTCTCGTTACCAGCCACCGTCAACAACAGCATGAACGTGTCGAACTCGAACTCGGTGAGCTTGTCGCCGGCGATCTCGGCGTTGATGAGCTTGGTGACGATGTCGTCGCGGGGGTCGCTGCGGCGGAGCTTGGCCAGCTCGTTGACGTACTGGTACAGCTCGAACGACGCCATGGCCCCGTCGTCGGACGCATACTCGGGATCGTCCATGCCGATCATCTTGTTCGACCACTCGAACAGCAGCCGGCGGTCTTCCTGGGGCACGCCCATGATCTCGGCGATCGCCTGGAGCGGCAGCTCCGACGCCAGGTCTTCGACGAAGTCGCACGAACCCCGTTCGATGATGTTGTCGACGATGAGCCGCGAACGGTGGAGCAGGTACTGCTCGAGGAGGCCGATCATGCGGGGTGTGAAGCCCTTGTTGACGAGCAGGCGGTAGCGCGTGTGCTTGGGGGCGTCCATCCACAGCATCAGCACGCCCCGCTGGTCGAGCTGGCCTTCCATGCGGGGAGACTCGCCGTGGGTGTAGATCGCCGTGCCCCCGACCTCGGACGAGTAGGTGTCGGCGTCGCGATTGACAGCCACGACGTCGGCGTGCTTTGTGAGGTTCCAGAACCCTTGGCCCTCGGGCAGATCGTGCCAGGCGACGGGCTCCTCGGCCCGGAGTTTCGTGAACATCTCGTGGTGCCCGAGCCGCTGGAATCGGTCGAGGTCGAGCAGATCGATGCCGGGTGTCTTCACGGTGGTGCTCCCATGCTCTCGCGGTGTTGCTCGGTCTGGGCGGCGCTGCATGGTGTTGGCGCAGACCGGGCGCGGGTCGATGCCCTCGGTGCGATGACGCTAGACGGTGATGTCGTCGATGCGCTTCACGTCCTACTTGGCGTTGAAGCCGGCGTCGACGGGGAGCTGCACCCCGGTGATGTACCTCGACGCGTCCGATGCCAGGAACAGCACGGCGTCGCTGATGTCGCGGGGCGCCAGCGTGGCGATGGGCATGAGGTTCGAGAGGCTCGCGCCCAGGTCGGGGAACGACGTGAGGAAGGCCGTCATCTGGTCGTTGTTGATCATCATCGTGTCGACCGGGCACGGGTGGATGGTGTTCACACGGATCATGTAGGGCGCCAACGACTGCGCGAAGCACTTCATCAGGCCCACGACGCCGAACTTGCTCGCGGCGTACGACTCGCTCCCGAGCATCCCGGGTGATCCGAAGCCCTTCAAGCCCGCGGTCGACGACGTGAGGATGATCGAGCCGCCCTGGTTGCGCTCCATCATCCCCGGAGCGCACGCGCGCACGGTGTTCCACACGCCCTTGCAGTTGACCTCGAGCGTGGCGTCCCAACAGTCGCTCAGGACGTCGTCCGTCGGCTCCAGGCTCATGGTCGAGATGCCGGCGTTGGCCGATACGACGTCGATGTGGCCGAGCTCGGCGACGCCCCGCTCGACCGCAGCTCGCAGCTGACCGATCTCGCGCACGTCGGCCTTCACGGCGACGATCCGGCGGTCGAGCTCGTTGACGAGGCGCTCGGTCTCGGCGAGGTCGGCCTCCGAGGCCATCGGATAGCCGACCTCGGCGATGTCGACGCAGCAGTCGACGGCGATGATGTCGGCCCCTTCCTCGGCGAGGCGTACGGCGTGTGAGCGGCCCTGGCCCCGGCCGGCCCCGGTGATGAACGCGACCTTTCCGTCCAACTGTCCCATGATGATCTCCCCGAACGTGTGTGTGATGGCGAGAGCATCCTCGCCCACTGCGAGGCCTCGCCGCCACGAGCTGCCCGCTCCTTGACTGATCGAACACACATTCGATACGATGATCCCGATCCGGGTTCTGCTCGATCGAGCCTCCCTGGGGACGTACCGGTCGACCCGGCGCCGAACGGCCTTGTCGAGCTCGTCCCGGGGAGTCATCATGGCAGTCAATGAACGTGATCGGTACCGCCTCTTCGAGGCCGTCCAGCAGCAACTCGGTGTCGACGTGGCCGATACGCTGATGCAGCTGCTCCCACCCGTTGGTTGGGCCGATGTCGCGCTCAAACGTGATCTGGACCAGATGGAACTTCTCCTGCGCTCCGACCTCGATCGCACCCGGACCGAGCTCTCCGCGGCGCTGAAGCTCGAGGTTTCGGGGTTGCGGGCCGAGATGCACCGGGAGTTCGGTGCGGTGCGGGCCGAGATGCACCGGGAGTTCGGTGCGGTGCGGGCTGAGATGGGCGGGTTGCGGGCTGAGATGCACCAGGAGCTCGGTCGTGTGTCGCAGCGCATCGGAGAGCAGACCCGTACGCTCGTTCTGACGATGATGACGATGCAGCTCGCCACGATCGGCGCGACCGTGGCGGCGATCGCCCGGTTCGCCTGAGCCCCGACGCTGATCCGCCGGCTTCAGCTCACGACCAGCGGGAGGCGTGTCCAGCCGATCTGGAACTCCGATGGCGGCCGCTCAGCCGCCGACAGGTCGACCTCGTAGCGGGGCCACCGGCCGATCACGCCCTGCACCAGCGCGACACCGACGGCTCGTGCCGGATGAGCGCCGATGCAGAAGTGCACCCCGTGGCCGAAGCCGAGCTGACGGGGGATCTCGCGATGGATGGAGAACCGGTCGGGGTCCGGGAACTCGCGCTCGTCCCGATTCGCCGACTGGAGGAGCACGAGCGCCCGCTGACCGGCCCGCATCGGTTGACCTCCGATCACGGTGTCGCGCACCAGCGTCCGCCCCACGAACTGGAGCACTCCCTCGAGGCGCATGATCTCCTCGAAGGCCCGGGGCACGAGATCTGGATCGGCGTGCAGCTCCGCTCGCTGTTCAGCGAGCCTCGAGAGGCGCAGAAGTCCGCCGGCGACGATCTTGGGGAGGGTCTCGACCCCGCCGACCAGCAGGGTCACGAGCTGGGTGGCGATCTCCTCGTCCGACAGCGACCCGCCGTCGTGACGCCGCAGCATCGTGACGAGGTCCGGCGGGGCGCCCGGCTCTCCTGAACCTCGGTTCGGTTGCGAGCGCACGAGCCCGGTGAGGATCGCGTGCAGCGCGCGGTGCGCTTCAACTCCAGCGTCGGTGAGCCCCGGGCGTCCGGGCTCCCGCCGGGCGAAGGTGTTCACGAGCGTGCCGAGCCGCAGCCCATCGTCGGTCGGCAGGCCGAGGAACGCCAGCGTCGTGGTGACGGCGACCGGTCCGGCGAGGTCGGCGATCACGTCGAACCGGGTGCTTCCGTCGAGAGCTTCGATCCGGGCCGCGACCACGTCATCGATCGTCGTCTGCCGGAGGCGCGTGGCTCGCGGGGTGAACGCCCCGAACATGGCCTGGCGGAGCGCGGTGTGCACGGGAGGATCGATCATCGAGAAGCTCGGGACCGGGCGGCCGACGGCCGTGTCGGGCGGGCCGTCGAGATGACGCAGGAGCCGATCGCGGTGGAACACCGGGCCTTCGACGATCGAGAAGTGCTCACGGTCGTGCAACACCTGCCAACACTCGCCAAAGCGTGAGAGGGCCCAGGCGTCGTACTGCGGGAGATGGTGGACGGGCGATTCGTCGCGGAGCAGCCGGTAGATCGGGTGCGGGTCGGTCATGGCCTCGACGGAGAACGGGTCGTACTCGACCATGGCCGCGAAACGTACCAGGATGTGGGACCGGCTCGGCAGAGGCGATCTCGGCAGGGGGACAGGGATGGGACTGCACGATCGGACGGCACCCAGCGCCGAGGAGTACGCGTCGTGGCGTGAGCGGTTCTGCAACTGGGGCCGATGGGGTGCCGACGACGAGCTGGGAACGCTCAACCACGTGACACGGGACGTGCGCGTCGGCGCCGCCGACCTCGTCAGGAGCGGGCGGAGCGTGAGCATGGCCCGTCCGATCGACACCTTCGCCGGGCCGGCCAATCCCTACCCGGCACACCATTTCGTGGCCTGTGCCGACTCCGGCGGGATGCTCGACTACATCGGGATGTTCATCCACGGGGTGACGCAGACCCACATCGACGCGCTCTGCCATCTGGCCACGGCCGACGGGCGCTTCTGGAACGACAAGCCCGTCGGGGCCCACCACATGCCGGCCGAGCACAGCGGCACCATCGAGTTCTGGCGCGAGGGCATCGTGACCCGTGGCGTGCTCTACGACATCCCCCGTTTGCGTGGGACGATCTCGGTGGAGCCGGGCCGGCCCGTGCACGGCTGGGAGCTCGTCGATGCGGCGGCGGCTCAGGGCGTGGTCCCCCGACCGGGCGACGCCGTCATGATCCGCAGCGGGCACGAGGCGTACTGGCGGGCTCGGCCCGACGAGCGCCCCGGATTCGGCTTCCCGGGCGGTGTCCACGCCAGCGCCGTCGAGTTCCTCTACGAGACCGACGCCTCGCTGTTGTGCTGGGACTGGCAGGACGCACCCACGGTCGATCAGGGCATCCCGAACCCGGCGACGCATGCCGTGCCCATGCACGTCCACCATCTTCTCTTGCCGTACATGGGGATGCCGATCATCGACAACGCCGATCTGGAGCGCTTGGCCGAGGCCTGTGCCGAGCTCGGCCGCTACGAGTTCCTGTTCGTGTGCTCGCCACTCGTGATCCCGCGGGGGACGGGCTCACCGGTCAACCCGCTCGCGGTTTTCTGACCCGACGGCCGACGGCCGAACCCGCCCGAACCCCGCCGCGCGAGTCGCGTCACATCCAGCTCGGCCAGTCGTCGGTCAAGGTCATCGACCATCGGGGCTCGCGCTTGTCGAGGAACGCGTGCACGCCCTCTTGGGAATCGGGGGCTCCCATCAGGTGGAGGTGCAGGTCGGTCTCGAGCCGGTCGATCGTCGAACCGTCGGGCTGCGGATCCATCCACAGCAAGCGCTTCGACACGCCGACCGACACGGGCGCGGTGAACACGGCGATGTCGCGAGCGATCTCGATCGCTCGGGGAAGCACCTGGTCGCCATCGTGGGCCTCGTTCGCCAAGCCCCAGCGCTCGGCGTCGACGCCGGAGAACTGGCGGCCGGTGAGCAGGATCTCCGCGGCCCGGGCGTGGCCGACGATGCGCGGCAGGGTCCAGTGGGAGCGGGCGTCGGGCATGACGCCCCTGCGGTTCTGCACGATGCCCAGCTTGGCTTCGCGAGCGACGATCCTGATGTCGCAGTGGAGGGCGATCGTGAGCCCCAGGCCGATGGCATGACCGTTGATCGCCGCGATGACGGGCTTGCGCACCTGCCACGCCGGGAAGCGCAAGGGATTGGCCCGGAAGGCCGACCGATCGCCGGGCGCACCGAACACCGCGGCCCCGCCCGAGAAGTCGGCTCCGGCGCAGAACGCTCGTCCCGCGCCGGTCACGACGATGGCCCGGACGCCGTCGTCGGCATCGAAGCGCTCGTACGCCTCGTCGAGCGCGGCCCCCATCGCCCCCGAGAACGCGTTGAGCACCTCGGGACGGTCGAGCGTGAGCACGGCGATGCGGTCGACGACCTCGACCACGACTGGAGGTCGGGAAGGCGGCGGTGGCGCGGGATGGTCGGCCTGGACGCTCATGCATCCAGTCTCGCTCGGGCGTGCTCTCGGCGCCCATGCGAACCAGGCTTCCTCAGATGCGGGTGTCGGGGCGGACGTACGAGCTGCCGGGACCCCCGTAGGCCACGCCCAGCCCGGGCCGGACGGGCCAGTCGATGGCGGGCATCGAGGCGACGGCGGTCTTCCACCCGGCGATCAGACGGTCTTCGTTCGCGTAGTCGAAGGGATCCTCGAGGATGTGCTCCTCGATGCCGCCGGGCTCGGGACGATGCTCGGCCAGCCAACGGGCCGTGAGTCGGACGGCCTGGCGGGCCGGCACGAGATCGCGATAGCCCAAGAGCTGCTTGGCCTTGGCGATGTCGAGCACCCGGTGCGTCGGTCGATGCTGCTGCACGAGCGGACGTGCCGGGACCGCCAGCTCCCACGGCATCGAGACGATCTCCCACGTGTGGCCCAAGGTGTCGGCCACGATCTCGGCCACCTGACGGAGCGTGAGGGTCTCCTCGTCGCCTGCGTTGAAGACCTGTCCCGCAGCGGCTTCGGGCCGGTCGGTCGCGAGCAGGACCATGTGGGCCAGGTTCTCGGTATAGCCCTGGGTCAGCAGGGTGAGCCCGTCGTCGGCCAGCACGAGGTGGCGGCGACCGTCGAGCGCCCGCTTGACGAGACACCACTCGCGCGGCGCCGGCTGGCGGGGCCCGTAGACCATCGGGTAGCGGAAGTGCGCCGCCGTGGGCTGGTGCGCGAAGACCATGTCCTCGGTCCGGGCGATGCGGTAACTCTTGCCGTCGTCGCCCTCGTCGGAGCGGACGAGGTCCTCGCCGGCGGAGACCGGCAGGCCCGGCGGATCCCAACGGTCGGGGTCGAAGAAACCCCGGATCGCCGGTACTCCGCCGATCGACACGAACTGCCCGCATCGTCCTGCGAGCACCTCGGCGATGGCCCGCAGCCGCCCGTAGGTGGCCACGACGAGATCGAACGTGCGAGTTCCGAGCGCCGCGGCGAGCTGCTCACCGTCGTGGGGGCTGGTGTGAACGTGCTCGAGGTGCTCGAGCTCGGGCAGCTCGTGACGGCCGGTGTGGAGCATCGTCACCCGATGACCCCGCGCGACGAGCCCATGGACGATGTGCGGTCCGGTGGGCCCGGTGCCGCCGATGACGAGAGCAGTGGTCATCGACGGAGTCTGGCAGCCCGAGCCGTGCTGTGAGCGGCTGGCTCCGCTCGGTGCGAGCTCGGCCGTTCCCCCTACATTCTGCGGTCATGACCGACGCGAACCCGTCTCCGACCGCCGTTGCCGTTCACCGGCGATCGATCGAGATCGAGGCCTTCGATCTCGGATCGGAGCTACGCGTCGTCGGCCGCTTGCACGACGAGCGTCCGTGGCAGGCCGAGGACGGTCATCGGATCGTCCACGACATGGAGTTGTCGGTCACCGTGGTCAAGTCCGGGCTCGTGATCACTGCCGCCGAGGGCCGCATGCGCAGCTTCCCCCACGCCGAGTGCCCGCAGATCGCGCCGGCGTTCGAGGGTCTCGTCGGCCTGTCGATCGCGCGGGGATACACCCGAGCGGTGCAGGAGCGCTTCGCCGGGGCCAAGGGCTGTGCACATCTCGCTCACCTGTCGATCGTGATCGGTCCGGTCGTGATGCAGGCGATCACCTCGTCCCGGGCCAGGGAGCGCATCGAGGCCGAAGCGGCTGGTGTCGATGCCGAGCGCGACGCATCGGCGATCCCGGGCCCGGGCTGGGTCGGCCCCGGGGTCAACACCTGCCATCTCTGGGCTGAAGGCGGGATCGGCCAGCAAAAGGTGGAGCTGGGTTGGCGGCCCGGCCGAGACGGGTTCCCTGCGCCGACGCTCGTCGAGATCCGCCGCCGGTACCAGCCGGCAACGCCACCAGAGTGACGAACGGCCGGATCTCGGGCACGTCCCGAGGTGCGTTCGAGGCGTGGCTCGATGCCAACGTCGATACACCCGAAGGTGTCTGGTCTGGCTCTCACGGCCCTTGGCCGGATGCGCCCGACAGGAGTCGCCGAAGTCGAATCCGCAAGACGCGACCGGCAACACACGGCAACGCCGGCTCGAACGCATCGTCACCGAGCTCGCGATCGAATCCCTGGAAGCCATCCAACCCCAATCAGGATCGACCGCACCGCCCACGACGACGTGACTCAGCGCTTGAACGTGTGCACGTCGGGGTCGTAGATGTCGAAAGAGGGGCCCTGCGTCACCCCATCCAACGACATGAACTCCTGGACCACCAATCGCATGCGAACTCCTTCGGGTCCCGACATCCAACAAGGCGCCCACTATCAAACAACCATGTGGTCAGATCACCATCTGCTGCTGAGGCCGCTCTGGACAGACAGTTGCGGGCCCTGGCGGACCTCGTGAGGACCCGACCGATACGCCGAGACATCGTGGTGTGCTCGCTGGGGCGCGAATGGTCGATCGGTGAACTCGCACGACGGATCCAGGCGGACCTCGATCAGCCGCCGGTACCGTTCGGCACCGCCTTCGGAGTGACGGACGGCCGGATCTCGGGCTGGTCCCGGGTCATTAGTCTCTGGTGGTGACCACACTTCCCCGATGGGTCTCGACCACGCTGGCGCTCGCCGTCGTCACCACGCTCGTCGCGTCGTGCACGAGCGCTGACGACTCGGGCCATGCCTCCCCGACGACCAAGTCGTCGTCCGAGGACTCCGAGGACTCCGAGAGCACGCGGTCCTCGTCGACCGATCCGACCGCGACCGTCCCCTCATCAGCCACGCAGATCCCCGTCGACCCCGATGTGCTGATCGGGGAGCTCGACAACGGTCTTCGGTACTACGTGCGTGAGAACCAGGCACCAGGAGGTCGAGCCTCGCTGCGGCTCGTCGTCGATGTCGGCTCGGCTCTCGAGGACGACGACCAAAAGGGTGGTGCGCACTTCCTCGAGCACATGCTGTTCAACGGGACCGAGCTCTTCCCGGCCAACGAGCTGATCTCGGTGCTCGAGCAGTTCGGGGCCGAGTTCGGGCCCGACGTGAACGCGTACACCAGCGTCGACGAGACCGTCTACGAGCTCACGATCCCCACCGATGACGACGAGATCATCGACACGGCGCTCGACGTGTTGCTGGAATGGGCGGCGAACGCCACCATCGACGAGGACGACGTGAACGACGAGCGGGGCGTCGTGCTGGAGGAATGGCGCCTGTCCGAGCAGAGCGCCGACGGACGTGTGTACTCGCGATACCGCGATCTCCTTCTCGCCGGCACCGAGTACGAGGGAACCGATCCCATCGGCTCGGAGGCGTCGATCGGCGCGCTCGACTCCGATGCCCTGCGCCGCTTCTACGAGGACTGGTACCGGCCCGACCTGATGACCGTCGTCGCCGTGGGTGACTTCGACGTCAACGACATGGAGGAGCGCATCAGCGATCGCTTCGCCGACCTGCCCCCGGCCGCCGACGACGCCCGAGCTCGTCCGGTGATCCCGTGGGAGAGCGTCGCCAGCGCAGTTCCCGAGGTGGCGGTGTACGCCGACGCCGACGTGCCGAACGGTTCGGCCGAGGTGTTGTACCCGACGCTCGTCGAAACGACGGCCACGTTCGGGGCCTGGCGCGACGGCGTGGCCGCGTCGTTGGGCTGGGACATGGTGTCCACGCGCCTGGCCGACGACGCGACGCGAGGTGAGGCCCCGTTCCTGGGTGCTGGTTACACCTACGACCCGATCGGGCGGCCCGTGGCCATCGAAGGGATCTCTCTCGACGCCGCCGCTGCAGACCTCAGCGATTCGGTCGCGACGGTGCTCACCGAGCTGGAACGGGTGCGCCGCTTCGGGTTCTCGGCCGACGAGCTCGATCGGGCCGTCGAGGCGCGGCGTGCTTCGGCCGAGCAGTACTACGAAGGCCGCGACACCACCCAGGATGCCGAGTACGCCGACACGTACGTCTTCCACGCGCTCGAGGGCGGGCCGCTCCCGTCGGCTGAGACCGAGCTCGAGCTCGAGACCGATGCTCTCGACGCGCTTTCGCCCGAGGATGCTCAGGGCGCCCTCGTCGATCTGTTGGACGCGACGACGCCCCATGTGCTCGTGGTGGGACCGGCCGACGATGCCGACGGGCTGCCCAGCGTCGATGACCTCGTCGACATCGCCGCCGCCGTGTCGGAGAGCGACGACCTGGAGCCCCGCGATGCCGAGGCGGCGGGGCTGGAGTCGCTCATGGATGCGCCCGAGCCCATCACCGAGATCGACAGCTCGCAGCTCTCCGAGCTCGGGGCCCGTCAGCTCGACTTCGCCAACGGGGTACGGGTGTTGCTGATCGAGACCACCATCGCCGAGGGCGGTGTGGTGCTCACGGCTCTCAGTCCTGGAGGCCAGTCGCTGCTGGATGACGACGTGTTCGTGGAGTCGATGGTGGCCGCCGATCTCGTGGGCTCCAGCGGGCTCGGTGACATAGACCGGGTCACGCTCGACCGGTTCCTCTCGGACCGGGTCGCGGCGGTCGGCCCCTTTCTCGACGAGACGAGCGAGGGTTTCTTCGGCAACAGCTCCACCGATGATCTCGAGATCATGTTCCAGCTCGTGCACCTGTTCATGATCGAGCCGCGGATCGACGATGCGGCGCTGACGACGTATCTCGGTCGGGTCCGTCCCGTGGCCGAGGACGTGACCCTCCAACCCGAGCTGGCGTTGTTCTCCGAGCTCCTGGACGCCCGCTACGGGGGCGATCCGCGGTATCGGATCTACCCGACCGTCGCCGAGCTCGATGCCCTCGATGTCGATGTCGCGCTCGATGTGTTCCGCGAGCGCTTCGGAGACGCCAGCGGCTTCACGTTCGCCTTCGCCGGCGACTTCGATGTCGACGAGGTCGAGGAGCTGAGCCGCCGGTACCTCGGCACGCTGCCCGGCACCGGCCGCGACGAGGCTGCACTCGATCGTCGACCCGACCCGCCCGAGGGCGTCGTGAGCCGAACCGTGCGCAGCGGCGAGGGCGACCAGGCCACCCTGGCGGTGCTCTGGTCGGCGTTCGGCGACCTGAGCCCGCGCGAGCGCCTTCACGTCGACGTGCTCCAGAGCATCCTCGGTGCCCGTCTGCGCGACCACCTACGCGAAGCCCTGTCGGCGACGTATTCACCGTTCGTCGACGTCTCCTGGGACGACGAGCTCCAGCCGATCTCCGACACCTACATCCAGGTGTCGGGTGATCCCGAGCGCATGAACGAGATCGCCCGCGAGCTCCAGGCCGACCTGGCCGAGCTGCGGGCCGACGGGCCAGAGCCCGAGCAGCTCGCCGCGGCGCGCGAGGTGCTGTCGAGGGAGTTCGAGCTGGTGAGCAACGAGTGGTACATCGAGCAACTGCTGTTCTACGACGCCCATCCGGACGAGCGACCCAGCGACCTCGACCTGCGATTCCGATGGCTCGACGAGGTGACCACCGCCGACATCGCCGACCTGGCCCGTCTGCTGTTTCCCGAGGGCCGCTACGTGGAGGTGCGCCAGGTCCCTGCGGGCTGAACGATGCGGGCTGAACGATGCGGGCTGAACGATGCGGTCTCCACGGTGGCGGGCCTTCGCTCCTGCGGCACAGACCGCGTACGTTTCCTGAGATGGCACGTCCGACCTCGACAACGAAGCGATCACCGACAGCGACCCGCGAGTTCGGGGCTGGCAACCGTGAGAGTCACGACGCCAGCGCGTTCTACGCCCGGTTCACCCCACAGGTGGTGTCCGACGACGACACCGTCCACCCGCCGTTCGACCTGAGCCTCGACGAGGCGCTGGTGTGCGGAGACGCCCGGGCCCTCGATCTGCCCGAGGCCTCCGTGGCGCTGGTGGTCACCTCGCCGCCGTACTTCGCGGGCAAGGCCTACGAGACCGAGCTCGAACGTGACGGCATCCCCTCGTCGTACCTGGAGTACCTCGAGATGCTCCACCATGTGTTCGCCCGGTGTGTCGAGGTGATGGAGCCCGGCGGACGAATCGCCGTGAACGTGGCGAACCTGGGCCGCAAGCCGTACTGCAGCCTCTCGGGCGACGTGAGCCGCATCCTCCAGGATCTGGGGTTGCTGTTGCGGGGCGAGGTGATCTGGGCCAAGGCCGAAGGCGCCAGCGGCTCGTGTGCCTGGGGCTCGTTCAAGCAGGCGAAGAACCCCGTGCTGCGCGACATCACCGAGCGGGTCGTGGTCGCGTCGAAAGGCCGCTTCGACCGGGCCCGCACACCGACGCAGCGGCGGGCCGAGGGCCTCCCGTGGCGGAGCACGACGACGACCGACGAGTTCATGGAGGCGACCCTCGACCTGTGGCGCATCCCGCCCGAGAGCGCCCGCCGGGTCCAGCATCCGGCGCCGTTCCCGGTGGAGCTGCCGATGCGCCTCATCGACCTCTACACCTACGAGGGCGATCTGGTGCTCGACCCGTTCCTCGGCTCGGGATCGGCCGCGGTGGCCGCGGTGCGGCGAGGACGGCGCTTCGCCGGCTACGACCTCGACGACACGTACGTGGGCATCGCCAAGGACCGGGTGCGCGCTGAGCAGGAGCGCATGGCCGGACGGGGCACGGCAGCGGCACGTACCCTCCCGCTGAGCCTTGAAGACGCTGAGGAGTCCGACGACGAGTACCTCGTCCGGGCCCTCGACACGGGTTCGGCCACCAAGGACATCGCCGCCGAGGTCGTTGCGGCTGCGGGCTTCACGATCGTCGATCGCAACAAGAAGATCGCCGCGACCGGCTCGGAGGTGAGCATCGTCGCCGATGACGCCACCGGCGGTCGTTGGCACTTCGACGTGACCGGCGCCTTCACCGCGACCCGGGGCGGCTTGGCCCGGACCGACGCCGTCTGGCGTGCGGTGGGCCGCGTGAGCGTGCTGTCTCGGACCCACCCCTCGGTGGCGCACGTCGTGCTCACATCGCACCTGCCCACCCGACGCAGCCCGGGTGACAAGGCCCTCCGGGCGCTCGGCCCCGACGTGATCTTCGACGCCATCGAGATGCTCTCGAGCGCGGGTCGCAACCGGTTGCGCGCCTACGCCCGCGGGGACCGCACCACCGTCCTCCCCGGCTTCTGGTAGCAGCGGCCCCCCTGACCCCCTGACCCCCAGACCCCCAAATTTGTGCAGAAATCGTCGCCTGGCGACGATTTCTGCACAAATTTGGTCACGGTTTCATGACGGCGGCGGGAAGGGTCGGCTGACGAACGTCTTGAGGGGCTCCGTGTCGCAGGAGCCATAGCAGTACTGGTGACCCGAGACGAGGAGGAGATCATCGGCCAACACCGGGGGGCTCGGGCTCGGCGCCTGGCCGATCTGCTCGAGCGGCAGTGTCGAGGTCGGTGCCGGTGGTCGGTCGAAGCGCGCCCGGGTCGTGCAGTCGTCCCCGTCGTCTTGGCCGCTGCTCCAGTGACCCGAATCCCAGGCGCCGGGCTCAACGACGACGGCGGCGTTGTCGATTCGAGCGGCTACCAACACGTCGTCGGTCCGCATGTCCTCGATCGCGGTGCCCGGGAAGCCGAGGCAGCGGCTGTCGGCCATCTGGACTGTTGTATGCGTGCTCCGGGTGTCGTGAATCCGCGGGCTGGGGCCTTCTTTGCGTCCGAGGTCAGCGTGGGAGTGACCGGAGGCGCAAAGAAGCGGGCTATCCGAGCGCGGACTCGATGGCGGCGATGACCTCGGGGGCGTCGGGGGCGGTGGTTGGCGCGAAGCGGGCGACGACGTGGCCGTCGGGGGCGACGACGAACTTCTCGAAGTTCCAGCGGATGTCGCCGGTGTGGCCGTCCCCGTCGGCGACGGCGTTGAGCTCGGCGAACAACGGGTGCTGCTGAGCGCCGTTCACGTCGACCTTCTCCGACAGCGGGAACGTGACGCCGTACGTGCTGCTGCAGAACTCGGCGATCTCGTCGGCCGAGCCGGGCTCCTGGCCCAGGAACTGGTTGCACGGGAAACCCACGACCGAGAATCCACGGGGTGCGAGCTTCTCGTGCAGGGCCTCCATGGCCTCGTACTGCGGGGTGAGCCCGCACTTGGACGCCACGTTCACAAAGAGCGCAGCCTTGCCGGGAAGCGAGTCGAGCAGCCCGGGCGTGCCGTCGAGCGTGGCGATGTTGTGCTGATAGACGGTCATGGTGATCCTCCAGATCGGTGACGTGCGTGAGCACAGTCTCGCAGCGCGACGGCGACGGGCGCTATCGGGCCCACGACCCGCCGGGGAGCTCAGGCTTCGAGGAAGCCGGCGCGTACCCGGGGATGGGCGAGCACGGTTGCGAGCGTGCCGCTGGCGACGATCGCTCCGCCGTCGAGGGCGATCACGGTGTCGGCGACGCGCTCGATGAAGCCGAGGTCGTGGTCGACCACCACGATGCCCAGCCCCTGGCGCGCCAGCCTGCGCAGCAGTGCAGCGAGCACGTCGTGGCGGACCGGACCCTGCCCCGAGGCCGGTTCGTCGAGCAACAGGACCCGCGGCTGGCGCGCCAGCGCCCGAGCGAGATCGACGCGACGCAGGTCGGCCAAGCCCAGCTGCGCCAAGGGCTCAGTGAAGAGCTCATGTGCGAGGCCCGCCTGGTGCAACAAGGTGTCGGCGGTCGTACGCGCCCCCGACGAACGTGTGGCGATGCGCCGGAGGCCGGGTGGCCGTCGGCGGAGCGAACCCAGCGCCAGTGCGACCGCGTCACGAGGGTCGGTCGCGACGAACGTGGGTACCTGATCGGTCTTGGTGATGCCGGCCCGGGCCCGGTCGTCGGCTCCGACGCCTGTCAGGTCGGTCCCGTCGAGCAGCACCCGGCCGATGTCGGAGCGACGCCCGCCGGCGATCACGTCGAGCAGCGTCGTCTTGCCTGCGCCGTTGGGGCCGATGATCGCCGTGACCGTTCCGGCTCCGATGTCGAGCGACACCCCGGCCAGCCCTGCGCCCGTCTCGAAACGCAGCGTGACGTCGACCACCGACAGCAACGGGGAGTCGGCGACGGGCCCCGGTCGAGACCCTGCGGTGGTCATCGGCGTCCCCGTTCGGGAGGGGCCGCCGCCGCCGGATCGTCGGGCCAGGCGTGCTTCGGATAGCGGCCCGCCATGTCCTTGCGGACGTCGCGCCACGACCCGGTCCAGAACCCGGCCAGGTCGGAGGTGATCTGGATGGGCCGCCCGGCCGGCGACAGGAGGTGCAGCACCACCGGCACGCGCCCGTCGGCCACGGTGGGATGGATGCGACAGCCGAAGAGGTCCTGGACCTTGACGCTGAGCACCGGGCCGCCCTCGCCCGAGTAGTCGAGGCGCATCGTGCGCCCGCCGGGCAGGGTGAGCGAGGCCGGGGCCAGGCGCTGGAGCGCGCGGCGCTGCGGCGGTGTGAGGAGTCGTTCGACGATGCCGACGAGGTCGAGCGCCGCGAGATCGGCGCGACCGCGGGCGCCGGCGAGGTACGGCTCGAGCCACGCGTCGACGGTCGAGACGAGCCGAGCCTCCGAGACATCGGGCCAGGGCTCGCCTTCCCATCCCTCCGGCAGAGCCCTGGCGCAGAAGGCCACCCGGCTGCGGAGGATCTCCAAGGCCGGTGGGGGCGCCAGCACGGCGAGCCTGGTCGTGCGGATGCGATCCAACAAGGCCGTCGTGGTCGCAGCGCCCGATGCCGGACGGCGCTCGACGATGCCGAGACGCAACGACCCCAGACGTCGCTCCACGCGGGCGACGAGATCGTCCCGGTCACGGTCCCACACGAGCCGGGCCGACTCCTCGACCTCGTGGCCGAAGACGAGGTCGACGTCGAGCGCGTCGAGCGGAGCGGCCAGACGGATGCGGGCGTCCTTGCGCTGGCCGTCGAGATCGGCCGCAACCAGGAACGCCTGTGTTGCCAAGGAGTCCGCGGCGGCGACCCAGGCGCCGGTCCCGGTTCGCAGCTTGAAGCCTCCCCGCCCGCTTTCGCGCGCCTGCGCGATGCGATCGGGATACGCGAAGGCCAGCACCCGTCCGACGGCGGACCCGTCGATGCTGCCTGGCGTGGGCTCGACCCCCGCCCGCCGGGCCAGGTCGTGGGCTTGTTCGCGCACACGTCGGAGCGCGCGGCCGTCGGCGAGCGGATGACGGGCGCTCGGGTCGTCGATGAGCCGGACCCGCAGCACCAGATCGGCCGGCAGCTCGTCGGGCCGACCCCGCAGCACGTCGCGCTCGGCCAGCAGCGCGGCCACGACGCACGCCAGCCATCCCGATCCCCACTCGGTGGCCCCGTGGATCATCCGGGCCAAGCGGGGGTGCAGCGGGAGCTCGACCATCGCCCGGCCGACCGTGGTGATGCGCCCGTCGGCATCGAGCGCGTCGAGCATCCGCAAGAGCCCGTGGGCTTCGGCGATGCTGCGGGCCGGCGGCGGATCGAGGAACGGCAGCGCCGAGAGCGCATCGGGCCCGTTCACGCCCCAGGCGGCCAGCTCCAGGGCCAGACCGGCCAGGTCGACCTGGGTGATCTCGGGATCGGCAAACGGGCGACGGGTTCCGTGCTCGACCAGCGACCACAGGCGATAGGCCACGCCGGGCTCGGTGCGTCCGGCCCGCCCGGCGCGCTGGTCGGCCGAGGCCCTCGACGTGGCGACCGTCGTGAGGCGGGTCATCCCCGTGCGGGCGTCGTAGCGGGGCACCTTGGCCAGGCCGGCGTCGACGATGATGCGCACGCCTTCGACCGTGAGGCTCGTCTCGGCGATGTCGGTGGCCAGCACGACCTTGCGCAGCCCCGGGGGACAGGGCGCGAGCGCGGCGTCCTGATCGGCGCTCGCCAGTGCGCCGTAGAGCGGCCGCACGTCCACGTCGAGGGGCCCGGGGAGCGGGCTTTCGCCGAGCAGGTCGACCGTGCGCCTGATCTCGGCCTCGCCCGGGAGGAAGGCCAGCACGTCGCCGGTCGGCTCGTCGCGAAGCGCCCGCCTGATCGCCTCGGCAACGCTCGGCTCCACGTGCTGCTTGGGGTTGCGGGGAACCCAGCGGATCTCGACGGGATGGACCCGACCGTCGCTCGTGACGATCGGGGCGGGGTCGGCGTCGCGGGAATCGCCGAGCACCCGTGCCACCCGGGCCCCGTCGATCGTGGCCGACATCACGAGCAGCCGGAGCTCGGGGCGCAGGATCCGGCGCACGTCGAGCGCGAGCGCCAACCCGAGATCACCGGGGAGGCTGCGCTCGTGGAACTCGTCGAAGATGACCAGTCCCACACCGGCGAGCGACGGATCGTGTTGGAGGCGACGGGTCAGGATGCCCTCGGTGACCACCTCGACCCGGGTGGCCGGCCCCACCTGCCGCTCATCTCGGGTGCGGAACCCGACGGTCTGGCCCACGCTCTCGCCCAGCATCGACGCCATCCGGCGGGCCGCGGCCCGCGTCGCCAGTCGGCGGGGTTCGAGCATCACGATCCTCTGCTCACCGAGCCAGGGCTCCTCCAGCAGCCGCAACGGGACGAGCGTCGTCTTGCCCGCCCCGGGCGGCGCCTGCAGCACCGCGTGCGTGTCGACGGCCAACGCTCGCCGGAGCGCGGTCATGCAGTCCTCGACAGGTAGTGAGGTGGGGGGAACGAGCTGACCCATGTACGACCCAGTGTGCCCGCCTCGAACCTCAAGCACCCGCGCTTGAGCCGATGATGCCCATGTTCCGAAGCGACCGTGATGGCGCAGAGCGCTCGGTTCCCGTCGCCCCTCGCCCGTGCGACCGATCGCCTCAGCGGTCGGGGCGCCTCGAACCGTCGAGGCCGGGCAGCTTCACACCGTGAACGCTCTCGACGTGGCGTTGAGAACGCCGTCCTTGGTACGGAGATCGAGCGTGATCGTGTAGTCGCCGGCGACGAGGCCCGGGTACGCGCGACCGTTGTTCATGTCGAATGCGTGATCGGCGCCCCAGCACTCGGGAGGTGAGAGCGACCATCCGCCGTTCTCAGTTGCCGGGATCTCGGTGAAGCTCACCGGTCCGGTCACGGCCCATCGTGAGTCGGCACAACGATCGGAGCCGGCAGCGACGAACCGAGCCGTGTTGCGGGCGCTCGACAGCGTCGTCGTGATGCCCGAGAGCGCGGGTTTCAGCGTGAAGGCCTGTGACCGCTCGCCGATCTGGCCGAAACTGTCGCGCACCTCGAGCTTGACGACGAAGTTGCCTCCACGAAGGGCTGCGACGATCTCGGCCGTGCTGAAGATGTGGTCCTGTGGCCAGCAACCACCGGACGGGATGGCCCATCCACCGTTCTGCGACGGCGAGATCTGCTGGAAGCTCACCGGTCCGGTGACGGTCCAACGGGAATCGGTGCATCGGGAGGCCTGGGGTGCGGTGACGTCGGCCCGGGTGGTGCCCAGACTCACGATGAGGCTGCCGACGACCGGCGGCGTCGGCGTCGGCGCCGGTGCGGCGGCGGGTGGCGGTGAGACCGGAGCGGGCCCTGGGGATGGCGGTGGCGGCGGTGGCCCGGGTGGTGCGGGTGGGTTCGGACTTGACGATGACACCGTTGGAGCCCCGGGGACCGGTGGCACCGGCGGCGAGGTCCCCGACGGCGAGGTCACGGACGGCGAGGTCCCCGACGGAGCTGACGGTGATCCCGATTCGTCGGGCAAGGGTGAGGGCGAAGCCGAAGCCGAGTCCGAGTCCGAGTCGGCGGGCGCCTGAGATCCGCGCCGCGGCGGTGGCGCGGTGAGCGTGGGAACGGTTCCCACCGTCGTGGGGCCGGTGTCCGCTGTGGAGAGCGTCGTGATCGATGCCTCGCCGACGGTACCGGTGCTCGTCGTGGTGCTGGACGATGCGGCAGCGACGGGCTGAGCGTTGGTCTTGGTGCCCGTTGAGATCGTGGAGTCACCATTGCCCGCGAGCAGGAGCGCCAAGGCCGCCGTCCCCACGACGAGCGCACCCGCCAGCGCGCCGAGGACCGCCTTGTGCCGCCGCCGTGACCGCGCCGGAGCTCCTTGTGCCGGGGCTCCTTCTGCCGGTCGCGGCGCAGCGTCGATCGCGGGCAGGGAAGGGACGATCGTGGGCAGGGTGACCGGGGCGACGATCGCGGCCGCGGTCCCGGCCGCGCCGAGAGCAGATGCTCCGACAGCGGTGGCGGTGAACACGGGTGTGGCTGCTCGGCCGTGGTCGTGCTCGATGGCGAGCAGCATGTCGACCACGTCGGATGCCCGTTGGGGACGCGCCGCCGGATTCTTGGCCATCAGCCGCTCGACGAGGCCGGCCACGGGCTCGGGGACCCCGCGGGCGCGAAGATCGGGGACGGGATCGCTCACCACCCGCATGGCGACCTGGACGAACATCTCGTCGGTGGGGCGGAGGAACGCCGGTTCTCCTGCGAGGAGCGTGAACATGGTCGATCCGAGCGAGTAGAGATCGGCCGCGACCTCTGCCTTGCCTCCCGTGATCACCTCCGGGGCCACGTGGGCCGGGCTGCCGGTGATGACCCCGGTGGTGGTGCTGTGCGTGCCGTTGATGCCGGCGATCCCGAAGTCACCGAGCTTCACCCGCCCGAGGCGGTCGAGGAGAAGGTTCTCGGGCTTCACGTCTCGGTGGAGCACCCCGTGGCGATGGGCGGCCTCGAGTGCGTCGGCGGTCTGGATCCCGAGTTGCACGACCTCGGCCCAGGCCAAGGCACCTCGGGCTGCCAGACGCTGGGCGATCGAACCCGCCGGGAGGTACTCCATCACGAGGAAGCCCGCGCCGCTGTCTGGTACCCGGCCGGCCTCGTAGACCGCCACCACGTTGGGGTGCCAGGTGAGCGCGGCCATCACCTCGCACTCACGGAGGAACCGCCGCATCATCGAGTCGTCGAGGTCGAATCGCATCAGCAGCTTGAGGGCCACCTCGCGCTGCAGCGACTCCTGCACCGCCCGGTAGACGATGGCGAATCCGCCGCGGCCGATCTCCTCGTGCACCGTGAAGCCGGGAATCTCCAGCCGATGCTCTGCCATCGCTGACCCTCCACCCCGTTGGCTTGACGGCCAACACGGCGAATGGTGCAGCGTGGCGGACGATCAGGCAATCAGTGGTCCCCCCGGGGGGATCGCCAGCTCGGGAGGACCGCGGCGTGGGGTGAGGACGTGCTCAAGGGCTCAAGGGCTCAAGGGCCTACCTGCCGAAGAGTTGCTTGAACATCGCTCGGCTCTGGGGGACGGGGATCTGGCGGCCGGAGTCGGGATCGGCAACGCCGAAGCCGGGCTGCTCCCAGAAGGCGTGCCACCACACGTTCCACGCCGGATCGGAGATGATCTCGTGCATCCGCTGGATGAACAGGGGATTGTCGCCGCCGCCGTGACACAGCCCGTCGGACTCGATGATCCAGAGCTCGAGGCCCCATTCGGGGAACGCCAGGTTCTTCTTGTGGGCCCGGGCGAAGTCACGCCAGAACACCAGGCCTCGTTCACCGTTCAGGATCTGGTCCCACACGGCGTCCTGCTCGGCCCGGGTGGGCGGGGCGTCGACGCCGGGCCGCCAACCGCGGTTGTACCAACCGTCGTAGACGTCGATACCGATCTCGTCGACCCATTGGTCGCCGGGATAGGCATCATCGGGATGGCGCAGCGCCTCGGTGCCGACGGTGGGGTTCCACTCGAACACGAAGCGCTGCCCAGGCGTCGCCCGCATCGCGTCGACCCAGCGTCGCCACGCGGTGATGAAATCTCCGACCTCGCTCTGGTCGACGCCGTAGTGGAACCAGTCGCCGTTGAACTCGTGTCCGCCCCGGAGGATGGCGTCCTCCTGGCCGCTGGCGACCAGGCGCTGGCCGAGCGTCCTGTAGTGCTGGTCGTACGCCCCACGGGCGGCCTCGGCCCACGAGCCGCCCTCGGGGAAGATTCCCGTCCCCCCGAGAACCAAGCGGGCGTTGGGCATCTTGGCCCAGGCCTGGGCTTGCCAGTCGGGCCAGGTCTGGTTCGACCACGTGTCGATGTCCTCGTAGTCGAGCACGTACTCGACGGGCTTGCCCAGGTACTGCTGGTAGCTGCCCATCTGATCGATGCCCCACTGTCCCGGGCCGCGGTACACGCCGATGGGTCGCACGCAGCCCGTGAGTGACACCACGGCCAGTGCGATCGCCATGAATCCCAAGCGTTTCTTGAACATCAACCCTCCGTTTCGCGGCGCGTCGGCAGACACGCGCGCTCCCGCTGGACACGACCGCCGAGACGACGCTCACGCCCGCTGAGGGGGCATCGTCACGTCCCGGGCCCCGGCTGAAGCTGCGCGGGGTGAGATTGCAGTGTGCCGAACCGTTGGTTGCGTCGACCCCTAGGGGTTCTCAACGTGAGGTGAAATCTCGAACGACCGCTGTGGTGGACGTGCGAGGTGTGCCGTCGCCGCGAACGGGCGACGACCCGGCCGCGGTAACCTGGCGCACATGCCCACGAAACCCTTGCAGTTCCTCGCGTTCGCGCTCGTCACCGCTTCTCTCGCGGGCCTCGTGGCGTGCGGTGACGATGACGATGACACCAGCGCGGGATCGGACGCCACCGAGGCCGACTCGACCGCCCCCGCAGCGGGCTCGGACACCACCGCGGCCGACACCACCATCAAGCCGGTGATCGAGGCCAAGACCGCAGAACCCCCGGCCGAGCTCGTCATCACCGATCTCGTTGCCGGAGCCGGAGCCGAAGCCGTCCTCGGGTCCACCGTCGAGGTCCACTATGTCGGGGCGCACTACGCCACCGGCGAGCAGTTCGACGCTTCGTGGGACCGGGGTGCCACGTTCCCGCTCGTGCTGGGCGCCGGCCGGGTCATCCCGGGTTGGGAGCAGGGTCTCGTCGGCATGCTCGTGGGTGGCCGTCGTGAGCTGATCATCCCGCCGGCCCTGGCCTACGGGGCGGCGGGACGCCCGCCGGTGATCCAGCCCGACGAGACCTTGGTGTTCGTGATCGACCTCGTCTCGGTCTCCTGAGGCGATTCCGTCCGCCTGGTTTCGCGGGGAGACACTGCGTCACCAGCGCCGGTAGCGCGACCAGAACGACCAGCGCGCCAGCAGAACGACCTCTCGGCATCGAGGCATCGAGGCGTGGACTTGGGCAGACTCGCGGCATGAGTAGCACCACGGCCTCCACCGGCGACTCCGCTCACGCCCGCCTCGTCGACCTCGCTCGGCGGCATCTCTGGATGCACATGGCGACGGCCGAGGCCGATGGCGAGGCCATGGCGATCCTCACCCGGGGTGAGGGCTGCTACGTCTGGGACGACAGGGGCAAGCGCTATCTCGACGGCCTCGCCGGGCTCTTCGCCGTCAACGTGGGGCATGGTCGAGCCGAGCTGGCTGCCGCCGCCGGGAGCCAGGCCGGCGAGCTTCCGTTCTTCCCGATCTGGGGCAACGCCCATCCCCCGGCGATCGAGCTCGCGGCGCGCCTGGCCGGGTTGGCGCCCGATCATCTGAACCGGGTCTTCTTCACCAGCGGAGGCTCGGAGGCCGTCGAGACGGCGTGGAAGCTGGCCCGCCAGTACTTCCGCGCCATCGGGCAGCCCAAGCGATCGAAGGTGATCGCCCGAAAC
>VFJJ01000047.1 GCA_009886115.1 Actinomycetota bacterium
ATAGTCGAGACCTTTCTGATCCCCGCCCAAATTCAAAAGTTATGACCTCGGCGTGAACGGTGTCTGGGTGGGGTTCGGCAACGATCCCAAGATCGGCCGCCGGCTCCGTCTCGATGGGGCGATCGTGGTTGCGCACAACGCGAGCTTCGAGGAACGGTTCCTCAGAGCGGAGCTCGATCAACTCGGCATCGGGCCGCAGCCGATACCTGCGCTGTGCACGTTGGAGATGGCACGGAACCTTCTTCCCTGTCCCAACCATCGACTCCAAACCTGCTGCGACTCCCTCGGCGTCGCGCTGACCGACGCCCACTCCGCGCTCGGCGACGCCCGAGCCACAGCCAGAATGCTGCCAGCGCTCATCCGACGGACCGAACGTCGAGCGATCACGTTCGGCTGCCCGACCCCGACCATGCCCCGCTACCAGGTACTCGCCCGACCCCGAACCCGAGCATCCGGGATGCGCAAGGGAGACCAGGGCTGGATCGCGTCGATGCTCACCAAGCTCCCCATCACCACGACCCCGGCCGATCCACTCGATGCCGAAACCTACCTCGACGCGCTCGCCGAGGCGCTCTCCGATGGGAAGCTCACCGGCGAGGAAGCGCGAACCCTCGCTCAAATCGCCGGACGCGGCGGTCTGGGCGCCACCGAGGTCGCTTCGCTCCATCAGCGATTCCTCGATGGCCTCCGCGACATCGCGCTCGCCGACGACATCCTCACCGCACAAGAGCTCCGCGAGCTCCATCACGCCGCCCACCTGCTGAACGTCCCGACCTACTTCGACGACCTCACCGTCACCGCCTCCGAACCGGAGCTGACAGCCGCCGCGCCGATCGATCCCATGCCATCAGCCGTCCCGCGTCGCCCGGCAGCAGCCCGCCCCGTGTCCGAAGGGACGACGCCCGCCGGCCCAAGGGTCTGGTTCTCGCCGAGCGTCTCACCCGATCTCATCGTCGAGTTCGACACGGCAGGCGCCGTCACCGCACGCAACATCACCCGGACGCTTCGTGCTGCCATCTACGAACCCGAAGACGTCCACGATCCCAAGCTCGCCCGAGCCAAGCTCCTCGGCGTCGACCTCGTGCCCGCCGACGCCGCCCGGGCCATGCTCCGGCTCCTGAGCGCGAGCCGTACGCCAACCCGGTCGAGTGATCAGTTCCCCCAGGCCCCAGTACGACCGTCCCCGGCGCCTCTTGGCGGACGGGTGCTCGCACGAGGTGAACGGATGGGCCTGGGCGCATCCCGCGGGGCGACCACGATCGAGGTCAGAGCCCATCTCGCCGGGAGCTCCGAGATCGACATGTGCGCCTTCGGTGTCGACGGCGATCGCACGCTCACCGAAGAGCGCTACTTCATCTTCTACAACCAACCGACATCACCGCAGGACGAGATACGCCTCGAGATCGCGGACCCTGGCACACACCGGTTCGTCGTTGATCTCGACCGGCTCCCGCTCTGGCTCGACCGAATCGTCATCGCCCTCACCGTCGACGGGCCGGACCCACTCGCCAACCTGCTCGACGCCGACCTCCACATCATCGTCGATACCGCGCATCCGACGATCACCTTCCCGTTCGCAAGCTACGAGTACACGACCGAACGAGCCGTCATCATCGCCGAGCTCTACCGCCACCCCGCCGACGTCTGGCGCATCGCCGCTGTCGCCCAAGGCTTCAGCGGTGGCCTCGCCGCTCTCATCACCACCTTCGGCGGAACGGTTGCCGACGGCCGATGACAGCGACCCCGAGGGACTGACCTGACCCCGACGCGAACCGTACCGTGGAGGTACGTTCTCGCAAGGAGGATCCGAGAGACTCCGATTCATCTTCGAGCATTACATTCTCTCGAATCGGGAGAACTATCCTCTCGTTTGTGATGGCGCGAGAACGGCTCGATGATGCTCTGGCGACGCTTGGCGCGCTCTTGGAGGAGCGCGGCGAGCGAGCCGGCGTGCTCGTCATCGGAGGTGCGAGCCTGCTCCTGCTCGGCGTGATCGAGCGGCCGACCGCCGACATCGATGTCGTCGGCTACCCGTCATCCGATGGATACACCAAGGCTGAGCAGCTTCCCGACTTCCTGGCGACAGCGGTGCGGGATGTCGGCGACGCACTCGGCCTTGGTCCCACATGGTTCAACAGCGGGCCTGCTGGCCTCGTCGACTTCGGGCTGCCGCCAGGGCTGGCAGGCCGGGTGACGATCCGCACCTACGGAACGCTCGACGTGCACCTACCAGCCCACGAGGACCTGGTCTCGTTCAAGCTGTACGCCGCGGTGGATCAAGGCGAACGAAGCAAGCACTTCGCCGACCTGCGAGCGCTCGCACCAACCAGGGAGCAACTGCTCACAGCCGCACGCTGGACACGGACGCACGATCCATCGCCCGGGTTCCTCGGCGAACTACGGCACATCCTCGCGCTGATCGATGTGGAGGCATCCGATGCCGACCTCTCGATCCCGTAAGCCAGCAGCGACCCTCACCCAGCAGGCACTCGCGCTGGCGGCCGGAGCCTGGGCCGAGCTCGGCGTGTCAGGCTGGACCACAACGCATGGCGACTGGGCCATCGACCCCGAGCCGCTCATGCTCTTCACAGCCTGGCTCGGCGACCGGGACCCTCGCCTCAGGGACGAAGCCACCGACTGGTGTACACAGAACTGGCGTCTTGTGTCGCGAACCCGCCTCAAGAACCTGCTCCGTGTTCAACCGGCGGACGTCCACGATGCCTGGGGGGAATTCGCCGCCACGATCGAACAGCACGCCGCCGTCAACTGGCCGGGAGCGACGACCCCACGCCGATACACCGTCACCGGACGCTCGACCATGCCACCTCTCGCACGACCATCGTTGATCTGGATCCGCCTCCGAGCGATGTTCGGGGTCGGCGCGCGTTCAGAGATCCTTCGATGCCTCCTCGCCACCGAGGGTAACGGAGGCATGAGTGTCGCTCGCCTCGCCATCGCTGCCGGGTTCACCAAACGGAACGTCGCCGACGAGTGCGACACGCTCCAACGGGCCGGGGTGCTCTCGGTACGATCGAGCGGCAACCGGTTCTCGTACTCCCTTGCCCGTCGAACCGAACTCGAGGCCTTCGTCGGCGAGCTTCCCGCCATTCGCCCAAGCTGGTCAGCGATGCTGACCGTCGCACGCGAGCTGGTGACGCTCGAAGAGGCCGCAACGAACCTCTCGTCCCGAACACTCCCCGTGCGGGTTCGCAAGACCCTGCGACTCATCGACGACGACCTCGCCGAGCTCGACATCGATCGATCCTTCGACAACATCCCAGGGCCCGACCTCTGGGGAGTCGTCCATGACCTCGCCATGGTGAACCTCGGCGAATGGTCGCTCGGCACGTGGCCCAGTCAGAACGTCAGCACGAAGCCTGCGCGTCGCCTACGGCCCGGGCTCAAGTAGCAAGAGTCAACATCACTCGTGGACTACTCGCCCGTCCCGACCCATCCGGGTTGCACGATGGTTGCCGTCGACTCGATCAGGCTTCAGGGCTTCACGGCCGCCGGACACAAACGACCAGCTCATTCGTGGTGCGCGAGGGGGGACTTGAACCCCCACGTCCTTGCGGACACAGGAACCTGAATCCTGCGCGTCTGCCTATTCCGCCACTCGCGCGTGCAGAG
>VFJJ01000204.1 GCA_009886115.1 Actinomycetota bacterium
GACACCCGCGAGCCCGGCAGCCGCCCAGCCCGCACCAGCCACCCAGCCCGCAGCCGCCCAGCCCGCAGCCACCCAGCCCGCAGCCACCCAGCCCGCAGCCACGCAGCCGACGACCACCGAGCCCGTCGAGGTCTCGATCGGCAGCTTCCGCGGCATCGACCACGACGCGACGGGCCAGGCCGCCATCTACCGCCAGCCCGACGGCTCGTACGTCGTCGGGCTGCTCGAGATCGACATCGAGCCGGGCCCCGACTACGACGTGCTCCTGGTACCCGGCGCCGGCGCCGAGAGCCCGGGCGACGGTGCCATCCGCCTCGACGATCTCAAGGGGAACAAGGGAACCCAGTACTACCCGGCTCCCACCGGCACGACCTTGTCGGGGGAGTGGACCGTCCTCGTGTGGTGCAACGCCTTCGGCGTCCCCATCGCCGCGGCTCCCCAGTCGATCGCCTGAACGCATCTGAACGCCGCGACATCAGCGGCGCTCAGGCGGGCACGATCTCGTCGACCAGGCGCCAACGCAGAGCGGTGCGAGCATCGAGACGGGCGCCGGAGAGCGCCATGTAGGCGGCCCGGTGAGGCCCGATTCGACGGGGGATGCTGACGGTGCCGCCGGCGCCGGGAACCAGGCCCATCCCCACCTCGGGGAGCATGAAGAAAGCGTCCTCGGTCGCCGACACCCGCGCTGCGTACGCGCTGAGCTCAGCGCCGGCGCCCACTGCGGCCCCCTGCACCTCGACGCGCAGCCAGTCGGCGCAGCGCCACATCCACCAGGGCGCCGAGCGCGTGCTGCGGATCACGTGGGCGTCGCTCGGGTCGGTGGCCGTCCCGAACTCGTCGAGATCGCCTCCGCTGCAGAAGCTGGGACCGTTGCCCCGCACGACGATGAGAGCCGCGGCCCCCGTCGACGCGGCCCGGAGGGCGTCGACGAGCCCGTCGCGCATCGCTGCGTTGTAGGCGTTTCGGACCTGTGGGCGATTGAGCGCGATCGTGCAGACCAGCCCCTCGTAGTCGACGAGGACGGGCGCCACGGGCTCGTCCCGATCGGCCCGCTCGACCTCGCCCCACGCGTCGAGCCAGCGCCGGAACTCCGAGCCGGCCTGGAGCAACCCGTACGTGACCGACTCGGCGAACAACCCGGCGGGCACGTCCTCGTAGGCCCGACTCCGTAGTAGCTGCACCATCGCCAGCGACGCCTTGGGACTCTGCTCGATCGCGTAGAGCACGTCACCCAGCATGCCGTCGATGTTGTCGGCGCCGGGAACCACCCAGCCATCGACGGGATCGGCTGCCGTCGACAGCACCACGTCGAAGCCAGCCAGCAACGCCAAGGCCTCGGGGCCCACCTCGGCGGTCCGGACTACCGCGATCGTCACACAGGGCAGCGCCCGCAGCGTGGCGGCCACGGTCTCGTCGCCGCCGATCTGCCACGTGTCGTCGTCGACGACGAACGCCCCGACACCCTCGGGCAACGAGAAGTCCTCGATGGCGAAGGGGCTGCGGAGCGCGCCGAGCCCCGCCACGATGTCGAAGACCTCGGCCGCGCCGACATCGACCAGGTCGTCGTCGTCGCTGTCGTCGTCGCTGTCGTCGGAACCTGTGCCGGGCGTGTCGAGGTCGAGACCGTTCACCGGTCGCGACGCTACGCCTCGCCGAGGAGCTCCGCGCGCACCACCCGTCGCAACAGCTTCCCGGTGTCGGTGTACGGAAGCTCAGCCCGGAACTCGACGACGTCGGGGGCCTTGGACGAACGCAGGTGCTGCTTCACGAACGCCCGCAACTCATCGCTGGTGACCTCGTGCCCGTCTCGGACGACGACGACCGCAGCGATCCGCTCGCCCCACTCGACATCGGGGAGGCCGACGACCGCAGCTTCCTCGACGGCGTCGTGGCGCATGAGCACGTCCTCGATCTCGGCCGGGCTGGTGTTCTCGCCGCCCCGGATGATGAGATCGTCGTTGCGGCCCTCGACGAACAGGTACCCGTCGGCGTCGAGATGCCCGCGATCCTTGGTGGGGAGCCAGCCGTCGCCCTGAACCGCAGAGGCCCGGCCCCGGTACTCACCCGACACCTGCTCGGCGCGAATGTGGATCTCGCCCGACTCGCCGATCGGCAGCAGCGCACCGAGCTCGTCGCGGATCTCGATCTCGACGCCCGGCAACGGCAGCCCCGCCGAGCCGAGTCGGGCCCGGATGGCCGGGTCGGTCGACACCAGCGCCGTTCGATGATCGTCGGGGCCGAGCACGGCGATCGTCGACGAGGTCTCGGTGAGCCCGTAGGCGTTGACGAAGCCCGTCTCGGGGAACAGCTCCAGCGCGTGCTCGATGACGGTGACGGGCATCTTCGAGCCGCCATACGCGATGGACCGCAGGCTCGGCACCGAGTACTCCCCTGGATGGGCCCGCATGGTCTCGACGATCCGGGCCAGCATCGTCGGCACGACCATTGCGTTGGTGACGCCCTCCCAGTTGGCCGTCTCGAGCCAACGCTCGGGAGTGAAGTCGGGGAGCTGGACGATCCGCCGTCCGGCGTAGGTGTTGCTGACGGTGTTGGCAACCCCGGCGATGTGGTACGGCGGCACGCACACCAGCGTGGCCTCGTCCTCCATGGCGCCCATGTACTCAACCGAGCCGAGCACGTAGGACGAGATGTGCCGATGGCGCAACACGGCGATCTTCGGAGCAGCGGTGGTGCCGCTCGTGAACAGGAGCACGGCCTCGTCGTCGGGGTCCATCAGCGCCGCCGGCGCCTCGACGTCGTGGCCCCGATGGCAGGCCTGCAGCCACTCGTAGCGCGACATGACCACGGCCGGCCGGGCCGACTTCACGACGTCGAGGTAGGCGTCGCCGGCGATCACCAGGACCGGCGCCAGCTGGGCGAGCTGGTCGGCGAGCTGGTCGGGCGCCAGGCGGTAGTTGAGCGGCGCGATGGGCACCCCGGCCCAGGCCGCCGCGTACAGAGCCAACGGGAAGGCCTCGGACGCGATGTCGACGAAGGCCACACGTTCGACCCCGGCCTCGGCGATCGCCGCCGCTCCCGCGCCCACACGCACCCGGAGGTCGTGGTACGTGAGCCCACCTTCGAGGGGGCCGACGGCGACGCGCTCACCGAAGCCGTCGGCGGCCATCTCCAGCAACATGAGGATGTTCATGGGCTCGTCCTCTGCTTCTTTGTGTCCAGCACCGCGCCCGGCGCGGTGCTGGACACAAAGAACGAGTGGTCAGTCGGATGCGGGGAGCGGCTTGGCTTCCTTGAGACCGAGCTCGTCACCGTCGCAGGCGAGAGGACCGGCGCCGGGCTTGGTGCACAGCACCTCGAGGGCACCGTCGGCGTTCACATAGCGCTTGCCCATGGCGGTGCCGGTCCCCGGCGCGGGCGAACCTGCAGCGACGGCCTCGGTGCTCGCCGGATCGCCCATCGCCGCACCGCCACAGGTGATCGAAACGTCACCCGATGGGGCCTTCACGACGATGATCTCCGTGCTGCACACCGTCGAGCGCAGGCGTGCTCCGGCCTTGAGGATCATGGATGGTCTTCCTCCGCGGTGGTTGCTGACAGGGTGCGGCGTGGTTGAGCGGTGCCACTCGGTCGCCGATACTTCCATTCTCCGAGCAGCCCGTCGACCCGGTGGGCGTGGTGCTGCCGCTCGGTGAACGGTTCCCATGATGCTGCGCCGGACCCGATCAGAGACGTATCGGCGTCGTGACGCGTGCCACCCCCCAGGGGGATGCCCGCGGCGTCGAAGTGGACAACCGAGCTCGTGGTTCCGAGGCCATCTCTGACGAGCGGTAGAATTCGTTCCACTCAGCGCGCCATCTGCCGGCGCGTGAGTACTTCCGGGCACGCGAGGGGCCGGGCCCACCACAGTCGAGGACCACGATGACCGCAGAGACTCTGTTGTTCGAACGGATCGGCGTGGTCGGTTGTGGGGCCATGGGCTCGGGGATCGCCGAGGTCTGCCTACGCTCGGGCGCCCATGTCATCGCCTGGGATGTCCACGACGGTGCAGTCGATGCCGGCCGGCGCCGGCTCGAGACAGCGTTGGCCCGTGCTGCCTCAGCGGGCAAGATCACCGAAGACGAGCGGGCCGCTGCGCTCTCGCGGGTGTCGTTCACCACCGATCTCAGCGACCTGGCTGACCGCCAGTTCGTCATCGAGGCCGTGCTCGAGGACGAGGATACGAAGCTCGAGGTGTTCCGAAAGCTCGACTCGATGCTGGCGGCGCCCGACGTCATCCTCGCGTCGAACACGTCGTCGATCCCGATCACCAAGATCGCCGCCGCCACCAAGCGGGGCGAGTACGTGGTCGGCATGCACTTCTTCAACCCTCCGGCCGTCATGAAGCTCGTCGAGATCATCCCGTCGGTCCTCACCAGCGACGAGACCGTGGCCCGGGCGTCGCAGCTCGCCACCGAGCAGCTCGGCAAGGTCGTGGTGAAGGCTCACGACCGGGCCGGCTTCGTGGTCAACGCCCTCCTCGTCCCCTACATCCTCTCCGCCGTCCGCATGCTCGAAGACGGCGTTGCGACGGCCGAGGACATCGACACGGGCATCGTCGAGGGCTGCCGCCATCCCATGGGCCCCCTGGCGCTCGCCGACCTCATCGGGCTCGACGTGTGCAAGGGCGTGGCCGACTCGATGTACGACGAGTTCAAGGAGCCGCTCTACGCCGCGCCCCCGCTCCTCAACCGGATGGTCGAAGCCGGCCGGCTCGGCAAGAAGACCGGCCGGGGGTTCTACACCTACGGGAAGTGAGCGGGGCCGCCGCGTCGGCGTTTCGATCCGGCTCCCGATCGGCCGGATACGCCACTGGGTACCTCGAGGCGGTCGGCGTCGAGCCACTTGCGACGCTCGACACGTCTGGCCCTGATCCGGCTCCGGTCGATGGCTGGGCCGCCAGCGGGGCCATGTGGCTCACCGGCGATCCCGCAGGTCCTCCGCTCGCGGCGCCCGGCGACATCGCAGCTCGCCTGTCGGGGTTGTCGCTGGCGTTGGGGTTCCTCGCCCCGGGTCTGAGCCGACTCGACGCGCCGGCGCTGCTCGGTGAGCGGGCGGCGATCTTCGGCCTGCGCCGCCAGGGCCAGGTGAGCTGCGGAGGTTCGGCGCGGCTTCTGCCGACGGCCGATGGCTGGCTGTGCCTCAACCTGCCCCGGCCCGACGACTGGGCCCTGATGGCCGCCTGGCTCGAGCGTGACGACCCGGTGGTCGGCCCCGGCGACTGGACGGGGGTCGCACGCTCGCTGGCCGAGCGATCCGCACCCGAGCTCGTCGAGCGGGCGGCCCTGCTGGGCCTCGCCGCATCGTTGGTGGGCGCCGCGGCACCACCATCGGGCGGCACCACCGGCACCGGCACCACCGGCAGCGGCACCACCGGCTTCCGCGACGACGGCGCCGGCTTCGGCTTCGGCGACGCGCAGGCCCGCACTCGGGCCCAGACCTCGCCGATGCGCTGCCCGATCATCGAGCCATCGGGCGCGAGCGTCACCAGCTCGATGCCCGGCGCTCGACCGGCGCAACCTGCGCCCCTGGTGATCGACCTGTCATCGCTGTGGGCCGGGCCCCTGTGCGGCTCGCTGCTCGCCGAAGCCGGCTGCCGGGTCGTCAAGGTCGAAGACCCCGCGCGGCCCGACGGGACCCGGCGCGGCCCACGATCGTTCTTCGACCTCATGCACGCAGGCAAGCAGAGCGTGGCCCTCGACCTCACGAGCACGAAGGGCCGGGACGCCTTGCGGGAGCTGTGCATTCGGGCCGACGTCGTCATCACCTCCGCCCGTCCCCGGGCCCTCGAGCCGCTCGGCCTGTTCCCCCCTCCGGCTCCGATCTGGGTGGCCATCACCGGCTACGGCCTCACCGGACCATGGCGCGACCGGGTGGCCTTCGGCGACGACGCGGCAGTGGCCGCCGGGCTCTGCGCCGTCTCGCCGCCCGACGACCCGCGCCCGAGGTTCTGTGGCGATGCCGTCGCCGATCCCGTAGCTGGCCTGCTGGCCACGCTGGGCGCCCTGGCGTTGTTGAGGAATCAACGATCGGGAACGGTCGACATCGCGCTCAGGGAAGCCGCCAGCCATCTCATCGGCGACTCACCGGCAGGGCCCACGGAACCCACCGATCCGGCGCCGAGCTCGGGGCGCGTCGCTGCCAGCCGGCCCCGCGCACGAACGCCACGAGGTGCCGGCCCCGAGCTCGGCCGTGACACGACCGCCGTATTCGACGCCCTCGGGATCACCGTTCCCTGACCGGTCTCCCCGAGAATCGCGGCGGTCAGCGTGGACGGCAGTGACGGCGCGGCGTCCGTCGCCGGCCAACTCAGCGGGGCTCGCGCCACATGGGCCACAGCGTCGGACCGGAGGGAACCTCGATGATTGCCTGCTCGACGAAGCCGAAGCGGCGGTAGAGCGGGAGGTTCGAGACGTTGCTCGACTCGAGGTAGGCGGGCAGGCCGTCGCCATCGAGCCGCTCGGCCATCGACGCGAGGAGGGCTGAGGCATGCCCCCGGCCACGATGCCCGGGGTCGGTGCCGACGATCCGGAGATACCAGTGCGGCGGGTGGTGCGGATGAGCCTGTTCCATGAGCGCGCTGAGACGGCGGGCATGCGGGAGCCGGCGGCCCAGGAAGCGCCACGATCGCCAGGCCGCGGCCAGCGTCGGCCGCTCGGGAGCAGGACGGGGACCGTCAAGCGGAGGCAACCAGAGGGCGACGGCAGGACCGTGGCACCAGACCTCGCCTCGGGCGAGGTACCCGTGGATCTCGCCCCTCATGACGAGCGTGGCCTTGGCCAGACGCTTCCCGGGGCTCGGGAACAGGTGGCACATGACCGGATCGTCGAAGAACGCCCGGGCCAGGAGGTCGGCCCGGGCCCCGACCTCGATCGGCCCCTCGAGTCGCTCGACACCCACGTCGCTCTCGTGATCGTCCATGCCCCATCTTCATCCGAGACAGACTCACACGCATGAGCGACACGGGAGTGGGCATCTCGGCGGTGACCCGCATCGAGGTCGAAGCGGCGGCGGCCCGGTTGGGCACCCGGCTGCGGCTCACCCCGGTCATCACGATCGAAGCGGGAACCTTCGGGCCCGGACCGGTGGTGGTGAAGCTCGAGAACCTCCAGCACACCGGGTCGTTCAAGGCGCGGGGGATGCTCAACGCGATGCTCGAGGCGACGGTCCCGCCGATCGGCGTCGTCGTGGCCTCGGGCGGCAACGCCGGGCTGGCCGTGGCCTGGGCCGCTCGTGAGCTCGGCCACCGGGCCACCGTGTTCGTGCCCGTCACCAGCCCAGGGGCCAAGGTCGACCGCCTCCGGGCGCTGGGAGCGGCCGTGCACCAGCTGGGCGAGCGCTACGACGACGCGCTCGGTGCCAGCCAGACCTTCGCCGCCGAGACGGGGGCCGCGGTGATCCACGCCTACGACCAGCGGCCCGTCGTCGCCGGCCAGGGGACGCTCTTCCGCGAGCTCGAGCACCAGACCGCCGGAGCCGCCGGGGCCGCCGGGGCGTCGGGCGCTGGCGGGCGCTCCGGGGCTGCGGACGGGCGCTCCGGCGCCGACCCCGGGATCGACACCGTGCTCGTGGCCGTCGGCGGCGGCGGGTTGATCGCGGGCGCGGCGGCCTGGTTCGCCGGACGGGTGAAGGTCGTCGCGGTCGAGCCCGAGACCTCGTGCTGTCTGCACGCGGCGTTCACCGCCGGCCATCCCATCGACGTCGACGTCAACGGGATCGCCGTCGATTCCTTGGGGGCCCGCCGGGTCGGCGAGGTGTGCTGGGCCGGGCGCGAGCACATCCAGACCACGCTGGTCGTCACCGACGCGGCGATCGTCGCCGCTCGGCGGAGCCTCTGGGAGCACCTGCGAGTCGTCGCCGAGCCCGGTGGGGCCGCCGCGCTGGCCGCTCTCACCAGCGGCGTCTACCGCCCGTCTCCCGGCGAGCGCGTCGCGGTTCTCGTCTGCGGCGCCAACACCGACCCGGCCACGATCTGACGCCCGTTCAGCGACACCGAGGCGCACCGAGAGCGCGGGGCGGAACGGGCTGCGCTGCCAGCGACGCCCGGCGAGCCACCCCGGCGCCCCAAGGCGGGAGCCGGCTGCGAGAGCCGCCGCCGGGCTGGTTGACGCGTTGGTAGACTCAGCGCATGACAACGACGCAAGTGGCTGTGCGGCTCCCGAGCGAGCTCCTCGAGAACATCGATGTCCTCGTGGGGATGTCGTTCGAGTCACGCTCCGACGTCATCCGGCAGGCGATCGAGCAGTTCCTGTACCGCCATGCTTGTGAGCGCGACGCCCGAATCTACGAGTTGACGCCGTTCAGCGATGCCGAGCTGGCCCTGGGTGAAGATCTCGAGTCGTGGAAGCTCACACCCGCGTGGTGAGGGGTGAGGTCTGGTGGGCCACGGTGCCCGGTGGAGAGCGGCCGGTGCTCGTCCTCACCCGTGATCCCGTGGCCGACCGGATCGGCGCTGTGGTCGTCGCGGCGTGCACCCGAACGGTCAGGGGTGTGCACAGCGAGCTCGCGCTGGGGCCCGCCGACGGCATGCCCGAGGCCTGCGTCGCCAACTTCGACAACCTCCACACGGTGCGGCGCAGCGCGTTCCGAGAGCGGATCACCCAGCTCGGCGTGGAGCGCATGAGCGAGGCGTGTCGCGTCCTCGCCCACGCCCTGGCCTGCGTCGACTGACCGACCACCTGATCGTCGATGGTGTCAGACCGTGAGCGCGGCCACGATCTCGTCGAGGACGGCGGCGATGCGCTCGCTGCGCACCTCGACCGTCTCCTCGTAGTAATCGTTGGGGACCACCACGTAGCGCAGATCGGGCAGGCCGAGCAGCCGAGCGTTCGCCGCCAACGCCGGCACGAACGGCGGGGTCACCAGCGTGACCGTCGGGATGCCCATGCGCTCCAGGTTCACGGCGTCGAGCACACTGCCCGACGTGCACGAACCTCATTTGGCGAGGCCGTTTACGACCCCCGAGCAGCTCCGCAGATGGGCGAGCAGCTCGTCGCCGGCGGGCCGTGACAGCACCGGCTTGCAGATCCGCGGCGAGTCGGCGAGGACGGCCGTCCCGTAGCGGCGCCGCAGCCCAGCCTCGATCTCGATCGTGTAGCCGTAGAAATCGGGTCCCTGCTGGCGGCTCTGCTCGTTCACCATGAAGCCGATCAGCCCGTCCATGGCGGGCATGCGCGGCGCCAGCCCGATGGAGGACTGCTCGCGCACCTGGCCTCGGGGATCGACGATCTCCATACGCCCCTTGGGCTCGACGTTCGCCACAACGTTTCGTTCCCCGGCGTCGCTCATGGTTCCTCGATCTCCCTCGTGACGGCGTAACCGCCGAGATGACCCCAACCTGGGCACACGACCGCCCACGGGATGCTGTCGGCGCCGCTGACCATGACGTGGATGGCCTCGGGCCGCTCGACGCAGGGGACGAGCGTGTCGTCGCTCGACTGGTCGACCCACGCGGGCCACCATTCGTACCACCACCGGGGATCGTTGTCGGGCCGGCGGGGCGAACGCGGCCGGAGATCGCCGAGTCGCCGTCGGGCCAGCCGGAACAGCGTGTCCTGCACTGCGGTGCGGTCGAAACCGTGCCGTGCCAGGTGCCGCGCCTCCGACGGCGAGAACACCACGAGAGCCTCGCCCATGGTGTGGGCGTTGTTGTTGCCGAGCCCGGCGAGATGGTCGGCCACCTGGCCGAGGCGCTGCTCGGGATCGTCGCCCACTCCCCAGAACGACACGCTCTGCGGGCTCTCACACGCGAACACCAAGACTGCGCTCCGGCCGGCACCGGCGCCCGCCATCGACGGCCAAGGCGTGTTGTCGGGCTCCTCGGCGATGCAGAACGCCAGCCGCCCGGGATGGCCGAAGACCTCTTTCACCGGATCGCCCGGCCGAGCACCACCCAGGTTCCAGAGCACGAGCTTGACCGCCCGACCGATGGCCACGTTGGCCCGGGCACCACCGCCGCTGAACACCGACTCTGTGGTGGCCATCCCAAGCCGGCCGACGGCCGGCCCCGACACGATCACGAGGGGCCAGCAGCCGTGGGTGGTGCAGGCCACGCCCCTGAGGTTGAAGCGCTCGTCGAGCATGGCCTCGATCGCCGCGACCACGACCGGCATGTGCTCGGGCAGGCAGCCGGCCATGGCGGCGTTGGCCGCGACGGCCTCCACGGTGGCAATCCCGTTCCGAGGGGGAACGAGCCCGATCTCGGCGTGGGCTTCCCGGCCCGTCGCCGCGACCAGTGCATCGACGATGGCCCGGTCGGGCGCGAACGTGGGAAGCCCGTCGGTGAGGCCCAGTCGGTACGAGAGCTCGGTCCACGCCCCCGGCTCGATCGTCGACGGGAGACCGTCCATGGTTGCTCCCGGTCCCTCGGGCATGACGGTGCGAGTGTCCATTGAGTAGAACCTCGCTCATGAGCGCACTGACGGGCAAGACGGCACTGATCACCGGCGGCGCTGGGGGCATCGGACGGGCGACGGCCGAGGTCCTCGCCCGCGATGGGGCCCAGGTCACCATCGCCTCCCGCAGCGCCGGACACCTCGAGGAGGTCGCCGATCGGCTCGGGCCCAACGTGCGCTGGACGGTGTGCGACGCCACCGTTCCCGAGCAGGTGCTGGCGGCCATCGCCTTCGCCAGCGAACCCACGGGCCGTCTCGACATGGCGGTCTCGGTGCCCGGCGCCGGGCTCATGAAGCCTCTGTTGATGACCGGCGACGACGAGTTCATGGCCGACGTCGACTTCAACGTGCGGGCCCCCTACCTCATGATCAAGCACGCCGGTCGACAGATGGCCCGCGACGGCGGAGGGGCGATCGTGGCGATCTCGTCGACGGCGGCCGTCCAGCCCGCGCGCTACCTGGCCTCGTACTGCGCAGCGAAAGCCGCCGTCGACATGATGTGCCGCGTCGCGGCCGACGAGCTGGGCGCGGTCGGGGTGCGCGTGAACGTGGTGCGTCCCGGGCTCACGGCCACCGATGCGCCCGCGGGCATGATCGCCAACCCGCAGATCGTGGGCCTCTACATGGAGCAGCAGCCCATCACCCGGGTCGGCGAGCCCGACGACATCGCCCAGGCGTGTCGCTATCTGGTGGGTCCCGAGTCGTCGTGGGTCACCGGGCAGTGCCTCACGATCGACGGCGGTCACACGCTGCGGGCCTTCCCGCATCTCATCGGGCTCATCGAGTCGCGCTGGGGGGCCGACGCCGTGGCCCGCGGCATGCGCGGCGAGCTCGACTGACCCCAAATTTGCGGAGGGGTGGGGGGGTGCGGCTGGGGCGGAGGGGCGGCTCAGGACGGGCGCACGACCACGCCGGGGAGCGCGCCGGTGATCTCGCCGTCGATCACGATGGGCACACCGTTGACGATCGTGGCGTACACACCCATGGGCCACGAGCGCCAGCGGCCTTCGCCGTTGGGGAAGTCGTGCACGAACTCCTTGCGATCCGGGGCGATGGTCTCCGGGTCGAAGACCATCAGATCGGCAGCGAAGCCCGGCCGGATCTGGCCCCGGTCGCTGAAACCCGCCAGCGACGCCGGGATCTGGGTCATCAGGCGGACGGCCTCTTCCAGGCTCCAGCCACCCCATTGCCTGACCCAGCGGTCGAAGAACCACGACGACCACTCAGCGCCGTCATCGCGGTCGAGGTGGGCTCCACCGTCGGACACGCCGACGATCATGTGCGGATCGCCGCCGGCGGTGCGGGTGCGCGCTCGCCAGGCGTCGGTCTCGGTGGCCCACAGCCATTCGGTCTCGAGATCATCGGCCAGTGCCAGGTCGAGCATCACGTCGACCGGTGCTCGTCCCTGCTCGCGTGCGATGTCGGCGACGGTCCGACCGACGAGAGCGGTGTGCTCGTGCCTGGTCACCCGGTTCACGAACAGCATCGACCATCGGGGCGGCGGCAGCGTCGGCCCGGCGGCAGGGTCACGATTGGGGTTCTCGACATCGGAGCGGATCTCGTCGCGGAAGGCCGGATCGCGCAGCATGGCCATCCGCGCCTCGACGTCCGAGGCCTCTCTGAACATCCGGTTGAACCGGAGGCACCCTTCGTACAGCGTGGTACCGGCCGCCAACGTGAACGTGCGATTGAACGGCTTGGCCATCAGCATCGAGTAGACGGCGGCACCCCGGGCCGAGGCGTCGTCGACGAAGAGCCGGGCGCCGTCCCACGCATCGCCGACGGCGCCGACCTTGGAGCCCGCGCCCAGGCCCTGGATGATGACGGGCACCCGTCCGGCCAGCGACAGGCGGATCAGCAGCTCCTGGTCGGCATCGTCGAGCCCACCGATCGAAGACAGCGGCAGGTAGCCGACGCTGCCGGCGTTGGCCCGTCCGGCCGCGACCACGAGCGCTTCGAGCTCGTCGACCGAGGCGAGGCGGCTCGGCACGGGACGGTCGAACGAGTCGAGGTGGGTGGGCGCGTGGCTCGACGAGAACCCGGCCGCGCCGGCAGCGACGGCGTCGGCGACGATGACCACCATCTCGGCGATCTCGGCCGCGGTCGCCTCCCGCTGGTAGCAGTCATCGCCCATCACCCAGCGCCGCACCGCCGAATGACCCACGTAGCACGCCAGGTTCACGCCGAGACGGCCCTCCAGCGAGGCCAGGTACTCGGGGAACGTCTCGAAGCCCCACGGCAGGCCCTGCAACGCCTTGGCCGACATGCCCTCGACCCGGGCGAACATCTGCACGATGAACTCGCGGTCGGCGGCCCGGGTCGGGGCGATCGAGAAGCCGCAGTTGCCGGCCAGCACCGTCGTGACACCGTGGAAGCACGACGACGTGGCGTAGGGCTCGAAGGTGACCTGCGGGTCGTAGTGGGTGTGGATGTCGACGATCCCCGGCGCCACACACCGGCCGGTGGCGTCGATCACCTGGTCGGCATCGGCCGGGTCGACGAAGCCGACGGTGGCGATGCGCCCGTCCTTCACGCCCACGTCGGCGCGGCGCCGGGGCAACCCCGTCCCGTCGACGACCGTCCCGCCGACCACCGCCAGATCGAACCGCGACATGACCCCGCTCCCCTCCGACGAACCGCCCGCCGAGACCGGCCAAGGGTAACGAGCGGACCAGGTTCGATCATCCTCGCTGCAGCGTCCGGGGCTCTACGATGCCCGTCCCTGGGCCGGTACGGCAGCCCCGGGCGATAACGACCGGCGATGACGACAAGGGGATCTCATGCGAGGGTTGAACGGCAAGGTCGCGGCAGTGACCGGCGCGGCGTCGGGGATCGGCCAGGCGACGGCCATCAGGCTGGCCGAGGAGGGCGCATCGGTGGCCTGCCTCGACCTCAACGTCGACGCCGCCGGGGCGACCGCAGCGACCATCACCGGCGCCGGGGGACAGGCCCTGGCGGTGCGCTGCAACGTGGCTGACGCTGGCGACGCCGCGGCGGCGATCGCGGCGACGGTCGAACGCTTCGGTCACCTCGACGTGCTCTGCAACATCGCCGGCATCGGCCACTTCGCCGACGACCGCACCGAGACCCTCGAGTGGTGGAACCGCATCATCGGCGTCAACCTCACCGGCACGTTCATCATGTCGCAGGCCGCGCTCCCCCACCTTCTCGAAACCAAGGGCACCATCGTCAACACGGCCTCGACGGCCGCCATGAAGGGCCAGCCCTGGAGCTCGGCCTACTCGGCCAGCAAGGGAGGCGTGATCGCGCTCACCCAGACGATGGCCGTCAACTGGGCCAAGCTGGGTGTGCGCGTGAACTGCGTCGCGCCCGGGGGCGTCACCACACCGATCACCGACCAGTTCACCGACGTGCCCGAGGGCGCCGACCTCGAGCTGATGGCCCGCATCATGCCGTTCTCACGCTTCGGCGAGCCCGCCGAGCTGGCGTCGGTGTTCGCCTTCCTGGCCTCCGACGAGGCCTCCTACGTGAACGGCTTCGTCGTGAGGGTCGACGGCGGCATGCAGATGTGAGCCGAAGGGGACGGGCGCGGTCGCCGGCACGGGATTCGCACGCGACCTGGCACACGGTGATGAGGGGCCCCCACCGCACCTGGCGGGATGGCCGGAGGCAGGCGTGCCAGAGACCACACGGCGCCTCAGCCGATCGTCACCAGGGCCGCCGGTGAGGCCAGGCGGTGACTGATGAGCGTGTCGATGGCCACGACGCCGATGCCGTGGTCGAATGCGAACCGCTCGAGGCGGGGGCGGCGGGCCGGCGAGCCGTCGTCGTCGAGCACCTCACAGATCATCGCTGCGGGGTAGCACCCGGCCAGACGGGCCAGATCGACGGCCGCCTCGGTGTGGCCGGGGCGCTCGAGAACACCGCCGGGACGGGCCCGCAACGGGAAGACGTGTCCCGGCCGGCTGAACGCGTCGCCGCCGAAGCCCGGATCGGCGACGGCCCGAACGGTCGCGGCGCGGTCGTGCGCCGAGATGCCACTGCCGCCGTTGCACAGGTCGATCGACACGGTGAACGCCGTCGACATGGCGCAGGTGTTGTCGACGACCATCGGAGCGAGCGCCAGATCGTCGAGCCGCCGACCGTCGCACGGGAGACAAACCAGCCCGCACGCCTGGCGGATCATGAAGTTCACGGCCTCGGGGGTCACGTGCTCGGCCGCCATCACGAGGTCGCCCTCGTCCTCGCGGTCCTCGTGATCGACCACCAGGACCATGGCCCCCGCGGCGATGCGTTCCAGGGCGTCCTCGACGCTGATCGTGGTCATGGGCCTCATGGGACTGGCTCTCTCTCGCTCGGGGCTCGGGCCGCCACGCCCCGCCAAGGGGACGTTCCGTCCGAACCCAGCCGTTCAGTGGTGGACCCGCTCCATCGTCCGATGGGCTGCGGGCAAGCCCACGACCATCCGACAACCCTGCGGGGTGTTGCGTTCAGCACGGATCGAACCGCCGTGGAGATCGACGATCCACCGGGCGATGGCCAAGCCCAGGCCGGCACCTCCGCTCGCGGAGGCCCGGGCGGCATCGGCGCGATAGAAGCGCTCGAACACCCGGTCGGCGTCGTCGTCGGCGATCCCCGGGCCTTCGTCGCACACCTCGAAGACCACCGACGATCCCGGCTCGTCGCGCCGGGCCCGGAGGACCACCGGCCGGCCCGACGGCGTGTGCCGGAGTGCATTCTCGAGCAGGTTGGCCACCACCTGATGGATCCGCTCGGGATCGCCGTCGGTCGCCAGGCCCGTCCCGGCCACCTCGGGGGTGACTTCGAGCGTGACCTCGACGTCGGTCGTGTGGAGCCTGGCCTCGGCCGCGGCGTCCTCGAGCACGGCCATCAGATCGAAGGCGCAGCGTTGCAGGGGCACGGCGCCCGACTCGAGCTTCGACAGGTCGAGGAGCTGCCGCACCAGCCGGCCCAGGCGCTCGACCTGCTTGAGCATCGTCCGCAGCGTGTCGGGAGCTGGCGGCTCGACACCGTCGACGAGGTTCTCGAGCACGACCTGGAGCGCCGAGATCGGCGTGCGCAGCTCGTGCGACACGTTGGCAACCAGGTCGCGCCGCATCCGATCGACCTCGGCGAGCTCGGCGGCCATGGCGTTGAACGCCCGGGCCAGCTCGCCCACCTCGTCGCGCGAGGTCGTCTCGACCCGGCGTCCGTAGTCGCCCTTGGCCATGGCCCGGGCGGCCTCAGCCATGTCGCGCAACGGGGTGGTGACCCCCCGCACGAGCAGCCGCACGAACACCAGCGCCACAACCATCGCCAGCAAGCCAGCCACCGACGGCCACACGTCGAGCCAGCGGATGGCGGCCCAGAACACGAAGACCGTGCTCGAGGTCGAGGCGAAGACGGCGGCCCCGATCTTCCACTTGAGCGTGGGCAACGGATCGAGCGGACGATCGCCGATCTCCTTGAGCCGCTCACGGTCGAGCTCAACCCCGCGTACCTTCACCGGCTCGCGTCCTTCGCTGGCGATGCTCCGTCACGAGCCTCGAGGCGCTGCTCGACGGCGTAGCCGACCCCGTGGACCGTCCGGATCACCATCGCGCCCACCTTGCGGCGGATGGCCTGCACGTGCGAGTCGACGGTGCGGGCACCCGAACCGTCGCGGTAGCCCCACACCTCGGCGAGCAACTGCTCCCGGGTGTACACGACGCCAGGGCGCCGGGCCAGGAAGTGCAGGAGGTCGAACTCCAATGGGGTGAGGTGCACCACCTCGCCGGCCTGACGGACCCTCCGGGCGGCCGGGTCGATCTCGACATCGCCGATGCGGCGGACGGGCGCGTGCGGCGTGGCGTCGAGCCCGTCTGCGGTTCCTGCGGTTGCGCGGTCGGCGTCGAGCCGGGCTCGGGACCGCTCGTCGCGGCGCAGGATCGCCTGCACCCGGGCCACGAGCTCCCGGGCCCGGAACGGCTTGGTCATGTAGTCGTCGGCGCCGACCGCGAGCCCCACGACCAGATCTGTCTCGCTGTCGCGGGCGGTCAGCATGAGCACCGGCACGGGCTGGTCGCGTTGGATGCGCCGGCACACTTCCAGGCCGTCGAAGCCCGGCAGCATCACGTCGAGCACCACGAGATCGGGGTGCAATCGCTCGCAGGCCGCCACCGCCGACGGCCCGTCACCGGCGATCTCGACGGCGTAACCCTCGCTGCGCAGGCGCGCCGCGACCGCCGAAGCGATCGACGGTTCGTCCTCGACCACGAGAATCGTCCGCACAGGCGTTTGGAGCGCAGCCACACAGCCAGGATAAGGACGCGATGCGGAGGAGTCCGCTCCAGGATGCGGAGATTTCGCGGTTTTCTCGGCTCGCAGGTCGCAGTTTCCGCGACCTGGTCGCGGAAACTGCGACATGCCCGGGTGGTTGGGACCGAGCCGCTACTCCTTGACGAGCGTGCCGGCCTCGTCGAGCACCCACCACACGTTGCCGACGGCCTGGCCTTTCACGTCGCCACGGACCTGGTCGGCAGCGAAGTAGTACAGCGGCCAGTCGTTGTAGGTGACCTGGAGCTGGCCGTCGGTGCGCTCGACCGAGCCGATGAGGTCCTGGTCGAGACCGGGACCGGCGAAGACCGCCGGGTCGGTCAGGAACGGGGGCCAGGTCTCGGCACAGGCGTCGTAGCAGGCCGGCGTGGGCAGGTTGGGCTTCTCGGCCTCGAAGGCGTACACGGTGAGCCCCTGGTAGTCGGTGATGATCGTGCCCAGCGAGGTCTCGTCGAGCAGGATGCTCGAGTTGGCCGTGGGGACGGCGGTCCCGCCCGGCTGCGACGTGATCACGGGAGCGTTGGGGCCTGCGGGCTTGCCGGCGCTGTCGACGACGAACCACTTCTGCCCGACGCCCTGACCCGTCGTGTCGCCGGGTGCCTGGTCGCCGCCGAAGAAGTACAGGGGCCACGAGTTGTAGGTGACCTGCGTGCCGCCGTCGGGATGGGCCACGGTGCCGAGCAGCGACGTGTCGATCCCGGCGCCGGCCGTCGAGGTCTCGGTGTCGCCGCCGGACGTGGCCAGGAGCAGCGGGGGCCAGTTGACGGCGCAGGTCCCGGTGCAGGTGGGCGTGGGCCGGCCGGCTTCATCACCAAGGAACAGGTAGAGCGTGTGCCCGTCAGGGGCCCCGGTGAGCACGTCGCCGATCGCGGTGCTGGCCACCGAGACCGTTGCCGCCCCCGCTCCGGGCGCGGCGTCGAGGATCGGCGTGCCGGCCGGATCGATCACGTGCCAGACCCCGCCGACACCCTGGCCGAGCACATCACCCTTGGCGGCGTCGGCCGCGAAGTGATACAGGGGTCGGCCGAAATAGGTGACCTGCGTGCCACCGTCGGCCCGGGTGATGGTGGCCAGCTTGGTGGCGTCGATGCTCCCGGCGGCGATCGGCGATCCGGCGGCCAACACAGGCGGCCAGTTGACCGCACATTGGTCGGCGCAGTTCGACACCCCGTCGGTGTCGTTGTCGAACACGTACAGCGTGCGCCCGTCGCGGTTGGCGACGATCGATCCGAACGGCGAGTCGACCGTGGTGATCGTGGCCCCGGCATCGGGGTCGACGGGAACCGTGGCCACCGGCGCCGTGGTATCGACTGCCGCGCCGGCCGGCGGCCCGGTCGCCGTGGTGGTCGCGTTGTCGGGCTCGTCGGCGGAACCCACGACGCTGTCGCCGCCGCACGCGGCAACGGTCAGCGCCAAGGCGCCGAACAGCGCCAGGAACTGAAGCTGGAGCCTCGTGCGCCGCTCGGGCATCGATGACTTCAAGGACACTGACATCGGGCTCTCCCTCGTTTGCGTGATGCCGGGGATACGGATCGGGAGCGGTCGGCGTTCAATCGGTCAGAACGCCGGGAACTCGATGTTGGCGAACCACCAGGCCGATGACGTGGCCCAGACCACCACGAGGGTCGTGAAGGTGATGCTCCCGACGAGCGGCAGCGTCCAGCCCGGGAGTCGCTTGCTGCGCAGCGCCAGCATCTTGGTGGCGAAGACACCGTAGAACAGGCACCCGAACACCGAGTGGGCGGCCCGGCGGAGATCGCCCTCGCCGTCGCCGCTCTTGGTGTTGAAGCCGATCGACCAGAGGCAGTGGTACGCCACCGGGATCGAGAGAACGAAGGCGACGGTCCCCGACCAGCGGTGCGCGGCCCCGATCCACTTCGGCGCCTTGGCCTTCACGCCGGGGAGCTTGCCCCACATCCACAGGGCCGATGCAACCTGGAACAGGGCGGCCAGGAAGGCCAACGTGCCCAACCACACCTTCATGCTCACCATGGCGCTCGTGACGTCGGTGCCCGAGAAGCCCAGCTTGAAGATCTCGCGCCCCGACGGGTCGTGGTTGGCGCCCCACACACCGAGCAGGACGGCCAGCGCGGCGCCGATCCCGAAGATCAACAGCATCTCGGTGCTCTTGGGGGGCGACTGCGGAGTTGCGGTGGGGGCGGCCATCGAGTGTCTCCTTGCGGTGGGTCCCGGCACGCGGGAGCATGGTCGATCACGGTGTACGGAGCAAGTGCCGTCGGCGTTCAGCGAAAAACTCCCGGGCCCGATGAACCATGGGGCTCCCCGTTCCGTAGGAAGGTCCATGAAAAAGCTCACGCCGACCCTCGCCATCTGTTCTACGGCCTTCCTCGTGGCTGTCGTCTCGGCCGGCGTCGGTTGGGGCGCCGGGAAGGGGACGACGGTCTACGGCGGCGCCGACACCATCGGGATCGCCGGATTCGTCTACGGACCCGACCCCCTGATCGTCACGCCAGGCTTCACCGTGAACGTGAACAACGGTGACGGCGTCCCGCATTCGGTCTCGGCCGACGACGGGAGCTTCAACAGCGGGATACTCGGCGCCAACGCGAAGGGCTCGTTCGTAGCCCCCACCGCACCCGGCGCGTACACGTACTTCTGCGAGGTGCACCCCGGCGACAGCCGGATGCACGGCACGCTCCAGGTCAGCGGCTGAGCAGACTTCTCGTTCTTTGCGTCTCAGACCGCGCCCGGCGCGGTCGTAGACGCAAAGAACCGGCTGCGCTTGCTCACGTCCTCCAGACGGTCTCCGTGGCGGTCACCGACCAGGTGCCCTTCATCGTGAGGAAGTTGGCGATGTCCTCCTGCACGATGCCGGGGCTGGTGTCGTTCAGGTACATGCGGTGCTGGAGATCGTCGAGCGACTCGAAGTGCAGCTCGGCGAAGGTGTCGACGGGCGGCGCGTCGGGCGTGAGACCCTGGGTGACGAAGTTCTGGCAGTACCGCCACACGCCCACGTGCTGCACCCTGGTCAGGGGGCCGTGGCCGCCCGCATAGTGCCGACGGTGCTCGGCCGGGCTCTGGCCTTCCAGCCGGGCCACCGCCGACATGCGCTTGTGGCCCGTTGATGGCTGCCCGTCGGGCCAGTCGCGTTGGTAGTCCCAGTGCTCGACCTCGTCGACGACGTAGGCCTGCATGGCACCGAACAGCCCGGCGGCGTCCTCGGCCAGGGCCCGTCCGGCGGCTGGAGAGCTGAACAGCCGGGCCGGGTCGGTGAAGTCGGCGAGGTCGTCGAACCACTGGAAGGTGATGGCGTCGGCCCGTGAAGGACGGGGTTCGTTCCCGGTTCCCGCGACCAGGAGGGCGTTGGTCTCGTCGCATTGGTTCACGACGTATCGCCGCAGGCCGGCCATCCCCTCGAGCGCCAGCGGGACGTGGACGTCGCGGTAGTGGGCGACGAATTCGTCGTGGCTCAGGGCGGGATTCCGCTTCAGCACCAGCGCGAGCTTGATCATCGCCCGTACGCTACGACCCGGCTGTCCCGGTGCGCCCGCGGACGGCCGTACCAATGACACGACTCGATCCCAGGAGCACCTGCCATGGCCCTCTCGCTGCAAGAGCTCTCAGACCGCATGGAGATCAACGACCTCATCGTCCGGTACTCGACCGCCGTCGATCGCCGCGACTGGGACCTCTACGAGACCCTCTTCACCGACGACGCCACCATCGACTACACCGAAGCGGGCGGTATCAAGGGCGACCGTCTGACGGTGAGGAACTGGCTGGCCGAGGTCATGCCCAACTTCCCGGGTTTCCAGCACATGATCTCGAACTCCGAGGTCACCCTGGCCGGCGACACCGCGTCCGGACGCACGATGCTCTTCAACCCCATGGTGCTGGCCAAGCCCGAGGGGGGCACCCACGTGGCGTTCGTCGGGCTCTGGTACAACGACCATTTCGTGCGGACGGCCCAAGGGTGGAAGTTCGCGTCGCGCTACGAGGAAGTCAGTTGGATGCACAACTGGCCCGAGGACTTCGCCGTCCCCTCGACGTGAGCGACCAGGGCTCCTCGCCACCAGACACGCCAGACACGCCAGACACACCAGAAATGCCGGACACGCCGGTCACTCCCCCGGTCGTCCCGGCGCCCGCGCCTGCGCCGCGACCTCGTCGTCATGATCGAGTGTTCGGGGCCCTCCTCGGTCTGGCGGTCGGCGACTCGTTGGGAGCCACGGTCGAGTTCATGGATCCCGCGGCGATCAGGGCCGTCCACGGCCTGCACCGCGAGATCATCGGGGGTGGGGTGGCGCTGTGGCCCGCCGGCCTCCCGACCGACGAGACCGCGTTCGTGCTCAACGTGATCAAGGTCTACGGCGCCGGCTTCTCGATCGACGCCGTGGTCGCGGCCCACCGGGCGTGGGAGAGCGCCGGGCCGCGAGATCCGGGGCGCAGCACCGGCTCGGCTGGCCTGCTTCGAGCGATCGCCGCCGGCCTGGTCCAGCGCGATCCCGACGAGCGTGCCGGCGACGCGGCCGCGCTGTCGAGGATCTCGCACCCACAACCCGGTGACGTCGATGCGGCGGTCGCCATCGCCGATCTGGTGGCCCATCTGGTCGGGGGGGTCGGGGCCGACACGGCCGTCGAGCTCGTGCTCCAAGACTCGCCCATCCGCAAGCGGGTACGTGATCTCGTGGGTGCGGCGCTGGTCGTCGACCCGGCGCGATTGCCGACCTCGGGCTCGGCTTCCGACACCCTCCAGGTCGGCGTGTGGGCCGTCGTCCAGGACGCCAGCTTCGAGGACGCCCTGGTGAGGATCGTCAACCGCGGGGGCGACGCCGATGCGTGCGGTGCCGTTGCCGGCTGCCTCATGGGCGCTCGCGACGGAACGGCGCCCATCCCCCGGCGTTGGCGCGACGCGCTCGACACGACCGTCGTCGACACGTGCACGAAGCTCGCGCTCACCGTCCCAGCCTGACGGCCGCTCCACCACTCGGCGTCGGGGCCCAGCGACCATGCACCGTGACGAGCACCGTGGGAGCGCCGTGACGAGCGCCGTGGGAGCGACTACTCCCGGGCCGGCATCGGGATGGCCGAGAGGTCGATCTGGCCCGTCACCATGGCGCCGAGGAAACCGCCGTCGGTATGGAGCGCCTCGCCGTTCACGTAGGACATGTGCGGGCTGTTGAGCATCACCATGGGCCAGGCCTGCTCGGCCGCGGTCGAACGCCGGGCGATCGGACCGATGAACGCATCGATGAGGGCCGCGCCGTTGGCCTCCTCGAAGAACGGCATCATCGCGGTCGTGGTCGGCCCGGGGTTGATGCAGTTGATGCGCTTGCCCTCACGGATGAGCGAGGCTCCCCGCCAGGCCACCCAGGCGTTGATCACCTTCTTCGAGGTTCCGTAGCCATTGCCCGCGTACATCGACGGGTTGGCCTCGAGCCAGGCCTTGGCGGCGTCGAAGCCGTCGGTCGTGACGAGCGGCATGAGCGTCGCCAACTCCTGCTGCCAGCCCAGGCCGGCGTTGGAGGCCACGAAGCACGCCGCCCCGTTGGCCGCCATGTTGGGCACGATCGACTCGATGAGATGCCGGCCGCCGGCGAAGTTCACCAGCATCACGTCGAGGTCGGAGAACGGCGGCCCGGGAAGGCCGGCGCAATTGAACACGCCGAGGACATCGGCGCCGACCGCCGCGGCCGCCTGCTCGATCGCGGATCGGTCACGCAGGTCGACCTCGAGGCTCTTGGCCCCCGACGTGGTCGTCGCCTTGACGTCGAGGCCGTAGACCTCGGCCCCGAGGCTCACCAGGATCTCGGTCGCAGCTTGGCCCATCCCCGACGCCGACCCGGTGACGACCACCCGCCGGCCGTCGTATCCCAACACGTCGCCCATGACCGCCTCGCCTTCCCGGCGCACGGAGCGCCGCATCGTCAACTCCCAGAGTGCTCGTGAGACGAAACTACCCGTGTCGCGTCGCTCGCCGCTCGCAGGCAACAGCCCGGGGGCGAGCCACCTGCGCGCGCCCCACGAAGACCGCCGCATTGCGCGCACCCGTCCGGGTCGGGCAGCGTGCAGCCATGGTGTCCACGAGCGATCACGAGACGCACGGCAGCATCCTCGGAACGCGCGTCCTGCGTATCGAGGACCCCCGCTTCATCACCGGCCAGGGCAGCTACATCGCCGGCTTGCGGCTCGACGGTGCCGCGCACGTGGTCTACGTGCGCTCGACGATGGCCCATGCCCGGGTGAGCGCCATCGACGTGCGTGCAGCCGCGGCCGCGCCCGGCGTGGTCGCCGTGTACACCGCTGCCGATATCACCGACCTCCCGCCGGCGCCTCCGACCGTCGGGTTCGCCAACGCGGCCATGAAGCGGCCGTTCCTGGCCAGTGGCGTGGTGCGCTTCGTCGGCGAGCCGGTGGTGGCCATCGTCGCCGAGACCTACGCGCAGGGGCTCGACGCGGCCGATCTGGTGATCGTCGACTACGACGCGCTCCCCGTGGTCGTCGATGTGGGCGATGCCGCTCGCGACGAGGTGCTCCTGTTCCCTGAGGCCGGGACCAACGTGGCGGCCGACTTCCCCGCCACGGGCACCCAGGGGCCCGTCGACGACCTGTTCGAGGGCTGCGAGATCGTCGTCGAAGCGCGCATGATCAACAACCGCATGGCCGTGGCGCCCATCGAGCTGCGGGCGTGCGTGGCGGTGTGGGACGGTACCCGGCTCACGCAGTGGTCGTGCTCCCAGGGCGCCCACAACGCCCGGAACGGCATCGCGGCCCGGCTGGGTCTCACCCCCGAGCAGGTGCGCGTGATCACGCCCGATGTGGGCGGCAGCTTCGGAGGCAAGCAGGGCACCTACGCCGAGGAGATCCTCGTCGGATGGCTCGCCATCCGCCTCGGCCGACCGGTGCGCTGGACCGAGTCGCGCAGCGAGCACATGCAGGCCTTCGTGCACGGTCGCGGGCAGGTGCAGCACGCCAAGCTGGGCGGTACCCGGGCCGGACGGCTGCTCGCCTACCAGCTCCATGCCGTGCAGGACTGCGGCGCGTACCCCTCGAGCTTCGGGGCCTTGATGCCCATGTTCACCCGGCTCATGGCCAGCGGGTGTTACGACATCGCTCGGATCTCGGCGAGCGGGCAGGCCATCCTCACGAACACCTCGCCCATGGGTGCGTTCCGAGGGGCGGGCCGTCCCGAGGCGACCGCGGCGATCGAGCGGATGGTCGATCTGTTCGCGGCCGAAGCCGGGCTCGATCCGGTCGACGTGCGGCGGCGCAATCTCCTGAAGCCCGACGACTTCCCGTACACGACGCCAACGGGGGCGAGCTACGACTGTGGGGCCTACGAGGCAGCCCTCGACAGCGCTCTCGACGCGGCCGGCTACGCCGAGCTGCGCGCCGAGCAGGCGCGCCGCCGAGCGTCGAACGCCACCAAGCTGCTCGGGATCGGCCTGGCGAGCTACGTCGAGATCACCAACCCCATGGCCGGAGGGGAGTTCGGTGCCGTCGCCGTGCACGCCGACGGCACCGCCACGATCCGCACCGGCGTCTCGCCCCACGGCCAGGGCCACGCCACGGCGTTCGCCATGATCGTCAGTGACGCCACGGGAATCCCGATGGGATCGATCGATCTCGTGTACGGCGACACCGACACCGTGCCGAGGGGAGGCGGCACCGGAGGGTCGAGGTCGTTGCAAGCGGGTGGCACGGCGGTGAGCGCGGCGACGATCGCCCTGGTCGAGCTGGCCCGCCAGCGTGCCGCTGAGGTGTTGGAGGCCAACCTCGACGACGTGGTGCTCGACAGCTCGGTCGTCGGAGGCGCGTTCCACGTCGTCGGGACGCCGACGGTCAACGTGTCGTGGGCAGCGCTGGCGTCGTCCGACGCGTCGGGCGACGGGTACCTCGAAGCCGAGGCCGACTTCAAACCCGACGGGGCCACGTTCCCCTTCGGGGCCCACGTCGCGGTGGTCGAGGTCGATCGCGAGACGGGGGAGGTCGAGCTGATCCGCCTGGTCGCCGTCGACGACGCCGGACGCATCCTCAACCCGTTGCTGTTGGAGGGTCAGATCCACGGCGGCCTGGCCAGCGGGGTCGCCCAGGCTCTGTACGAGGAGATCCGCTTCGACACCGATGGCAACCCGCTCACGTCGAGCTTCGCCGACTACTCGATCATCTCCGCGGCCGAGCTCCCCAGCTTCGAGCTCGTCGAGATGGAGACCCCGACGCCCATGAACCCCTTGGGCGCCAAGGGCATCGGGGAGTCAGGAAGTGTCGGGTCGACGCCGGCCGTCCAGAACGCCGTCATCGATGCCCTGGCGCACCTGGGGATCCGCCATCTCGATCTGCCCCTCACGCCGCAGCGCGTCTGGACGGCCCTGGCCGCGCTCCCGCCGCCGGCCGGGTGAGTCCGGCCGCTCCCCGCCCACCAGCCCCCACCACTCGCGAGTACCCACGGTCGGCGAGCGAGGCTCAGCGGTCGTCGAGCACGGCGGCGAGGGTCCGCGCTCCGATCGCGTGCATGGCCGGGTTATCGGCCGAGCTGGCGAGGATGGCCAGCGCGATCGCCAGCGCCGAGGCTCTGGAGCGGGCCCAGGTGTCGTCGTCGATCGGGTCGGAGGCGTTCGCCGCGGCACGGCGGAAGCTCGGTCTGGCCTCGGGCGGAAGCATCATCCACGCCACAGAAAGGTCAGACGCCGGATCACCCGCGCACACGTCACCGAAGTCGATCACACCCGACACCCGTCCCTCATCGACGAGGATGTTCATCGGGTGCATGTCGCCGTGCAGCCACACCGCTGGCCCCGACCACGGCGCCACCCCGACGAGCTCGTCCCATGCGGCGAGCACCGCCGGCCCGTCGACGAGATCGCCAAGCTGCTCAATCCGTTGGCGAGCAGCGGCGGCGCGCTCCGTCAGGGGCACACCGCGGTAGGGGTTCGTGGGGGCGTCGGCGGGTGCCGGCTGGTGCATCGCTGAGAGGAAGCCACCCAGCGCTAGGGCGGCGGCCACCGGATCGTTGGGCGGGGTGAGGGCCGCCGGGGACCCGGGGAGCCATGGGCAGATGCTCCACGACCAGGGGTAGCCATAACCGGGCCGGCCGATCCTGACCGGGACGGGCGTCGGCAGCGGCAGCCTCGGCGCCAGGACCGGGAGCCAACGCTGCTCGTCCTCGACGAGCGGCGCGGCCAGCGCCCGGCGCGGCAGACGCACCGCGAGCTCATCACCCAGGCGGAACATCACGTTGTCCCAACCCGACGCCACCTCGACCAGCGCCAGCCCGGCCAGGTCGGGATGCTGCTCCGCCAGCAGAGCCCGGACCAGCGCCCCGTCGATGTCGACCTCAGCAGCGGGCGTCGGGGCGGTCGTCATCGGTCGATCAGGCTAGGCCGAAGTTGAGTAGGCGTCGCGTTGCCGGTCGACGGCCCGCCGCGTGAGGCGGCGCGTCGCCTATCCCTGTCTGCTGGGCGGCCGCCAGAGCGTGCTGATGGGAAGGGCCCAGATTCGGTCGTCGATCTCGAAGGGCAGCCCCCCGCTGTAGAGCAGCGCTCCGAACCTGAAGGTGTCTCCGATCCGGTCGCGGAGCCACATCAGCCCTCTGGCATCGCCCCGATCGACGCTGGTGGATGACTTGACCTCGACGCCGACGATCGCACCTGGGCGCTCGAGAACGATGTCAACCTCTTTCCCGTCACGATCGCGAAGGTGAAAAAGGGCGGTGTTGACGGCGACGGTTTCGATGTACGTGAGCAGCTCTGACACAACGAACGTCTCGAAGAGTTGCCCCACGAGCGCGACGTCGCGTCCCAGTGTCTGGTCGTCGACGTTGAGGAGGTGCGCTGCCATTCCGGGATCGACCACATGAATCTTCGGGGACCGCGTGAGACGGTGAAGGCGTGTGGTGTGCCAGGCCGGCACACGTGCGATGACCGACAGGTCTTCCAGCAACCCGAGATAGGCGTCCGCGGTACGGAAATCGACGGACGCGTCATTGGCTGTCGCTTGCTTGTTGAGCTCCTGACCTGTCCGCGCGACGCTCGATTCGAGAACTGCTCGCAGCTTCGTCCCCGCGATCGTTCGCCCAGAGATCTGCGATGCATCGCGTTCGATGAGCTGTTCGACGTAGGCCCCGAACCACCGGCCGCGGTTGCGCCCACGCAGCTTCTGCACCGCGGGAAACCGTCCGGCAACGATCATCGAGAGGTAATCGTTGCGACGATATTCCGACTGCTGAAAACGCTGACGACCCGGCTCGAAGATGGCATCGATGGGGTTGTAGTCGTCGCGCCGTTCTCGCTCGGCCTGGGTCAGGCCGAGCATGCGGACCCGAATGAGGCGACCGGTGCCCGGCCAGGTTGCTGCCTGGTGGGCGGCGCGAACGGAACCCGTGACGATGAACCGTCCAACCCGGCCCGCCCGGTCGCCATCCACGGCGCGCTTGATCGCGCCGAGGATCTCCGGGACCTCCTGCCACTCGTCCACCAGAACGGTGCCCTTCGACGTAGCCAGAATCCCGTCGGGGTCTTCCGACGCGGCGAGGCGAGTCCCAGGTTCGGAGAGATCGATCACGGTGTCAGCGAACTGGGTCATCGAGGTCGACTTCCCGCAGCCGCGAGGGCCGACGACCATGATCGCCGGGAAAGCCGGCAGGAGCTCGTTGGCGATCAACCGATCGATGCTGCGGGGATAGAGCTTCTCAGGCATCGACACACCACGGCGATGGCGCGATGAGGGTGCGACAGTTACGAATCATCGTCACCCTCGATCAACGAGCACGCTCTGGTACATGATCTGCCGAGCATACAAGCCAGTGATTGTCGGACTATGAATCCAGTGATTGCCGGACCTCGAATCCAGTGATTGCCGAGCGTGAGAACTCGCCAGCTTCCAACGCCTCACCCCCGAACGCGCCCCCGACGCCTTGAGCCGTCAGGGGCGGTGCATCAGAACCCTCGAGTGACGGCTTGGGTGTTGCCCCAGCTGTGGATGGCGGCCGAGTGGAGGTTCCCGAGACCGCCGCACACCATCACCAGCACCGAGGCCGGGCGTTGGGCCAGGTGCACACGACCGTCGGTCGCGACCCGGCCGGCGTCGGTGAGCGCCCGCTGATGGGCCGGCGGCCACCACTCGAGCGGGAGGCTGGCGTGTCGGTGGAGCAGCTCCTGCACATCGTCGATCGCGGGGACGTCGCGCCCGATGATCTCGGCCCACATCGGGTTGATGCAGACCAGGAACTCACTGTCGGGGCAGGCGACGAGGTAGCCGTTGGTGCCCATGGAAGCGACGGACTTCCCGATGATCTCCAGCAACTCGGTTCCGGTGGTGGCCACGGTGTCGCAGATGTTGGCCGTCCCCATGGCGCCGAACACGGTGACGGCGTCGCCGCGCACACCGCGTCGAACGGCGAGCGGTGCCCAGGGCGACCGGTCCTCCCATTCGCCGACCACGACGCCCGTCACCCGGCCGGGCTGGCCGAACACCGACTGCGATGTCGTCCCCACCACGTGCCCGGCGACGTTGCGCATCACGAGTCGCAGCGCTCGCCCGATCGCCGGCGCGGGGCCGGCCACGCCACCGAAGCAGCCGGCCCGGTACGGGACCCCCAGCCGGTCGCGGACCGGCCCGTTGACGAACACCGCTGGTACGACCGATCCCGTGGTGGCGTTGAGCCCGGCCAGGTCAAAGGTCGGCTCGACCATGGCTTCGAGCGCCGCGCACAGCAACGGCATGGCGTCGGAAGGCGCGCCGGCCATCACCGCATTGACGGCGAGGGCCTCGACGGTGCACACCCCGTTCGCCGGTGGGAGCACGGCCACGACGTCGTCGGACCGGCGTGTGGAGCCGGCCAGCATCGCCAGCACCCGCTCCTGCGTCGGGGGCACCAGCGGCAGCCCGTCGCCCCAGCCCTGCTCGGCCGCGAACTCGGTGAACCCGACGACGTCGAGATCGACCTCGACCCGCTCGGCGCGGAGCACCGCGTCGGCCGCGGAGTCGGTCACGGTGTCACTCCCAGGCTGCGCAAGAGCTCGGGCAGGAACCTCGCGGCGATCATGCGCACCTCGGTCTCGGGCTGGGTGTCGAGGGGATACGGCAAGATGACCAAGGGCAGCTGCGCTCGTCCGGCGCTGGCCGCCAGGGTCTCGCCCAGAGCCCGGAACTGCTCCGTGCAGACGGCGACCGCCGCCTTGTGCCCGTCGACCACGGCGAGAGCGTCGTGGATCGTCCAGGCCGTGCAGGAGCCTCAGTTGGCCAGGCCCACCACGGCCAGGTCGACGCCGGCCACGAACTCGACGAGCTCACGCTCCATGCGCCGACCCTCGTCGCCGCTGCGCGACCCGGTCCGCCAGCGGACGATCTCGGCGCCCCGGGCCTCGAGCTCGGCCGACCAGACCTCGCCGATCCAGTCCCACGACCGCCACATGTGGTCGAGCCTGAGCCCGACCTTCAGGCCCGACAGGTCGACGCCGACGGTCGACGTTGGTGCCGCGGCGCCGGCGGGAGCGACCGATCGAGTAGCGGCTACCGGGCTGAGGATGAGACCTCTCGTCATCGCGCACTCCCTCGTTGGGGACCCCGACACCTGCCGAGGCCGTACAGAGCGTATCGGCCCTGATCGGACGAACTCCCGGTGCGGGAGCGGCAGCGGGTGGTGTGGAACCATGGGGCGTCCCCCCACGAGCCCAGTCGTTCCCACGCGACCGTCGACGGAGCACTCCCATGGAATTCGGCATCTTCCTCAACGGCTACATCCCGGGGCCGGGGGCCCACGACACCGAGTGGGAGCACACCAAGCTCATGCGCGAGGCGAAGTACACGATCTTCGCCGACAAGCACAACTGGAAGTATGCCTGGTTCGGTGAGCACCACGCCCTCGTCGAATACAGCCACATGTCGGCCCCTGAAGTCGTGATGGGCTATGTCGCGGGCCACACCGATTACATCCACCTCTCGTCAGGGATCAACAGCCTTTCTCCCCGCAAGGAGCACCCGGTTCGCTACGCCGAGCGGGCCGCCATGCTCGACCACGTCACGAACCGACGGTACGAGTGGGGAACCGGGCGCGGGGCCGGGAGCCACGAGATGGCCAGCTTCAACATCATGGACAAGGACTCGACCAAGCCCGAATGGGAAGAGGTCGTCCGCGAGATCCCGCGGATGTGGGAGCAGGTCGACTACACCCACCACGGCAAGCACTTCACGGTTCCGACGCCCCACAACATCCTCCCCAAGCCCTACGGCCCCGGCCATCCCCCGATCTGGGTCGCGTGCGGGAACCCGCCCACGTTCGCCCGGGCCGGCGAGCTCGGCATCGGCGCCATCGCGTTCAACTTCGAACCCATCTACAACCTGCGGGGTCGGGTCGAGGCCTACAAGGAAGCCATTGCCAACTGCACCGAGCCGCTCGGGCAGTTCATCAACGACAACCTGATGATGACCAACGGCGTTATCTGCCTGGAAGATCGCGAGCGGGCGCGTGCACTCGCGTTCGATCGGGTGAGTGGTTACCTCGTCACGATGGTGAACCTCTACCACGACACGATGCCGAAGTCACCCGATGCGATCACCTGGCCGAGCGCCCCGATCCGCCTGCGCGACCTCGCTGGCAACGACCCCGACGCCTTCCTCGACTCGCTCATCGAGGGCGGCTACATGATGGTCGGCAACCCGGAAGAGGTCTCGAAGCAGCTCGAGAGCTACAAGACGGTCGGCTGCGACCAGCTCGTGTTCGGCATCCCGGGCGACCTCCACGACGACGAGGTGCTCGAGATGATCGAGCTCTTCGGCGACCGGGTCATCCCCGAGCACGACCCCGACCGGGTGCACTCCACCGACCGCTACCGGGCCACCGCCAAGCCCAAGTACGACAGGTTCTCGGCTCCGCTGCCCGAAGGCGTCGAATGGCCGACCGTCCTCCCCGTCACCGCCACCGGTGCCACCCCCTGAGCTACCTCATGGTCGGCCAGGACGGCGGCATCTTCTCCTTCTCCAACAAGACCTTCGCCGGCAGCCTCGGCGCCAACCCGCCCCCCAACCCCATCACCGCTGTCGCCGTCCTCGACGGGTGAACCGACACGACCTCGATGTCACCTCAGCGTCACCCCGGATCGGAACCGGCACGGGCACCGTCGCCGGCAGCGTCGTCGAGGCCCAGCACGGCCGAGAAGCGACCCATCAGGCTCATGGTGCACACGAGCGCGAGCTCGACGATCTGTCGATTGTCGAAGTGCGCCCGCAGGGTGGCGCTGTCGGCGGCGTCGATGGAGAGGTGGTCGGTTCCGAACTTCAAGGCGAAGCGCACGGCGGCCGTCTCGGCATCGCTCATGCCCGCAGGGTCAGCGCCGACCCCGCCATCGCCGAGCACGGAGGGGATGGCGCACACCATGGTCTCGTCCATGCCCTCGGCGACCGCCCCAGGGAAGCGGCCGGCCATGCACACCCGACACCTGGTGGTGTTGGCGATCGCCAAGCGCACGAGCTCGGTGACACGGGCCCCGAGGTGGTTCGAAAAGCGCGACGCGGTGTAGGCGGCGTTGTAGAGGTCGAAGATCGGCTCGGCGTGGGCCATCACGGCCACGAACCCCGCCAGCCCCGGTCGTCCGGCTGCCAGCGCCCCGTCGAACTGCGTCCGCAGCGCCGGTGAGAGGTGCTCGGGGTTCATCGGCGTGACGAGTGGCTCCATGACATCCGAGCCTACGCACCACCACCCCCCGCTTCTTTGCGTCTGCGACCGCGCCGGGAGTGACCCCAGCCACAAAGAACGGGGGGGGTACCGGTTTTCTGGCCTGACGCCGGGCGCGAGCGCGAGGCTCGTGCCGATGGCGACGACGAACAGGAGCGGCCATGACCGACGAGCAGCGCCGCCGCAACCTCGACGCCGTGCACCGGGCCTTCGCGGCGATCGCCGAGGGCGATGCCGACGCAATGATGGAGAACTACACCGACGACATCGTCTTCGAGTTCCCGTTCTCCGACCCGCCGGCGCGCATCGAGGGTCGCGACGTGATGCGCGAGTACCTCAGGGGCGCGTTCGCAGGCCTGCGCTTGCGCCTGGAGATCACCGAGATCCATGAGACCATCGACCCCGACCGCGTGGTGATCGAGATGGTCAGCTCAGGCCGGATCCTCAGCAACGCCAACCCCTACGCCAACCGGTACATCAGTGTGTACTGGTTCCGCGACGGCGCCATCAGCCACGTGCGGGAGTTCCTCGACCCGACGCTGTACGCCAAGACCCTCGCCGGAAACGGCTGAGCGAGCGACGACAGCCGATCGTGCCCATCGAAGCCTGGCAGAACCTGGGGTTCACCGATCCGGCGATGCTGGGGCCACTGGCGCGCCTGGCCGAGGAGCTGGGCTTCGCCGGTGTGAGCCTGCCCGAGCATCTCGCGACGCCCGAGACGATCGTCACGCCCAACCCGTACGTTCCCGGCGGCGGTTCGGGGTATGCGCCCGACACCCCGTTCCCCGACCCCTGGGTCACCTTCGGGGCGTTGGCCGCGGTCACCGAGCGCCTTCGCTTCGTTGCCAACGTGTCGATACTGGCGCTGCGGCCGCTCGTGGTGGCGGCCAAGGCCATCTCGACGGCGGCCGTCCTCTCGCAGAACCGGGTCGTGCTCGGCGTGGGTGTCGGCTGGCTGCGCGAGGAGTTCGAGGCCCTGGGCGTCGACTTCCGCACCCGGGGCAGACGCACCGACGAGATGCTCATGTTGTTGCCCCGCTTGCTCCGCGGCGAGATCGTGAGTGCCGACGACGAGTTCCACCGGTTCGCGGCGCTGTCGATCTCGCCCGTCCCCGACCGAGCCCTGCCCGTGCTGGTGGGCGGGGTCAGTGACGCCGCGCTGGCCCGGGCCGCCCGGGTCGACGGGTGGATCGGTGTGAACTTCGAGCCTGAGGTGCTCCTGCCCATCCTCGACCGGCTCGCAAGCGCCCGCAACGAGGCCGGGACGGCGGCGCGCCCGTTCACGATCATGGTCTCGCGTCCGCCCACGTTCTCGAACAAGGTGGCCCGGGCCTACGAGGCAGCCGGCGTCACCGCGATCGTCAACCGTCCCACGGGTTTCAGTGTCGGAACCGATGTCGATATCGACGCCAGCCTCGACGCCCACCGGCGCGTCATGGAGGAGTTCCAGACCCTGCTCGCGTGAGGGCAACCCGGCGTCGCGGGCGACGGGTCAAGCGCCGAGCACCGCAGGACGGACGACCGAGTCGAAGAGCTCGAGGCTCTCCCAGGCCAGCTCGGGTGACAGGCCGCCCATGAGCGGATGGAAGATCAGGTTGGCGTCGTCGGGCAGGGAGCGCCACAGCTCGATGCACGCCTCCGGCGTGACGACCGCGTGCATGCCGTAGGCGCGCAGGGCGTCGGCGTCGGTCATCGGCACGAAGCCCGTCTCGGTGCCGGACTCGGCCGCCCAGCGCCCGTACTCGTTCATCTCGTGCAGCGCGTGGGGCGCGATGCGCGCCCAGGCCGCGTCGGGGTCGTTGGCCACGTGCACGAAGAGCGGACCCGACGGGTTGTCGTAACGGGGGGTCTTGCCCAGCCGGGCGCACTCGTCCTCGTACACCTGCCTGATGGCGGGCTCGGGCGTCATGGCCATGAATCCGTCGGCCAGACGAGCTGCTCGGCGGGCGGTGGCCGCGGCGCCCCCGCCCACCAACACCGGCGGACGGGGTTGCTGCACGGGGGCCGGGGTCACCCGGAACGTGGCTCCCCGATAGGTGACCGGCTCACCGGTGAGCGCCGCCGTGTACACCGGGATCTTCTCCTCGATGAGCGCCACGCGGTCGGCCATGTCGAGGCCCAGCATGGCGAACTCGGCTGGCACGTACCCGAGGCCGATCGCGACTTCGACCCGTCCGTTCGAGATCTGATCGACGATCAGCGTGTCTTCGGCAGCGCGGATGGGATCGAGCAGCGGGAGGATCAACGCCCCGACACGGATGCGGGTTCGTTCGGTACGCGCCGCGACCGCAGCAGCCAAGACCAGCGCGGACGGGAGGTAGCCGTCGGCCGAGCCGTGGTGCTCGGAGATCGTGATGCTGTCGACGCCTCGAGCGTCGGCCCACGCGCACTGCTCCAGCGCAGCCCGATACAGCGCCGGGGCCGGCGGACCGAACGCCGGCGCCCGCATGTCGTACCGCACGATCCACCGCTTCGACATGATCTCTCTCCCGCTCACTCTCGGTTCCGACCGGCACTGCCGCTCACTGCTCACTGCTCACTGCTCACTGCTCACTGCTCACTGCTCACTGCTCACTGCTCACTGCTCACTGCTCAC
>VFJJ01000134.1 GCA_009886115.1 Actinomycetota bacterium
ATCAACATGGCCGTCGCCAACGCCGTCACGGGTGCAGTCGCCAACCTGCTCGGCATCGACAACCCCACGCCCGTCGCTTCCTGACAGCCCGCCGGGATCAATGAGCAGTGCAGATTCTTCAGGAGGCGCTCGTTTCCGGGTCTGGCCAGCATGCCGGGCGTCGCCCTCACGAACCGTCATGCGGATGCTCGCCGAACGCGGATGCGGGCCACCATCGCCGTCGACGAGCGCTATCTCGATCAGCCCGAGTACCGCCCAGCACGCGACGGGCACCTCCCCAATGAGGTCCACATCCCCCGCCTGCGCGGCCCGAACGACCTCTCATCGCTTCTCGGGCATCGCGTCGCACACGTCGACGCCGCGCACATCAGCGACGCGCTCACCGAGACAGTCATCGAGGCGGGACCTACCCCGGAGCTGCGAGACCGAGGGCTGGGCTGTCGTCCCTGCCCATTGACCCCGTGTCCATTCACCCGCGCACTTTCGCGGCCGGGGTATAGACGCGGGACAAAGAAGCGATGAACGCGGCCACTCAGACGACGACGCCCAGCGCACCGCGGCGACCGACGGTGCCGGGCCCCGACGAGCCCGAGCCGCCGGACGGAGGTGTCGTCGTGGCAGACGGACCACGACGGGAGTGTGGGCGAGTTTGTCCTCGCGTGGGGCGGCGTACTCACTGGACGAGCCGATGCCGAACTTGCACGAGCAGCGGTGTCGATCAGTCGGCTGAGGGTTGCGGTGGTCCGGCGCCCATGGCGAGTTGCAACAGTTCGATTTGGGCGTCGAAGAGCTCGTCCCGTGCTTGAACGCTGATCCAGTTGAGGTGGTCGAAGGCTTCGAGGCAAGCGAAGCCGTGGACGCCGGCAAGGAAGTGGAGCAGCGCTTGGTAGGCATCGGCGGGTATCCGAGCGCCATCTGCTGCTTGTGCGGTGCCAGCCTCGGTCGCCCACCCTGGGCCAACGTGACGGATGAGCGGGTGTGCGATCTGGCCTTGGTCGATGACACCGCGCAGGGATTGCTCGAGGGCGGCCATGGTTGCGCCGGCCGCCGGTCCGGAGGTGTGCTGACTGTGCGGTCCGAAGCCAGGGTTTGGGAGGCCGAACAGGAGCGAGAAGCGTGCCGGGTCGGCCTTGGCAAACTCTCGGTACGAGACGGCAGCGGCGCGAATTCTCCCTGCGAGGTCGTCGGGCTCCGCGGCGTCGAGGGCCGCCGTCAGCTGAGCCGACATTTCGGCGAAGCCGTCTGCCATCAGGGCGGAGAGCAGTTCGTCGCGATCTGTGTAGTAGCGGTAGAGCGCTGGCGCCGTCATGCCCATCTCCCGGGCGATGTCGGCGAAGCGGAGATCGGCGCCGTGTTCTCGGAGCATGCGCATGGCGGTTGCTTTGATCTCGTCGATCGTCGCTGCCCGCACACGCTCCCGTCGCGACGGGACCGGATCGGACTTGGCTGCAGAAGATCTCATTCCTCAATCGTAACACATCTTCACGAACCTGATGCATCTTGACAAGTGTCCGTGAGAGTGGTTAGGTGATGAAGCTACACAAACGTGAAGTCTCGTAACGAAAGCTGGTCATCTCATGCACGGTCGCCCTCGTCAGGAAACCATCGGCGGATCCTCGCCAAGCCATCCAAATCGGTGGCGCATCCTCGGTGTGCTGGTCCTTGCGCTCCTCGTGACCTCGATCGATCACACGATCATCAACGTGGCGTTGCCTCAGATGGTCGGCGATCTCGGCGCCAGCGCAGCTCAGCTGCAGTGGATCGTCGCGGCCTACACGGTTGTCTTCGCTGGACTCTTGCTCGCCGCCGGGAGCTTCGGGGACCGGTTCGGCCGACGCCACGCGCTTGCCGCGGGCCTGATGACCTTCATGGCCGGCTCGATCGTGAGCGCCCTCGCCGGCTCGACGACGATGGTCATCGTCGGCCGCGGCGTCATGGGCGTCGGTGGGGCGCTCATCATGCCCACGACGCTGTCCATCCTCGTCAACTCCTTCGGCGACCCGCGTGAGCGGGGCAAGGCCATCGCGATCTGGACCGCCGCGAGCGGCGCCGGCATCGCGCTCGGGCCAATCGTCGGGGGGATGCTCATGCGCAGCTTCTCGTGGTCATCGGTGTTCTGGATCAACGTGCCACTGCTCGCCATCGCGTTAGCGGGCACGCACCACGTCGTCCCCGACTCCCGCGACCCCGAAGCGACGAGGCTCGACCCCGTCGGCGCACTGCTGTCCATCGCGATGATCGGTTCGCTCGTCTACGCCATCATCGAAGCGCCGCGAAGCGGCTGGACGTCGAGCTCGACTCTGATGTCTCTCATGGTCGCAGCGATGGCCGGCGGCCTGTTCATCCGCTCCCAACTGCGACGCGAGGATCCAATGCTCGACATGCGTCTGTTCGCGAACCGCGGCTTCTCCGCCGGGAGCGTCGCCCTCGCCATGCTCTTCTTCGCCATGGCCGGCACCGTGTTTCTCCAGGCGCAGTACCTGCAGTTCATTCTCGGCTACAGCCCGCTCCTCGCAGGCGCCGCACTGGTGCCCGCCGCGCTCGGGATGATCTTCGGCTCCGGAGTCGGCGCCCATCTCGCCACCACCCTCGGCGGCCGCATCGCAGTCGTGACGGGTACCGCGCTCGCTGCCGGTGGTGTCGCTGTGCAAGCTGCACTGATTGACGGCGCGTCGTACGTGCCGACCGGGCTCGGGCTGTTGCTGTTCGGTCTGGGCGCAGGCATTGCGATGCCTACTGCGACCGACTTGATCATGTCGACGCTGCCGCCGGCTCGCGCCGGTGTCGGGTCTGCCGTGAACGACACGGTCCGCGAGTTGGGTGGAGCGCTCGGCGTGGCGGTGATCGGCAGTGTGGCAGCGAGCATGTATGCGTCGGACCTGCAGGGTCAGCTCGATGGCATCGGCGGAATCCCGGACAATGTCCGAGCTGCGCTCACCGACAACGTCGGCGCAGCGCTCGGCATCAGCAACAGCCTCGGCACGAACAGCGCCAAGGTCGGCGCTGCCGCACGTGACGCGTTCGTCACCTCGATGAGCGGTTCGCTCTGGGTCGCCGTCGGTCTCGCAGCCCTCGCAACCACCATCGCCTTCGTTCACCTCCCCAAACACGCACCCGCCCACGATGGACACGCGGTTCCGACCGCCGCCACAAGTGCTAGCCGGACATGACTCCCGCACAGACGCTGCGCTTTGCAATTTCAATGTCGCCCTCAAGGAGGCTCAGTGGCCAAGGCGACCGACCCAACAGTGTCGTTCTCCACTGTCGTCGCGAGCGTGTGCGATCCGCGCACTCCCGATCGTCGGTCTCACCTTCGGGCCGCTCTTCGGCGCCGCCGCCTCGCTAAGGCCGGGCAGTGCAGGTCGACGGCGCCGGCGGCGGACTCCGGTGCACCACGGCAAGGGCTCCGCAGCCTGACCAACGGTCCGGCGCCTCGAACGGCGGAGCGGGCGACGGGAATCGAACCGGCGTTCTCAGCTTGGGAAGCTGTTTGAAGCCCTCACCGCGACCTGGTATGACACCCAAAGTAGCTGTTCAAGCGCCCTAATCGGGTGACCGCAGGAACCTTCTGCAGACCGCTGTTCGCCACCGCTTATGGCACGCTCATGGCACGACGCGGAGTTGGTCGCCATGAGAATATCTGTCTAAACCACACTTCTGTCTGTGACAGACAGATTGTTGTCTCAGGCAAACACGGCTATCCTGCCGCCATGGGTCGACCAGCGATTCCTCAGGCGAGTCGGCGACGACTCAACGACGCCGTGGATCGCCTCGGCGCGCTCCTCCCCGTGGGGTGGCAGCTCACCGTCGAACGGCGGTCGGCCGAGGGCGGCGTCATTCGCGTCGGCGACGATCGCGACAGCATCGACATCGCTGTGATCACCCGTGATCGCATCGAACCACGCGACATCGACCGCCTGCAGCTCTCCGATCAACCGACGATCGTGTCGGCCGCATGGCTGAGCCCGCGCACCCGCGAGCTGCTGCGCGCACGAGGTGTTGGCTTCGTCGATCGCACCGGCAACACCGAGCTGTGCGTGCAGCGACCCGGCCTGTACCTGCGCACCGACGGCTCCGACAGAGACCCTGCGCCGCGTCCAAAGCCAGGACCATCCCTGAACGGGCCTCGGGCGTGGGCGCTGCTGCGCACTCTCGTCGAGGTGTCGCCGCTTTACACCGCAGGGGACCTCGCCTCGGCCCTCAAGCTCGACAACGGCTACATCACCCGCGCTCTCCAAGTGCTCACCGACGAGCAGCTCATCGAACGACGCCCTCGTGGCCCGGTTACCTCGGTCGAGTGGGAACCACTGCTACGGCGCCTGATCGAGAGCTACTCGCTGCTCGACGCCAACACCACATCGACGTGGATCGCGGCGGCAGGTCCGAGCCAGCTTCTTGACGACCTGGCCGACCTGCGCGTCGGCACGTGGGCCGTGACCGGTTCATTCGTCGCCTCCGCGATCGCACCGGTAGCGGCAGCAGAAATAGCGGTTCTGTACACCGCCGACCCCGAACGCCTCGCCAAAGCAGCCCGACTCCTGCCAGCGACGACCGGCTCGAACGTCATCCTCGCGGTGCCCTATGACCCGATCGTGTTCCAGCGTACGCAGACCCTCGATCAGGTTCAGGCGGTGTCTGTGGCGCAAGCGGCGATGGACTCCCTCACCGGTCCCGGTCGAATGCCGTCCGAGGGTGAAGCGCTGCTCACTTGGATGCGCAGAAACGAACCCCGCTGGCGCGGCCAGAACCTGAAAGCCTGACCAGATGATCGAGCAGCCACGCATCGAGTACAGCGAGGCCCGACGCGTGCTGCTCGACGCGCTCGGTGCCCTCAGCCAGCAGCTCGCTGCAGTGGTCCTCGTCGGCGCGCAGGCGGTGTACCTACGCACCGCCGACCGGCTTCCCGCCTACCAGCCGTTCACCACCGACGCCGACATCGTCCTCGACCCAAGCCTGCTCACCGATCGCCCGGGGCTCGGCGACGTCATGCGCAATGCAGGATTCGTCCTCACCGCCGAGCCCGGGATCTGGGAGGCGCGGTTCAAGCGACCGGGCTTCGAGGACGACATCGTGGTGCCGGTCGACCTGATCGTCCCGATGCACGTGGCTGCCGGTCCCGGCCGCCGATCTGCGCGCCTCGGCGGCGAGCACGGCAAGCACAGCGCCCGCAAGAGCGAAGGCCTCGAGGGTGCGCTGGCCGACCACAGCCCGATCCGGATCAGCGCCATCGATCCCGCCGACGACCGAGTCGTCGACGTCAACGTCGCTGGGGAAGCTGGGCTCCTCGTCGCCAAGCTGCACAAGCTCGGCGACCGACTGGAGAAGCCCGAGCGTCTCGATGCGAAGGATGCCGGCGATGTCTACCGACTCTTCGACATCGTCGCGCCAGACGAGATGGCGACGCGCCTGATGGCCCTGCTGGCCGACGAACGGTCCGCCGCTGCGACTCTGAAGGCACTGGACTACGGCGACACCCTGTTCAGCGCTGCGGGCGGCACCGGCGTCCGGCTCGGGGTCGAGGCCCTCCGAACAACGATCCCCGAAGCCACGGTCAGCGCCGTGCTCACCGGCTACTGGCGCGCCCTGCGAGCTGTCCGCGAGACGACCAATCCATGAACACCGAGATCCGAGGACTGGGCCAGCCGAAGTTGCAGTTGGCGCCGGGAGACATCCCCGAGCAAGACACCGATGCCATCTTCACGCGGCCAACTCCTCCCCCCTCGGCGGAGTCGGGTGATGAGTCGCTTCGGGCCTCCGTCGGCCCGCGCCACTTCAGCCCGGGATGAACGGGATCATCTCGGCGCGTATGTCGGCCCTGATCCGCTCGATCTCGTCTTCACGAACAGTCGGGGGCGCCCCGTCCGTGCCACGGTCTGGACGCCGGCCTGGGCCAAGGCGGTGGTCACGTCGGGCCGCGACATCCGCCTCCACGACCTGCGCCACCTTGCCGAGACCCTCACGGCCCAGGCCGGCGCCACCCTCAAGGAGACGATGGCCTGCCTCGGCCACAGCACACCTGACGCCGCGCTGCGCTACCAGCACATCGCGACCAGCCGCCCCGAGACGATCGCGGCGGGCATCGACGCCCTTGCCCGATCCTGACCGTCGATGTCCAGGAACGCCCGATGCTTATGGCATGTTTATGGCACGAACATCGGTGGTAGCTTCAATGATCCAACTATGTCAGGTCCCTGACCTGCGGAAACACTTGGAGCGGGCGACGGGAATCGAACCCGCGTTCTCAGCTTGGGAAGCTGATGTTCTACCGCTGAACTACACCCGCGTGAGCGGTTGGACCTTAGCAAAAGACCTGCCCAGCCGCCTGATCACCCCTCCGTCGATGCCGGCTCAGCCAGCGGCCGACCTCGGCGTGACCTTGGCGTGACCTAACGGCCCAGCACACGACAGCACCAGCCGGCACGAATCGACACGAGCCGGTGTCGATGAGCCCGCTCGTTCGACTCGACCAGCAGCACGCGGTTCAGCCGCCTTCGGCGAGCTTCTTCGCGGCGAGCTCGGCTCGTTCGCTGTGGATGTCGAACGGCTCGGTGCGTCCCGACGCGCCGCAGCCGATGAACGCTTCGAGCGGGTCGTCTACGGCGGGCAGGGCGGCGGCGAGCTCGGTGATGAGCTGGTCGAGGGTGAGGCCCCGCCGGGCGGCTTCGCTAGCACGGTCTCGAGGCGGGCCTGGGTCGGCGGGAGATCGATCGTAACCAGCATGGTCTCAAGCGTAGGTGTCGGTTCTGCCGCCCAGACAGAGCCGTTTCGAAGCGGCCTCTGCGGCCTCTACTCGGCCGACGCGTTCGACGACGCCCGACGACGGGCTGTTGGCCGTCTCCCGTGCGGAAGAATTCCGCTCAGACACATCTGCGTTCTCATTCGCGCGCCTCGCCCGCGAACTCCAGAGCCGCATCGATGTCAGCATCCTCGAGCTCGGGGAAGTCCTCGAGGATCTGCTCATGGCTCTGGCCCGCATCGAGCTGACCGAGGATCGTCGTGACCGGGATTCTCAGGCCACGGATGCAGGGCAGACCGCCCATCTGCCTGGCGTTGACGGTGATCCGCTCGAATCGCACGGGCGCTCCTCACGGTGGCGCTCGGTCCGGCGTACCCAAGCGCTTGGGTTCGCTCGTCCGATCAGGATGGTCGACGAACGAGCCATGGAGTCGATCGTGGCCGAAGCGAGGGTTCTCACACTTCGATTTCCGTGCCACAGCTTACGACGTCGGGCGACCGATCCCGATCTCGTTGGACGTGGGGGCGCCGCGGCGACTGTCTCGAACCGCCGGGTGGGGTGAGCGTGACGAGCAGGGCCGCGTTTTCGGGAATGCCGGTACGTTCGTTCGATGACGTAGCTCGTCCCTCACTCGTGCCACAACCACCGGGTACGCTTCGATCATGGTGCGCACGCTGGATCTCTCGCCATGGGCGGGTCGCTGGGTGGCCGTCGACACAGCTAATCATGTGCGCTGCGACGCACCATCGCTGGCGCAGCTCCTCGACGTCCTCGCCGTCACCGACGTCGGCGAGGTCGGCGAAGTCGAAGTGATGCGCGCCCCGGCGCCGGACGAGCCGGTGGTCTACGGGATTGGCTGACGCCTGGCAGTACGGGTACACCGACTTCGGCGAAGGGCATGGGCGAAGCCCACAGCCCGTACTACGGGCCGTGGTCGGCGTTGCCGCACCCGGAGCACCCAACCGCTTCGCCGCGATCATCGATACCGGCGGACCGATCACCGTCGTCGCAGCCGAGGTGTTGGGCTCAGGCGGCGATCCGGTCCAACGCAACGAGACGATGATGCTGCGCCTCGGTGGTTCCACCAACGACGTGCCGCTCTACGACGTGACCTTGGAGGTGCGCCCGCCAACAGACCTCGTCGACGCCATTCCGGTTGGCTGGCGAGGCATCGTCGCCGTACTCGAACCGTGGCCGCACCACGGCACCGCGGTGATCCTGGGACAGTCCGGGTTCCTCGACACGTTCACCGTGACGTTCGGCCCGGACGGCTTCGTCCTCGAACCTGCCTGGGTGTTCAGGCGGCGTTTCCCACCCGCGAGCCACTGAACTCCGACGACGCACACGTCGAAGCCGAAACACGGACGAGCAGCCACTGCAGCCGGGGCGAGCCCAGCCTGAGACTTCGCGAGCGAGGAGCTTCCGGGTCAAGCAGCTCGTCGCTTCGAAGAACGGTTGTCGATCAACTCGGATCGCCAGCTCCGTCAACCACGGGCCGGAGCGCGTGCACCTGTGCGGTCGGTTCTTCCCGTGCCGCCTGGATGAGCCGGTCGAGCCCGCTCGCCAAGACCCGGTCACGCTCGTCGGTCGCGTGCTGGTAGCGAAGGGCTGCCTCCTGGGTGGCGTGGCCCAGGCGACGCATGATCTCCTTGGTGCCGGCTCCGGTCGCCGCGGCCAACGTCCCGGCCACGTGGCGGAGATCGTGCAGGTGGACGTGATCGAGCCCGAGCGAGCGGCGAGCGCGGTCCCAGTCCTTCTGCCACACGCCCGGACGGACCGGCCCGCCCTTCTCGCCCACGAACACCAGCCCCCGGGCCTCGGACGACGCCCACCGGGCCAGGTGCTCCTCCAGTGCGGGGATCAGCTCCGTCGGGAGCGCAAGCTTGCGCCGACCGGCGACGGTCTTGGGTGGGCCGATCAACTCCGCGCCGGTCTTCGAATGCTGCCGTTGGACGCGAATGTCGACCGTTCCGTGCAGCAGGTCGATATCCGTACGCGTCAGCCCGAACAGCTCGCCACGTCGAAGCCCGCCGAACGCGGCCATGAGCACCAGCGCACGAAAGCGTGGCGCGACCGCATCGGCGAGCGCATATACCTGTCCGATAGACGGGATAGACCGCTCTTCCACGGGCTCGACGCCGGCGCCCCTGATGGTGCACGGGTTGGCGATGAGGTGTCGGTCCTCGACCGCGGTGTTTAGGATCGTACGGAGCAGCCGGTAACACTTGGCCACCGTCGACGGGCCGGGGCCTTCGGTCAGGAGAACGGCGTGCCATCGCCGAACCGTCGCGGTTGACATGCGCCCGAGCGGGACCGACCCGAGCATGGGGAGGATGTGCAGGCGCAGATACCCCTCGTACAGCTCACGCACTCGTGGGCGGAGTGGCTCACCGCGAGACGTGAGGCGAGAGTCGAGCCAACCGGGCGCATACTCGGCAAGGGTGATCCGCCCGTCGTCGGGCGCGATCCAGGCACCTCGCTGTTGGTCGGAGGCTGCGGTGGCGAAGGCGAGCTCGGCCGCCGCCTTCGTCTTGTAGCTCCCGACCGACACGCGGTCGCCGGTCGCAGGATCCACCAGCCGGACGCGCCACCGCCCGCTGGGAAGCCGATCAACACCGCCAAGCTGCCGACGTCTCGCTCTACCCATCGTCGAACCCTCCATCCACGCCAGTACGCAGTCTCACAGCATCGCGACTCCGTACAACCGCGACCGCCCCGATCTCGTCACGGTCGAGGGGAAGTGCGCTTCCCGGAACCCAGCTCATGACTCTACGGTGCCGTTGAAGATTCTACAAGAGCCGAGACGCATGCATCTGACCGGACGAGCGCGAAACAGGAGGGGCCATCTGGTGCCGTCCTGTACGCTTCTGTGCTGTTCAGAGAGGGTGATGGTCTCGCCCTGTGTTGTTAACTCCGCCTCCTACCGGCTCGTCTGGCGGACGTTTCCGGACGCTCCGACATCAGCTCACGACAGAATGAGCTGCTCGGGGCTGGGCAACAGCTCGATCTCGATCCTGTGTCGAGCTCGACGTCATCAATCGACCACGATCGAGAACCGCGACACCACGCCGAGCAGCCCCGAGGTCGTCTTCGATCCCGATGGCCGACGCTACCCAGGGGATCGTCGGCTGCGCCCGCGGACCCCGACGCCGGCGAGGAAGCGTGGAGCCAGGGGTTCGAGGTGTCCCTGCGTGCAAGGCAGCGCAGGAGCCGTCCGTTGGGTACTCCTTCGGGCTGTGCAGTGCCGCCCCGTGCCGTCTCGTGTCGGCGTAGACATGCTGCTCAGCAGGGGTTCAACCGTACATCTGGTGTGCTCTGAGGTCGTCCGGTGTCGTTGCGTGATCCGCTGTGTTGGGATCGGCATCGAGGGGCTGCTGGCTACGTTCCTGGCTACGTTTTCCACAGGCCCGAGAGGTAGGCACCATGACCGGGCTCGTGGATCGGGCTGCCGACCGTAGGCGTGGTTCGGTTTCGAAGTTTGCCCGCGCCGTCTCCACTTGATGCACCGCCGTCCCCGGCCGCTCGTCCCGTGGGCCGGCTTCTGCTCCTTACGAGTGCGATTTTGGCAGTCTATCTGGTGTCGTCCTGTACGCGTCTGTGCTGGTCAGAGGGGGTGCCCGTGCTGCCGAGTGTTGTCTGATTCCGCCCCGTATCGCCCCGTCTGGCGGACGTTTTCCGGACGCCCCGAGATCAGCTCACGACACAATGAGCTGCTCGCCTGCTGCGTACCCTGACCCGATCGCCTGTCGGTCGCAACGGCGCGACCGGCAGTGCCGTTCAGTCAGTCGCTGCCGGGTGGAGCAACGTGCTCGGGGAGCCACGTTGCCGTGCGTGATTCGTCCCATTCGCCGGCAGCAAACGCGATCACGGCCGCTTCGGCGGCATCGATCGACGGGCGCGTGACCCACGTCCATTCGGACCAAACCGTGACCACGGTGTTGATCCGCCACCCGTCGAAGGACCCGGTTTTCCGTTCCCACAGCCTCGGAGCCCTGTGGTGTGACCGGGTCGTACACTTGCGGTGATGACCATGCCGATCGAGCTCCCCGACGAGGTGGCCCGCCGCGTACTGGCGGTGGCCACGGCGCGCGGCATCCGTCCCGAACAGGTGGTCATCGAGGCCGTACAAGCCGAGGTGGGATCTGCCAACCCGGGCGAGCCCGACAACCCCTTCTCGTCGGCGCAGGACGAGTTACGGCAGATCGCATTCGACGGGTCGCTCCGGGCAGAGATCGACTCCTGGTCAGACGACCCCGATCTCACCGTCGGCTAACCCTTCGTGGTCATCGTCGACGACCACCTCACCCTGCTCGCCCTCGCAGGCGTGATACCTGTCACCGAGCTCGGCGACGACATCGCCACCACATCGCTCTGGTACCTCCGCCTTGTTTCGGCAGCTACGGCGCCGCCGACCGAGATCCACGGTCCCGGTCGTCTCGGTCGCATCCTCCAGTCCCTCCCGCGACCAGCCGACGCGCTCCAACGAATCCTTCACCCGCCCCGGTCCACGCTCCAGGTGCTCCATCTGATGGAGTTCGCCGTGGAGACGGCCCGGATGCAACGCGAGCGCCGCCTCAACCTCCTCGCCGCCGAGACCCTGGGCGCAGCCGCCCACCACAGGGCATCGATTCTCGTGGCCGCACCGAACGCCGGCGGACCGATCGAGGTCGCTGCAAGCGCTGAAGGGATCCCATACATGGTGCGCACGTCCTGACCCGGGACTACGACCTACGAACAGCCCCGAAGTCCGGGCCACGTAGATACTCCGCCCGCATGGGCCCGGAACGACGCGGGAGACGCTCCTCACCTTGAGAGGGAGAGCGAGCCCGTAATGTCGCATGCCACTGCGTACGTTTCCGCAGGTCAGCGCAGGTGCGATTGCCCGCCTGGTCTCGTCCAGTTCGTCTGGTCCCGCCCCGTGGATTGGCAAAGGGATTGGCAGGCGCCTCCGGCTCCGCATTACCGATGTCCCAGGCAACGCCCCAACCCCAGGGGGCTTGTCGGCGTCTGGTCGGGCCTCGATCAGAGCGATCCGATCGACGACTGACTGTGGCAGCGCCCGATTTCAGTGCCCGGTTTGAGCGTTTCGTCCAGGTTTCGAGCCAGATTTAACCGATTTCTGATCGCCTCGTGTCACAAATTTGGGCCTCGAATTGCTCTTACAGGTAGGGACCTCACGCGGCGGGGTCACGAGGGGGGAGATCAATCGACATGTCGGATCGACACACACACACACACACTTGCGAGCGGTGGGGGTTCGCCGGGCTCGGGTGAGCCTGGGGCCGGTCGGGTGAGCGCCGAGGGGGTGCCTCGACACGCCCCGACGGTCACGAGCGACGAGCGTGTGGACATACTGTGGGATGCGCACGTGGTCGCGGTGCGGGGTCTGGTACGGCGCACGTTGCTGGCCGTGGCGGACGTCGACGACGTAGTGCAGGGGGTCTTCGTGACGGCCTGGCGGCGTTCGACGGGGTTGGTTGACGATCCGGGTTCCCCGGGCGCGCGAGCGTGGCTGCTGGCTGTCGCCACGGGGCATGTACAGAACGCGAATCGGGCCGAGCAGCGTCGACGAGCAGCGTTGCGCCGGTTCGTGGCGGAGGTCTCGGTTCGCGATCCGGGCGTGACGGCCACGCCGGAGGTGGCTGTTCCAGAGACGGTCGGCGATCCGCTCAGCACGTTGCGGGCGGCTGATCAGACACTGCTCCGGTTGTGGTCGTCAGGAATGTCGACGGCCGAGCTGGCCGTCGAGTTGTCGGTGAGCGAGGCCGCCGTCAGGCAGCGACTGTCGCGTGCTCGCAAGCAGCTGGCGACAGCGCTCTTGGCAGCGACAAAGGGTGGGGACGGGTCGTGATGGTGAGGAGCTCATGGCGGCGTCGGGTCGGGTGGCTCGTGGCCGGGCTTGTCCTCGTTGGTGTCCCGGCCGCCGCGTACGAGGCGGGGCAACGGGTCAGGTCGCCGGCCCAGGCGGCCGCAGACGCCGCGCCGCCGATCCCGTCGGTGATCACCGCTCCGGTGGAGCGCCGCGTGTTGACCGACGCAGTCGTCTTTCGTGGCGACGTGATCGCAGCGGGCGCGGTGGAGGTGGGTGCGCCGTCGTTGTCGGCTGAGACGGTGCCGGTGGTGACCGATGTGCGGGTCGGGGTGGGCGATCCAGTCGTCGAGGGTGCCGTGTTGGTGGTGGTGTCGGATCGGCCGGTGTTGGTGCTGGAAGGTCTGGTGCCGGCGTACCGGTCGCTAGGTCCGGCCAGCCGCGGTCTGGACGTGGCCCAGCTGCAGGACGGTCTCGCCCGGTTGGGCTTCGATGTCGGTGACGACGAAGACGGGGTGTTCGGGGCGGGGACGCAGGCTGCGGTGGCGGCGTGGTATCGGGAGGCCGGGTTCGAGCCGGTGCCGTCCTCGCCTGACGACACGGTGAAGTTGGCGGAGGCGTTGGCGGGGGTGGACGCGGCGGAACGCGCGTTGGCCGGTGCGCAGGAGGCCCTGGCCGATGGCCGCCAGGTCGACCCGGGCGCGGTGGCGCAGTCCGAGGTGGCGTTGGGTCAGTCGCAGCGGGCCCTGAACAGCGCTCGTGATACGTCGACCCGGGCGATCCAGGCGGCGGACGGGGCCGTGAGCGCAGCCCGTCGTGAGGTCGATCGACTGGTGGCTGACCCGTTGGCGACGGCCGAGCAGATATCCGCGGCCCGGCAGGTGTTGGCGGTGGCGGAGGCCGACCGGGCCCGGATCGGCGGTGAGCAGGCTGGCCTGGTGGCTGATGCCGAGGACGGCCTGCGGCTGGCGGAGTTGGCGTACGAGACGGCGTTGGAGCCTCCGGATGTGGACGCGTTGCGGCGGGGGGTGGTCGATGCGGAGGCCGCGTTGACGGCGGCGCAGCGGTCGTACTTCTTGGTGAGCGTCTCGGCCGGGGTGACCGTCCCGCGTGGGGAAGTGGTGTTCGTGCCGGAGCTGCCGGCGCGGGTGTCGTCGTCGAACGCCGTGATCGGGGCGTCGGTCGGTGGTGGCGCTGGGGCGGGCCCGACGGGTTCGGAAGCGGGTGCTCTCGGAGCGGGTGGTGGGGGCGCGTCGAGCCCGGGCAGTGCGCTGTTGGGCTTGAGTATCGGGTCGTTGGAGGTCCGGGGCGGGATCTCGGCTGGCGATCGGCCGCTGGTACAAGAAGGTGCCGTAGCGGTGCTCGATGTCGAGGTGACCGGCGACCGGTTCGACGCGGTCGTGGCCGAGATCGCCGAGGAGCCTGTGGCCGGCCCGGCTGGCGGGCTCGAGCACGAGGTGGTGCTCGACCCGGCCACCGAGATCCCCGACGGCTTGTTGGGGGCGAACCTGCGGGTCACGATCGCGGCGGCGTCGACCGACGGGCCGGTTCTGGTTGTGCCGCTGGCGGCCGTGTCAGCGAAGGCCGACGGGACATTACGGGTCACGGTGCTGCGAGCCGACGGCGTGCAGGTCGAGGTCCCTGTCGAGGCCGGACTCTCGGCGGTGGGCTACGTCGAGATCACCCCGATCGGGCCAGGCGGCCTGGCAGAGGGCGACCGGGTCGTGATCGGTGTCGCCGGGCTCGAACCTGCGGGCGCAGCTTCATGAATGGCGAAGCGTTGCTCGTAGCCGAGCGCATGGCGTTGACCTATCCCGGGCTGGTTCCCGTCGAAGCGTTACGGCCGACCGATCTGACGATCGGGCGGGGTGATCATGTGGCGATCACCGGCCCGTCGGGATCGGGGAAGTCGACCCTGTTGAACGTGCTTGGCCTGATCGACGTGCCGACCGCCGGCCGATATCTCGTCGGTGGGGTCGATACGGCCTTGTTGGGGGAGGCTGACCGGACGGCCTTGCGGGCCCGGTTCTTCGGGTTCGTGTTCCAGGCGTTCCATCTCGTCGCCGGCCGGACCGTGGTCGAGAACGTCGAGCTCGGCATGCTCTACACAAGGCTCGGTCGCCGGGAACGACGACGCCGGGTCGACGAGGCACTCGAACGGGTCGAGCTCGGACATCGGGCAGGGGCGGTCCCAGCAACGCTGTCGGGTGGCGAACGTCAACGCGTCGCGATCGCCCGAGCCGTCGCCGGCCGGCCCGAGGTCTTGTTGTGTGACGAACCGACCGGGAACCTCGACTCGACTACGTCGACCGCCGTGCTCGACCTGATCGACGAGCTCAAAGCCACGGTCGGCTTGACCGTCATCATGGTCACCCATGACCCGGTCGTCGCCGCTCGGGCCGGTCGTTTGCTATCGGTGCATGACGGGATGGTCGTCGAGCTCGCACCGGCCGCACCATGATCCGCCGGGCCCGGCCATTGGCCGACCTGGGGATCGTCCGGTCCCGACTGGCCTTGGTCGACGTGGCCCGGGAAGGCGCCGCGAGCATCGGGCGACGCCCGGTCCGCACCGCCCTGACCGCGTTGGGGACCGTGCTGGGGGCCGCCGCTGCGGTGACGACCCTCGGGCTGGCGGCAACGGCCGAACGGCAGGTGTCCGATCGGTTCGATGCCATCCGGGCCACCGAGGTCATCGTCCAAGACGCCCAACCCGAACAACCAACCCCCCCGTTCCCTCCCGACACCGACCAGCGGCTCGAAGGACTCAACGGCGTCAACCACGCCGGCATCGTCATCGCGGTCGGTGACCGGACGATCGCCCGCAACCCGATCGCCGACCCGACCCAAGGCGAGCTGCTCCCGGTCACCGCGGCGACACCCGGCGCCCTCGCCGCGATGCGCCCCCAACTCGCGTCCGGACGGCTCTACGACAGCTTCCACGAGACCCGGGGCGAGCCCGTCGCGTTGCTGGGACGAGCCGCTGCGGTCCGGCTGGGTATCACCCGGATCGACAACCAACCGGCATTGTTCGTCGACGGGCACGCCTTCACAATCATCGGGATCGTCGACGATGTCGTCCGCCGCCCCGAGACGCTCCTCGGGATCGTGATCCCCACGAGCACGATAGAACCTTTGAACCGGGATGGTGGTGCGACGGCCGTGGTCGAGGCGCTCATCGACACCGCCCCCGGCGCCGCGCTCACCATCGCCTACCAAGCCCCCTATGCGCTCCGACCCGACGACCCCGCCCGACTCCAAGCCCTCGCCCCACCCGACCCCCGCACCCTCCGACGTCACATCGAAGGCGACATCCACGACCTGCTCCTCGTCCTCGCCGCGATCAGCTTCGCCATCGGTGCCATCACCATCGGCAACGCCACCCTCGCCAACCTGATCCAACGCATCCCCGAGATCGGCCTCCGACGAGCGCTCGGCGCCCGGCCCCGCCACATTGCCACCCACCTCCTCACCGAAACCACCACCACCGGCATCCTCGCGGGCACCCTCGGCGCCAGCCTCGGCACCATCACCACCGTCATCATCGCCACAACCCAAGACTGGGCCCCCGTCCTCGACCTCCGAGCCTCCCTCCTCGCCCCCCTCGCCGGCGCCACCGCCGGCCTCCTCGCCGGCCTCTACCCCGCCTGGCAAGCCACCCACATCCAACCCGCCCACGCCCTCCAACGATAAATCTTGGATAATGAATCGTCCCAGATGTCACAGACCAGGTCTGGCCGGACATCTACCTGTGCGGACATGCGGAGGTCACGACCCGGGTTTGGCTCCATCGAATGGCAAGCAAATAGCCTGAGCGGGCGTAAGTCTCAGGCACTCAGGCCGTCGGTTACCCCAGTTCACGTCCGAATCCCCAGAACTATCCGGCTACGATAGCTTCCACAAACAGGCAGTCCAAGGGCTTTACTCCAACACCAAAACGGGAGGTCCGAATAGTGATACCTCGATGGATTCGGAAGAGACTCGCCAGAGTTCTTCTTGTGACCATCCTCACTTCCGTCGGTCTCACCAGTTCGCTAGTCGGTACGAGCGCTGCGCACAACTCGGACTCGTTCTTTTCGACAGCCGGGTTCAGCTACGAGTCATGTAATGCCTTCGGCTACCATACAGGAGGTGGCGGCGCCCGCCTAGCAGTTACAGCCAACACGTCTGATTGCAACCCTGTTGGCGGGCTCTACTACTACGTCACGGTTCGGGCCCGCTATTACTCAAATGGTGACTGGTACGAACCAGAGGTCTCTGGAATTCTACCAACGGATGCTGAGTATGGGGTAAACTCACCATCATACTTCTACAGCACAAGGCACTGGGTGTGTCGACTTTTCGTCGGCTGCTCCGCGCAATACACCGCCAGCTAGAACCCAGCTAGAACCAGCTAGAACAAGTACCGCTGGGAGTTCGGGCCCCCAGGATCCGAACTTGCAGAGCGACGCAGGGCAAGTGCAAGGTCGACGATCACTCCGAAACGACCGGAGGTTGATCGGCCCGGGCCCGGGGTCACTGGAATCTCCAGGAGGTCGGCCGTGTCAACCGAAGTTAGACCTGGTGCTCGGCGCAGCCCAATCAAGCCTAGACTCCGTACACGCCGAGCTGGAGTCGTGCCTATTCTATCGGTTTCGCTGCTCACCCTTTTCGTTGGATGCACGGCAGAGGCGGAGCCGCGCGTCGAATCATCGCCACAAGGTGGTGGATACACTACTTCGCGCCAGGCCATCGACGGCGCTGTGTCTATGCCAAGCGAAGCTCCAGCACAGAGCTCTCGATTGGATCGAGAGACCTCAAGGCAAACTTCAGCTTCACTCGATCGACGAGATACGTACACCTCGAACACGAATCCACCAGATCTAGAACGCAAATCGCTCGGGCCGCTACAGGCGTTGTTCCAAGAGGACGAAGATGCGTCTCATGCGCGCGAGCTTCACCGAAGAGACCTTGTCCGGGAATGTATGTCCAGTCGAGGCTTTGACTATTTCGTAACGGAGCCAGAAGTAGGTGAACTAGCGCAGCTCTATCGGGATCCCTACGACCTGGAGTCCCGCCGAAATCGCGGATACGGTATCCTTGAAGGCATCATCGACAACATGAGCCCGGCTAGGTCCGATCCAAACCAAAAGTACTATGAAGCATTGTCACCCGGAGCTCGAGCTAGTTATGATGACGCATTATACGGAACAGATTCATCGGGATACGACAGTGAGAGCTGTTTCATTTCTACCGCTGAGCGTTCAGAGGGCGGTGAGTCGATGCGAACACTCGCACCTCTGATCGTTGCTCTTGAAGATCGCATTTCTTCCGACGTTCGGCTACTAGGAGCGTGGGTACTCTGGAGTGACTGTATGACTGCCAACGGTTTCAGGGGTGTTGATGATGTTTCGGCGGTCTATGATCTCGTGATCTCGCGTATTCCAAGTGGTGCGCATCTCGATGATCTCACCGATGCCAAGGAGTTCGAAATATCGGTTGCCCTCACAGACCTTGAATGCTGGGCGGCTCACGTGCGGGACATCGAGCTAATAGTAAGAAATGAAATGGAAGCTGAGTTTGTCGACAATCATGAACTAGAAATTCTTGCCGCGATAACGTCGCGAGAGAATGCAGCTTCCGATGGTGCCTGACTACCTAAGATGTATGGGCCCGTCACTGAATGTCGAGGACGTCATAGCCCTCGGCCGCGCTCAATCAATGCGTTCGCCTGCCAGCTCGATGGTCGATCCGACGCCGCCGAGAGCCTGCGCGAACGCCCGTTGAGACGGTCACCATCTCACCCGCCCCGCTGACATCGTTGAAGATGTCCATGCCCACGAACCCGACGGAGCGATGATCGACATCGTCCGAGAGCACGGCCGGAACGTGACGCGCTGGAACGAAGGCGACATGCGTCTGCGATGGGCAGGCGCCGGCGTGGAATCCGCCGACGGTCAGATCCGTCGCGTGAAGGGCTACCGCCAGCCAACCCCCCAAATCCGACGCCGCGCTCTCGCCGCGCTCCGTCACGTTGGCGCCGACGACCCCGTCCACCACCGCCGCTACAGCCTGACCGTATGATCCCCAGCAGGAGGCCGCCATGAAGTTCCGTTACCGCCGGGGCAACCTCGCACGAGACAAGTCACAGGTATAGGCCGAAGCCTCGGTCGTGTTCCCGGTGGAGGGTGCGGGTGAGTTGCTCGATGGCGCGTCGGGTGTCGGCCGCGCTGGTGGCTTGGGCGGTGTAGGGGAAACCGGTCGCTCGTTCGAGGGCCGTCGGCAGCTCGGGAGCCCCGTAGGCGCCGTGGTGGCGGTCGAGGCGGGCGGCGGCCTGGTCCCACAAGTCGGCTGCTTCTCGGTCGGTGGGGCGGGCGCCGAGTTGATTGGTCATGGTTCGTGTCGGATGGTGTCGCACGTCGTCGAGCCGTGCCGTGAAGTCTCGGTGGATGTCGTCTCGGACGGTGCTGCGTTCGGTGTCCCAGGCCCGGCGTCGCGGGGCCTGCCGTTGATGCTCTCGCTGTCGTGTCCGTAGGCTGTCGAGCTCTTCGGCGAGCTGGGTTGCCTCGCGTTGTTGCTTGTCGAGGTAGCGGGGCAGCCAGCCGAGGATGGTGCGGGCCTCGTTGATCTCGCCGGCGTGGCCGTGACGGTGCAGGACCCGGTCGTGCCGGTCGAGGGTCGTCTGGGCTGCGGTACAGCGGGCCGAGTCGGTGGTGATCTCTCGGGTGAGCTGCTGGTGGCGTCGTAGGCCGTCGTCGATTTGCCGGGCGAGGTTGTTGAGCGTGCAGTCGTGACCGTCGATCCGGCTGGTGAGCAGGTGGTCGCGTTCGAGCAGATCTCGGATCTCCATACCCGACAAGGGGATCGCCTTCCACTCGGGGAGGAGGGTGAGGTTGGCGAGTTGGGCGGCGCGGATGGTGGCGGGCGTGTCGATCCACCGTTGGGTGAGCGCCGAGGTGAGGATGTCGATGGCCTGATCTGGTTGTTCAGCGATGACGTAGACGTCGTTCCTGTGACGGCCTCGGGTCATGGGGACATAGATCCCGGCAGCATCGACCGGCCCGTCGACGATGAGGATCGACCTGTCGACCGTACGGCCTTGGCTGGCATGCGCCGTCTGCGCGTAGCCAAGCTCGACACGCTGGGACACGTAGTCGGCGGGGAGGGCGATCGTTCCGGCCCGACCCGTCACGGTCAGGCGGCCGTCGGGGTGGGTGTGGGTGATGGTCCAGGTGTCGCGGTTCTTGACCATCAGGCTGCGGTCGGTGAGGAGTTGCCGGTCGTTGTGACGGGTCACGATGAGGTCCCCGACATGCACCTGATACGCCCCGGCAGTGACGGTCCGGGTCGGGTCGAGCTGGTCGTGGGCGATCCGCCAGGCCTGAACAAGCTCGTTCAACCGGATCACGGTCTCGTTCGTCGCGGCCACAAGCGCCACCGTCTCGCCGGCCATGTGGGCCTGCACCCACGCCCGCAGTGCCGAGCGTTCGACGCTGA
>VFJJ01000078.1 GCA_009886115.1 Actinomycetota bacterium
CGTCATCGTCATCGTCGAGCGAGGTCGAGGTGCGGTCGTCATCGTCATCATCGTCATCGTCGAGCGAGGTCGACGTCCGGTCGTCATCATCGTCATCGTCATCGTCGAGCGAGGTCGAGGTGGTTCCGCTCCCCGGCGTCGCCCTCCCACGGTCATCCATCGTGCCCGGGGTGGTGGCCGAGGTGGCGCTGCCCGGCGTCGAGGCCGCCGTTGTGGGACGCGTGGGGCTCGACCCCAACTCCGGCGCTGTCCAATGGGTACCAGGAAGCGATCCGCTGCTCGGCGTCGACGCCGAGGTTGCACCGGTGGTTCCCGCCGACGATGGCGAACTCCCTGACGCCGGGCTGCTCCCCGCGGTGACGCCGGTTAGCTGCGTTGCGGGCGTGGGATCGCCTGTGACAGCGCCGACGGCGGCGCTGACTGCGATCAGCACGCCGATGCACGTTGCGGCACCGAGCGGCGCCAGCAGGGATCGGGGAAGGCGGGGACGGGTCATCTTGTGGGCTCCTGAAATCCGTTGCTGTTGTTGACGATGACGATGACACGACGGCCAGGTGCCTGTGGTTTGGGGGATCTCCCCCTCATTGCGCCCGACTTGGCCCGGAAGGCCCACACGGCGCCGATCGACACCCCCGACGCGGGCCGCCGCCGGACACCCATGGCGGGTGCCCGGCGGCGGCGGCGTCTCGGGCGCTACGGACGGGCGCGGCGGCGCTTTGCCTAATTCACCGAGAACTCGAGCTGGCCGGTGATGTCGTCGACGTCGGCCCGAACCCGGAAGTCGCCCGAGCCGGAGCTCGAGAACTCGACCTCGACCCGGCTGCCCGGACCGGCCTCGTTCACCTGAGCGGTGAAGCCGCTCGCCGGCGTCGACGAGACGAGGGTCACCGACAACCCGTCGAACCGGACGGTGATCGAGCCGCCAGCCGAGGAGTACGACTGCTGGATCGTCGTCGCCGAGGTCGTTCCCGAGCCCGACGACGGGGTGCTGCCCGAGCCCGAGGTGGGCGACGAGCTGCCCGACGAGGGCGTCGTGGAGCTCGAGGCGCTCCCCGATCCCGGGGTCGTGCCGCTGCTCGAAGTCGATGGCGTGGTACCCGAGGTGACGGATTGGGAACGGGACGTCGGGGTGGAGTTCGGTGTCGTCGACGAGCCTCCCCCTGACCCTCCGGGGCCGGTCGAGGGGGTCGTGGTGTTGCGCGACGAGGTGGTGAGGGACGCGGAGCCCGAATCGGGCGTCGAGCCGGGATTCAGCGACGAGCCGACGGTGGCCCCGGGCACCACGGCCGAACCGCTCGACACCAGCGGCGGGGCCGAGCTCGAGTTCGTGACGCTCGACGGCCTGGTGTCGGGACCTGACCCGTCGGTGGACGGCGACGACGGGCCGCTCGACGAGGGCTCGGTCGTGCCGTCGTCGTCACCCGTGCCCGTGGAGACGCCGAACTCGATGGGGGTCTGCTGGTCGGTCCCACCCTGCGCGGCGAAGGCGGCGCCCAAGCCGAGCAGGATCACGAGGGAGGCGACGGGGGTGACGATCGTGGCGAGCCGATGGCGTCGGCGAGCCCGGGAGAGACGCGGTCCGAGACCCGACCACACGGCATCGGTGTCGTCGAAGCGCGGCGCGAGGGCGTCGAACATGACACCCAGCGACCGATCACGCTCGGGGGTCGGGAGGGACGGATCGATGTCGACCATCTCAGCTCGCTCTTGGGTCGAGCCGGACGCGCAAGGCGTCGCGACCCTGGTGGAGGTGGAATTTCACTGCGCCCTCGGACAGGCCCATGGAGCGGGCGACCTCGGCGACGCTCAACTGCTCGAGATAGAACAGCGAGAGCGCCGCCCGTTGCTGACGAGGGAGGGACTGGAGGGCGCGGGCCAAGCGCCGCCCGGCCTCGTCCTTGGATGCTGCCTCGACGACCTCGGTCTCGGGTCCTTCAGCCGCACCGTCTCGGCTCTCGCGGGAGCCGATCCGCTGCGCCAGGGCGTCACCGTGCTTGCGGCTCCGATGCCCATCGCGGAGCTTGTTGATGGCGACGCGTCTGATCCACGAGGCCGGATCGTCGTAGGTCGAGATCTTCTTCCACCGCACGTAGGCCTTGGTGAAGGCCTCCTGAACGGCGTCGGCGGCGTCCTCGCGGTTGCCGGCCACCACGGCCAGGGACCGGACCATGGGCTGATAGTGCAAACGGAACACGCTCTCGTAGTCGACCGCGCTCACCGTGAACGAGATGTCGACGGACCCGTCGGCGGGCCGCGCCGCGGCCCCATGATCGGCCCCGCCCATCGGAACGGCGTCGGAGCTGCGGGTTCTGTGCGACCACGGGGGCAGCGATGCGGGCATCGGGAGCGCAACCATTCAGTACGTACACGCCCGTGGGCGACTCAGCGTTTGGTCGTTTCGCTCGGACACCGAGACGGAGCCCCGGGTGGCAGCCCCGTTTCCTCCTGATGTCCGATTCTCGGTGTCCATCCGCGCTGGTCGGTGCGCCGGAGGCGCGTCAGATACGGCCGAGCAACTCGGCCTTCTTGGCCTCGAAGTCAGCCTGGGTGATGACGCCCTTGTCGCGGAGCTCGGCGAGCTTCGAGAGCTGATCGGTGACCGACTCACCGGGCACGCCCGGCGGCGGCACCGGTGCGGGGCCGGTCGGCGGCGCCGCCATGGCCTGGGCGATGAGAGCCGGGTCGATCTTCGAGTACTCGGCGGTCTTCTTGGCGTTGCCCTCGATCTGCCGGTAGATCTCGGACTGGACGAACTCGGGGTTCGGGATGTCGGTGAACTTCTGCATGCCCTCCGTGCCCGCCGACTGGATGACGAGGTCACCCGCGCCCAGCATGCGCTCGAACAGCGACTGATTGAACGTGATGTCGTTGATGCGTTCGAGGGGGATCTCACGGCCGGTGCGCGAGAACACGCCCGCCCGGAACACGAGGCGATCGCTGGTGACGACGAAGTGCGTCGTCCGCCAGGTGAGCCAGCGCCAGATCGTCGACCCCAGCCAGACGACGAGAGCCGCGTACCAGGCGTACTTCAGGATGTCTCCGACCGTTCCATCGGGCTTGAACGCCAAGAAGGCCAGCACGATCACGCCCAGGCCCGAGACCGCCGCTTCCCAGAAGTACCACCAGTGCGGGTTGAAGTCGACGGCGATCGCTTCGCCCGGGTTGAGCAGGTGCTTGGGGTAGGCCATGAACCCAATGTACGGCGTCGTTGGAGGGCCCGCGTGCCAAACGCCCTTGGAAGGGCTCGCGAAGACGGGCTCGGGGTCCGATCGGGCCCGATGAGGATGCGCATCATCGGCGAGCGGGCGGCCTTCCTTGAGCGCGCAGTTCGGGCGCACCGGGCAAGTCGGCCGGCGCGGTGTACCCCTGCGGGCCCCGGACAGTTACGGTCCGGCCACCTGGAAGGGGAACCGTGACCGTCGAGATCCGCTCCGTCGTAGGCGAGGTCCGCAGTGCCGAGTACCCGTCCAGCCTCGGGGACACCCTCCGAAGCGGCTCCCACGGCCTCCGCGCTCGATCGACGACCGACCCGTCGGTGGCGGTGACCGCGGTCGTGGTGGTCGTGGTGGTTGGCTTCCTCTACGACTACTTCGCTCCCTCGCCGTGGTGGGTCGGGCGCCTCCCCATCCCGATGTCGCTGTTCCCGTCGCTGGCGTTGCTCGTCGCCCTGGCCCGACGGGGACGGGCGGGCCGGACGACGACCGACCCCGACGGCCCGCTCGTCGATTTCCTCGACATGCGCCTCGGGCCCTGGCGGCACTGGCGCGAGTTCTACGTGGTGCTCGGCATCGGGCTCGTCGTCGCTGCCGGGTACTACAGCCGGACGATGGGCAGCGACACCGAGTCCCTGGCGCTCCTGGCCAACGCCCTGGTCGAGGAAGCGCAGTTCCGCTACTCGATCCCGCTCCTGATCGCCGCGGCCGCGCTGATCGTCGGGGCGGGTCGCTCCGTGGCTCTGGCGATCGGCCTGGGCATCTCATCGGTGACGTTCGCCGCGATGCCCGGGCATCTCGAGCAGATGACCAGCCTCCTCGACATCGCGCCGTTCCTCGCCTTCGCCGTTCTCACGAGCATGGTGGCCCTCCGCACGCGCTCGTTCCTGCCGGGTGTGCTCGCGCACACGCTCGTCAACATCTGCACCTTGCCCGTCTCGCTCGGCCAGGCCCCGTCCGGCGTTCGTCTCGCCGGGGTCGTCATCGGTCTGATCGGGCTGGTCGTGGCCTCGGAGATCGCCAACCAACGCCGAGCCTGGGAGGCCCGGGCGCCGGGTCGGACCGTCGGGACGAAGCACCCCACCAGACCCGAGCCTCTCGACCTTGAGATGGACGTGAACGTGGACAGGAGCTTGGACATCGACATCGACATCGACCTCGACTTCGAGACGAGCCTGGCGCCGGTGTTCGACGAGGGAACGACCGTGCCGGTGGAGGGCGATCGGATGGGAACCGTGTCGCCGACGCGCACCCTGTCAGCCTGAGACGCTCGGTATCGTCGGAGCCGATGCGTCTCACAGCTCGCGAGTTCGAAGCCCTCGTCGCCGATGCTCTCGACACGATCCCCGAGGATCTCGGTGAGGTCATGGAGAATGTCGCCGTTCTCGTCGCCGACTGGCCCACACCGGCCCAGCTCGAGAGCGTCGGGCTCGGATCGGGTGACATCCTGCTCGGCTTGTACGAGGGCGTCGCTCTCACCCGTCGATCGGTGATCACCTACAACCTCACGCTGCCCGATCGCATCACGATCTTCCGGGGACCGCACCTCGGGCTTCGCCACGAGGGTGCACTCCTCGACGACGACGAGCTCGTCGATCAGATCGCGACCACCGTCCTGCACGAGGTCGCCCATCATTTCGGGATCGACGACGATCGCCTCGACGAGCTCGGCTGGTGACCGTGTCGCTCGCCAGGTCGGGGCACCGGTCACGAGTGACATGGATGTGATTCGCCTGGTACGGTGCACGCGGTGGCCGGTCATGTCGATCTCGAGCTCCAACCCGGCGTGCATTCCCGGCCCGGCGCGTCGTCACTCCGAGATCCCGGCGGCCTGCTCGACGACCTGAGCGAGCGCCAACGGATCGTCGTGACGGCACCCGCGGCCAAGCTGGCCGTCGTCGCTGCCGCGGGGAGCGGCAAGACCCGGGTGCTCACCCGCCGGATCGCATGGCAGTGCTCGACGGGCGCCATCGATCCTCGACGGGTCCTGGCGGTCACGTTCACCCGCAAGGCCGCGGGCGAGCTCGCTCAGCGCCTGGGTCAGCTCGGCGTCCGAGGCGAGACGACCGGCACGTTCCACGCCCTGGCCCTGGCCCAGCTCCGGCGGCGGTGGGTCGACCGTCGCCTGGCGATCCCGCATCTCCTCGATCGACCCGGACGGGTCGTGGCCGCGGCCGTCGAGACCGCCTGTCGGCGCCACCACGTCCCCCTTCCCGTCCCCGCGCTCGTCGCCGACGTCGCCCGAGAGCTCGACTGGGCCCGAGCCCACGGCATCGGAGCCGATGACTACCCCCGCGAGTTCCGCGCCGCGGGCCGAGTCCCCCCGCTCGCGCCCGAGCTCATCGCGGCCACCCTCACCGCCTATGAGCACGAGAAGCGTTCGCGTGGTGTCATCGACTTCCACGATCTCGTCGAGCGCCTGGCCGATGCCCTCGAGACCGACAAGGAGTTCGCCGCCGCCCAGCGCTGGCGCCACCGGCACCTGTTCGTCGACGAGTTCCAAGACCTCACCCGAGTTCAGTTCCGCGTGCTGTCGATGTGGATGGGCGACGCGTCGACGCTCACCGTCGTGGGCGACGACCGCCAGTCGATCTACAGCTTCACCGGCGCCGACGCCCGCTACCTGCTCGACTTCCCGTCGTGGAGCAACGGCGGCGAAGTCCTCCGCCTCGAGACGAACTACCGCTCGAGCCCGCAGATCCTGGCGACGGCCTCGAGCGTGCTCCCGCGGCCGTCCGGGCCGTCCGGGCCGTCCGGGCTGGCGGCGCCCAGCGCCGGCGACAGCCGCGACAGCCGCGACAGCGGCGACAGCCGAGACAGCGGCGACAGCCGAGACAGCGGCGACAGCCGAGACCGGGACCAACGGGTCGCCGGCTCGTCGATCACCGCTGTTCGACCCGACGGACCGGTCCCCACGCTGGTCGTCCACCCCGACGAGCACGCCGAGGCCCGAGCCATCGCCCGCACCGCGGTCGAGGCCAATCGGGCGGGCCACCCGTGGTCGGCCATCGCCGTGCTGGTGCGGACCAACGCGCAGGCGCGGCCCATTCGCGATGCGCTGCACGCGGCCGGCGTTCCCACCACCGCGGCCACGACGGCGCCCATCGTCGACGACGCCGACGTGGCGACCGTGCTGCGCGAGACACGGACCGCGATGCGTACCGCCCCCGGAGCCCGATGGTCCACGCTTCTCACCGAAGGTCTGACCGACGACGACGGCCCCCGCCTGGCTCCGGGCCGGGCAGCGCTCCTCGCGACACTCGTCGAGGAGTACCTCGCAGCCGACGGTGGTGGCGGATCGCTCGACGGCTTCTGCGATTTCCTGCGGGCAGCCCGTCCGGGCGAGGACGATCTGGAGGCCGGCTGCGACGCCGTCGCCGTGATGACCTTCCACCGGGCCAAGGGCCTCGAATGGCCGATCGTGTTCGTGGCCGGCCTCGAGGACGGCTTCGTGCCCATCTCGTGGGCCTCCTCGACGGCGGAGCGCGACGAGGAGGCTCGACTGCTGTACGTGGCCCTCACTCGGGCCGAGCACGTTCTCCACTGCTCGTGGGCCGAGCGGCGTGAGCTCGGCGGGGCCGTCCGTCAACGGGCGGCGAGCCCGTGGCTCCCCCGGCTGCGCGCCACGCTGGTGGGCCTGGGTGGTGGCGGCGAGCGGGCGGCGGCGCCTGAGACCGCGGCCGAGCGCCGGGTCGATGCCGCGCGCAGCGCCCTGGCCACGTCGCGGGCCCGGCTCCGGCTCGACCGGCGACCGGCACCTCGGCTCGACGACCCTCTGTTCGCGGCGTTGCAGCGTTGGCGGCGCTCGCAGGCCCGGGCGGCCGGGGTCGATCCGTCGGTCGTCCTCGACGACAGCGTGCTGAAGGCCCTTGCTGCAGAGCCCCCTCACGATGTCGACGGGCTGATCACGCTCGGGGTCGGGACGATGTTCGCTCGATCGCACGGTGAGGCCTTGCTGGGGCTGGTCGCCGGGGCGAGCGACCGTGCTTCAGCAGACGCCCCATAGGCCACGGCCCTCGCGTCGCGCTGCGAGCTCGAGGTCGAGCATCGTCTCGGCATGCCGGCCGTTGGGCGCGATCACGAGCAGCTCCGCGAACCCGTCGCGTAGCAGCTCGTCGTTATAGCGCTGCCCGTCGAGGTAGACGTACGCCAGCAGGCGGCCGAACCGATCGCGGGTCTCGACGTCGTACTCGAGCGTGACCCGTCGACCCGCGAGACGGGCCTCGGTGTGGGCGGCCGCCTCGGGCCCGAAGCACTCGACGGGACGGTCGGGATGCTTGGTCTCGGGCGTGTCGACACCGAGCAGCCGAACCGTCTGTTCCTCGCCGCCGACGCGCACCACCACGGTGTCGCCGTCGATGACGTGAGTCACGAGGCCGTCGGTCCGCTCCCCCCGGGCCTGGCCCAGACGCCAACCACCGAGCGACGCCACGGCCACGACGACCACGGCGATCGCAGTGTTCACCATCAGTCTCGAACCGGCACGCCGCTGCATGGCCCCTGACCACCCGCCACTCGAAGCGATGGCGGCCGGTCCGAGCGCTCCCGTGCGCCCGTCCTCCACCCCGTCGTCTCACCCTACCGATAGGGTGAGACATGGATGATCCGTGACCACGACCGGGCCGGAAGGGCCGTACGGAGCCCCACAGCGCTCGTCGCCGGCGTGCTGGTCGTCCTGCTGGTCGCGGCGTCGGGCCTCACCGTCGCGTGGGCCCGATCGCGGAAGGCCTCGACGGAGCGCACGCTCGACCAACGCCTTGGCGCGCTGGAGACCGTCGCCGATGAACGCTACGACGCATTGGCGGCGCTCGGGGAGGCGATCGGCTCGATCCTGGGCCCCGGTGAGCCCCTGCCCGCCGACATCGAGGCTGGGCTGGCCGAGTGGCAGAACCTCCACCAGTCGACCGCTCCCGCTCGCGCTCCCGATCGCGGTGCGGCAGCACGCCGTGTGCTGGCCGTCAACACCTTGGAGGGCCTCGCCAGAAGAGCGGGCGCGCTGCTCGACACCCGTCCCGATCTGGGATCCTCCCCCGAGGTCGCAGCGGCTCTCGCTGCGGTCGTGGCCACCGACGGGGCGATGTTCGCTGCGGTCGACGCCTACAACCGGGCGGCGGCGCGATCCAACGACTTCAGCACGGGCTTCCCCGGCCGGCTGGTGGCCGGCGACGCCCAACGTACCGCCCGGGTCCTGCTTCCCGGCGTCGAGACAGGCTGAGGGCGCGCGGCCTGAGAGCTGGGCGGAGACGGTCGCCGCGCTCAAGTTGGGCCCGGTCCGGCCGATGTGTGGCCTATGGGATGGTTCTTCGCGCCAGGCAGCGCGGCTCCGTCGCCGACCGTCCGGGCCCGGGTCGGCGTCGCACCGGCGACCCAACGCGACCCCCGGATCGACCCGGTCACGGGCATCCGTCGGAGGATCTACGGCACCGAGGTCGAGTACGGCGTGGGCACCGGCATGTGGTTCGCACCCAGCCCCGAGTCCGTGGGCACCGAGATCGTCCGCACCATCACCTGCGACGGCACCGACGTGTTCCTCGGTAACGGCGCCCGGTTCTACCGCGACGTCGGCGACCATCCCGAGTACTCGACCCCCGAATGCTCCACGATCGCCGAGGCCGTCACCTGGGACGCGGCGGGTGAGCGCATCCTGGAATCCGCTCGCATCGGTGCGCTGACCCGGCTCCGCCGCAGCGACCAGCGGGCCGATCTCAGGGTCTACAAGAACAACGTCGATGCCACCGGGCACACCTACGGCACCCACGAGAACTATCTCGTCGACCGCCAGGTGGAGACCGGGGGCCTCTACCACGCGCTGATCCCCTTCCTCGTCTCACGCATCGTCTTCACCGGTGCCGGCCAGGTGGTGGCGCGCTGCATGCGCGACAACAGCGGTCGTGACGGGTCGCCCTTCGTGATCTCGCCCCGGGCCCATCACCTCGAGGCGACGATCGGCGAGACGACGACGCAGAAACGGGCGCTCGTCAACACGCGCGACGAGGCCCACGCCGACAAGGAGCGGTTCCGCCGTCTTCATCTCATCTGCGGCGACGCCAACATGTCGAGCTACGCCACCTACCTGAAGTTGGGCTCGACCGCCATCGCACTGAGGATCCTCGAGACCGAGCCCGAACTGTGGCCGCAGGTCGAGCTCACCGATCCTCTGGGAGCGATGCAGCGCTGGTCGGCCGATCCCACGCTCAAGCGGCGCGTCAGGCTCGGCGACGGGCGCCGACCGACCGCCGTTCAGCTCCAAGCGAAGTACCTCGACGCCGCCCTCGCCTTTGCCGAGCGCCATCAACTCCCAGACGACGAGATCCGGGCGCTGGCCATGTGGACGGAGACCGTCGGCGACCTCCTCGTCGATCCCGAGCGCTGCCACGACCGGGTGGACTGGATCGCCAAGGGGCGCCTGGTCCGCGGGTACGCCGACCGCCATGGTGTCGAGCCCGGCGATGATCGGCTCATCGAGATCGACCTGGGCTACCACGAGGTCGACCCCCGGCGATCGCTCGCCCGCCTGCTCGAGCAGCGAGGCTCCCTGCAGCGGATGGTCGACGACGGCGACGTCGAACGGGCCATCCTGGAACCGCCACCCACGACCCGGGCGGCGCTGCGGGCCCGGTTCATCGGCCGGGCCCAGGACCTCAAGGCCAACTACCGGGCGGGATGGACCAGCCTCTCGACGGCCGACCGGTACAACTCGCCCGTACGGACGGTGACGGTGCCCGATCCGTTCCGGGTCTCGTGCCCCGAGATCGACCGTCTCTCGGACGAGCTCGTGCCCCGCCCCGCACTCGTGACGGCCTCCGGCCGCTGAGACCCGGGCGGCGGCGGGTCAGCCAGTAGCCTCTCCCGTTCGTGAGCGACCACACCGAAACCGTCGAGCCCGCAGCGCCCGAGAGCGAGCCCTCGGCGGAGGCGAGCCCTCCGCCCGACCCGGCCCGGCGTCGCGTGGTCCGTCAGATGATCGCCGGCGCCGTGGCCTTGGTGGTCATCGCCGCCGCTGTGGTGGCAGTGCAGGTCTGGAACGACGACACCGAATCGATCGTGGGGGTCTCGGGCGCGTCGAACGACGGCGCCCAGGTGGGTGAGCACTTCCACGCGTTCTTCGGGCTGTCGTTCTGCGGGGGTCAGGCCGCGCCGGCGCCGCCGAGCCTCCCCGGGCTCGGCGTCTTCAGCGACGGCCAGGGCATCGCCCACATCGCCCCCACCGGGCCCGAGAACGCCGAAGCCAACGCCACCGTCAACCGTCTGCTCGAGCCCTTCGGTCTGGCGCTCACGCCAGAGGGCGTCTTCAATGCGGCGGAGGGCGTGCTGGGGTTCCCCAATGGTGCCCCCTGTCCCGAACAGACGCCGCTGGCGGGCCAGCCGGCCGAGCTGGCGCTGTCGGTGAACGGCTCGATCCTGGCCGGTGATCCCGGCACGTACGTCCCCGCCGACAACGACGTGATCTTCGTGTACTACTCGCCGGCGGGCGTCTATCCCACCGGGGTCGATCTCCTGCCGGTCGACCCGACGACCGGGCTGCCGATCAACCCGCTGGCGTTGCTCGGCACGGTGACCGAACCTCTCGGGTACACCCCTGAGCTGGCGACGGCCCAGAGCCGGTGCCTCGCCGCACCCGTGCCTGCCCCGCCAACCGGGACTCCCGCGCAGTTCCCAGCCGCACCCGAGCTCACCGTCGAAGCCGACATCACCTACACCGCGACCATCACCACCTCGTGCGGCGACGTCGTCGTCGAGCTCGACGCGGCCGCGGCCCCGAACACCGTCAACAGCTTCGTGTTCCTCGCTCGCGAGGGGTTCTTCGACGGGACGCCCATCCACCGGATCGTGCCCGGGTTCGTGGTCCAGGCCGGCGATCCCACCGGGTCGGGCTCAGGCGGGCCGGGTTACTCGCTCGCCGACGAGAACCTGGGCGCCAACTTCTCGGAGGGCACGCTGGCGATGGCCAACTCCGGACCCGACACCAGCGGGTCGCAGTTCTTCATCGTCTCCGACCCCGCCGGGGCGGAGCAGCTCAACAGCTCGCCGCTGTACTCGATCTTCGGCCAGGTCGTCGAGGGGCTCGACATCGTGCACGCACTCCAGTCGATCGGGGATCCGTTCGATCAGACCGGTGGCGGGGTACCGCTCGCCCCGGTCTATGTGCTCGAGGTCACCATCACCGAGAGCTGACGGTCGTCTCGCTCTGGACGCCCATGGCCACGAGCCTGAGACACCCGTCGACAACCTCGAAGTGATGGGCGCTGCAGTGCGCCGGGCGGACGGGCGACACCCGGGCGTCGGCGGTGGCCGCACCCACGGCCACGTTGATGGCCACGTAGTGCGTGACGACGATGGTGTCGCTCGACAGGGCGACGAGCGCCGCCACCACGGCGTCGCGCCAGGCGCGGACGTCATCGTCGAGCTCGGAAGCGTCCCAGCGGCCGGCCATGACAGCGGCGAGCCACGCGGCTCGGGCATCGGTGTCGTGAACGAGGGCAGCCGGACTGGCGATCTCGGCCACGCGGGGCTCGACCCGGGCCAGCACCCTCCGGTGCGATTCCAGGGCGGCAGCGGTTTCACGGGTGCGCCGTAGGGGGCTCGTGACGAGCGCAGCCGGGCCGAACGAGTCGAGAGACCGGGCCATGACGCGGGCCTGCTCGTGACCCACGGGGTCGAGCCCGGCGTCGCCGGGGCCATCCGACCAGTTCGCCGTGGGCTGACCGTGACGCACGAGCACCAGGCGCACGGGCTCGTCAGGCATGCTCGGCCGACCGGGGCCAGGCGCAGGGCCGGAGGCGTCGTCGGGCGGGCCGTCGCTCACCTGACGGCCCCCGCCGCGCGGAGCGCGGCGACCTGTTCGGCAGAGAAGCCCCATTCGCCCAAGGCGGCATCGGTCGACGAGCCCGGCCATTCGGGAGGACGGGAGACCGCGCCGGGCGTGCGCGAGAACCGCGGCGCCGGAGCCGGCTGCACGATCCCGGCGACCTCCGTGAACGCCTTCCGGGCCACCATGTGCTCATGCTCGGGGGCCTCGCGCATCGACAGGACCGGCGCGTAGCAGGCGTCGGAGCCGCCGAGGATGGTGTCCCACTCGTCGCGGGTCTTCGAAGCGAAGATGGTCGTGAGGCGCTCGCGGAGCGCGTCGTTGTCGACGTCGCGCTGGGGGAACCCGGGGTCGTCGGCCACCCCGAGCCGCTGGAGCAGCTCGGCGTAGAACTGGGGCTCGAGCGAGCCCAGCGACACGTAGCGGCCGTCGGCGGTCTCGTAGGTGTCGTAGTAGGGCATCCCGGTGTCGAGCAGGTTGACGCCGCGCTCGTCGGTCCAGGCGCCGCTCGGGAGCATCCCGAACATCATCGTGCCGAGCAGCGCGGCGCCCTCGATCATGGCTGCGTCGACCACTTGGCCCTGCCCCGACGTGCGGGCTTCGAGGATGGCGCTCACGATCCCCAGCGCGAGCAGCAGGCCCCCGCCACCGAAGTCGCCCACCAGGTTCAGCGGCGGGACGGGGCGCTCACCGGCGCGGCCGATGGCGTGCAGCATGCCAGAGATGGCGATGTAGTTGATGTCGTGGCCGGCCATCTGCGACATGGGGCCGTCCTGGCCGAAGCCCGTCATCCGCCCGTAGACCAGGCGGGGGTTGCGGGCCAGGCAAGCGTCGGGACCCAACCCGAGCCGCTCGGTGACCCCGGGGCGGAATCCTTCGATGAGCCCGTCGGCCTGCTCGACGAGTCGCAGCACCGTCTCCACGCCGTCGCCGTGCTTGAGGTCGACGCCGATGGAGCGACGGCCTCGGGCCAGCACGTCGGGGCTCGGTGTGCCGTGGTTCTCGGGGCGGACAGCAGCCGCCCGGTCGACGCGGATCACGTCGGCGCCCAGGTCGGCGAGCATCATGGCGCAGAACGGACCCGGACCGATCCCCACCAACTCGACGACCCTCACGCCGGCAAGCGGCCCCTGACCCATGACGTCCCCCTATCGCTCTCGTTTCGCGATCGAACCATCGCTCCGTCGACGATACCGTCGGCCGGGAGGCTGTCTCCGGTCCGCTCCCCGGCCTTCGGAAGCGGCGTGCCAAGCTGTCGAGCGTGCGCATCGCGACCTGGAACGTCAACTCGCTCAACGCCCGGCAAGAGCGGGTCGAGGAATGGCTCGCCTACGCCCGTCCCGACGTGGTGTGCCTGCAGGAGACCAAGCTCCCCGACGCGAAGTTCCCCCACCTGAGCTTCGGCGCGCTCGGCTACGACTCGGTGCACTTCGGCGAGGGCCGGTGGAACGGCGTGGCGATCCTGTCGCGGGTGGGAATCGCCGACGTCACCCGGGGCTTCGGCGACGACGTCGACGATCCCTATCCCGGCGAGGCGCGGCTCATCTCGGCGGTGTGCGGCGGCGTGAAGGTGGCGTCGGTCTACGTGCCCAACGGTCGTGACCCGGCATCGGAGTTCTACGAGCGCAAGCTGGTGTGGCTCGACTGCCTGACCGAATGGACGGCCCGGGTCGCTGCACCCACCGATCGGTTCCTGGTGGCCGGCGACTGGAACGTCGCTCCCGACGACCGCGATGTGTGGAGCGTGGCCAAGATGGCCGGCTCGACACACGTCACGCCGGCCGAACGCGACCGGCTGGCCCGGCTCCGCGACTGGGGGTTCGCCGACTGCTTTCGCCTCGTGCATCCCGAGGTCGACGGCCTGTACTCGTGGTGGGACTACCGGGCCGGCTGCTTCCACAAGGGCGAGGGGCTGCGCATCGACCTGCTCTACGCGACAGAGCCCGTGGCGTCGCAGGTGCGCTGGGCGTGCATGGACCGCAACGCCCGCAAGGGCTCGCAGCCGTCCGACCACGCCCCGGTGTTCGTCGACCTCGAGATCACCATCGACCTCACCGCCTGACGGGCGGGCGGGTCTCAATCGCGGAAGTTGATGAACTGCAACGGGATCTCGAAGTCGTGCTCGCGCAGGGCTGCGATGGCCGCCTGGAGATCGTCGCGCTTCTTGCCGCTCACCCGGAGCTGGTCGCCCTGGATCGACGTCTGCACGCCTTTGAGGTTCAGCGTCTTCATGAACTTCGAGATCTCGCGGGCCTTGTCGTCGGCGATCCCCACGTTCAGGGTGACCGTCTGACGGACGGTGCCCTTGGAGGCTTCCTCGACCTTGCCTCGCGCCAGGATCTTGAGGGAGATCTTGCGCTTGACGAGCTTCTCCTCGACAACGCCAACGAGGGCCTCGAGCTTGTTCTCGGTGTTCGAGTGGAGGCTGATGACCTTCTTCGTGGCATCGAGATCGATCGTGCTCTCGGTGTCCTTGAAGTCGAAGCGGGTCGTGATCTCCCGTTGGGCCTGATCGACCGCGTTGCGAACTTCCTGCATGTCGACCTCTGAGACCACGTCGAACGTCGGCACGATCATCCCTCCGTGTACCTGGGCGCATCTTCGGGGTCGACTCTAGATGCGCACGGGCGTGGGGCCCGCGCCAAACGGCCGACGGCAACGACGCCGAGCACGAACAGCGCCACCCCGAGGTCGTCGGCCCACGTGCGCCCGTAACGCAGGGTCACCTCGGTGCCCGCGGGCGTGATCGTCATGAGGTTGCTGGGATCGGGCCGCGGGTGGGCCCCGGCGGCACCGTCAGCGCTCCAGCTCGACGACCACGACTCGCGCACCGAGATCGTCCGCCCCGGCGTGGTGCCCGACAGGCGGATCCAGTCACGGCCCCGGGAGATGGTGACCGCCGGATCGTCGACGAGGCCCCAGCCGACGATCTCGTAGATCTGCCAACCGAGCCCGGTGTCAGCGACGAGCCGGAGACCACTCGAAGCGTCGGCGGCCTCACGCGCCAGCTCGTTGTAGGCCAGATAGTGCCGAATCCCCAAGTCCCGCATGGCTTCCACGCCCGCCTCGAACTCGGCGATCGACCCGTAGTCGAGGCCCCGGATACGCCGGAAGGGCTCGGCCGAGACCTGGGCGATCGTGCGATAGACCGCCGGCGCGCTGAGCGCCGACTCGGCGAAGAGCCCCTCGGCCGTGGCGATCCGCCCGTCGGTCAGCAGCGGGAGGGCGTCGAGCCCGAAGCGGCTGCCGTAGCGACGGAGGAACGTCCCGTGCTCCCACAGGATCCGGGTCGGACCCAACGCGTCGATGGCCGCGACCAGCGCATCATGCTCGGCGCCGGCCGGGCCCAGCGCCTCGGTGCCGCCGAAGTCGTGCGCGAAGGCCCGCGCTGTCTCGTCGGACCGGTACCAGCCGAGCGCGAGCGTCGTCACGATCGCCCCCGCCATCGCCATGTGCCCCAATGCCCGGACGGCGCGGGCTGATGGGCGCCCGGCCGTCGAACATCCCCGGGCCTCCGGGGAGCGCGAGGCGAGGCGGGCGATCAGGCTGCCGATCGACCCTGCTGCCGCGAGCCACACCAGCAACCGGAACACCGGGAGGACCCGGGCGTTCCAGATGGTCGTTCCGGGCATGAGCACGAACACGGCTGCGGCGACGACCGTCCACATACCCAGGATCAGGATGCCGTCGTGCGGACGGGACTGCACCCGGGACTGCACCCGGGACTGCACCCGGGCGCGTACCGGAGCTCCCAGCCGCATGCGCCGCCGGGCGATCACGACCACGGCGGCAGCGAACGTGATCGCAGCTCCGATCGCAGTGGGTGGGGCTCCGACGAGAGCCTGGAGGTGGTCGGTGCGCCGCACCCAGCCCACGTCGGTGCTCTCGCCCTGGCGGGCCAGCGCCGGGAGCACCCAGATCGAGCCCACGAGCGCGCCCGCAGCGCCGACGCGCCCGACGACCTCAACGGCGACCGTCGATCGCCTCACGGCCAGCATTCCCAAGGCGCACAAGGCGATCACCAGGCCGACGACCACGTGTGAGCAGACGGTCGCCGCCAGCAGCACCGCTGCCGCTGCGCCGCGCGAGCGCCCGTCGACCGCCTTCACCAGCGCGGCGAGTGAGAACAGCCCGAGCGTGAGCGCGATCGAGTAGGCGTACTCCCCCACCGCCAACGACGCCAGGTTCCCCCCGAGGATCCGGTTGTCGCCCGTCACGTGGAGGAACGCAACGGCTCCGAGGCCGACCAGGACGGGCGCCGGTCGCGCCAGGCACAGAGCCCCGGCCAGCCGATGGGCGGCCACGGGCAGCAGGAGCGGCCCCGCGACCACAACGACCTTGAACGCCACGGGATACGGAGCGACGGCATCGACCGCGACGACGAACAGCGCGGGGACGGGGAAGTAGAACACGCCGGCGGGGAATCCGGCGTACCAGTCCGGCGACCAACCACTCAGCCGGCCCCGAACCAGGAGTTGCTGGCGGAGGAAGTCGGGCCACCAGGGATGGGCCGCCAGATCGCCACCGGTCGGCAGGTTGTTGTCGAGGACCAGGCCGACGTGCAGCGTCCGCGCCGTGACGATCAGCGCCGCGGCCATCACGGCGAGATCGAGGAGCGTCGAGCGAGCGACGCGCCGTCGCGCCCTCGGCCCGGAGCTGAACCAGGACACGGACCGGGACCGGGGTTCGCTCGTCAGCTCGGCCAGGCTGCGGGGTCGGCGAAGGGAGATGCCGTGGGCCAGCGGTCGCGGTAGTGGGCGGCCAGCGCCCCGGCGATCGAGTCGTCGAACGCGCAGCAGGAGATCTGCTGGAGGTTGCCGCGCCGGTTGAACGGTGGCTGCGGCCGCAGCGACTCGGCCATCGTCCCCACGAGGATGGGCCGTTCGAGCAGGTGGTACTCGACGGGGACGAGCCAGATCCCGCCGGCATCGGTCAACAGATCGGACTCGTACGGCGGCGCGTCGAGCTCCGTGGCGCCTTCGAGCACCACGCCGACCGCGCGGATGGCCCGACGGGCGACGTGCAGGGTGAGATCGCCGGGCTGCATCTTGGTGAGGGTCGCCCAGTGCCAGGGCACCCGTCCGGCCGCGTCGAGGCGTCGGGCCGAGACGCACCCGTGCTCGATCTCCTGATCGAGCGTCTGCCCCTGATTGACCCACCAGACCGCCATACCGCCCGTGATCCTCCCACACCCGGGAGGCCTGGGGTCACGGCGGCTCACGGCGGCTCACGGCGGCTTCCAGCGGCCCCCGAGGCCCGCGTCAGAGATGGTCGGCCCGGCCTGTCACAATGCTCGGATGCTCTCTGTGCGCGGCCTGTCGGTCGAGGTCGGCGGCCGCCTGACCCTCGAGAATGCCACCTTCACCTTGCGCGCCGGCGAGAAGGTGGGTCTCGTGGGGCGCAACGGCGCCGGCAAGACCAGCCTCCTGCGCGTGCTCTCGGGCGAGGCGCCAGCCGCAGCAGGTGTCGCGATCCACAAGGGCGCCTTGGGATATCTCCCCCAGGACCCCCGTCCCGAAGGCTCCGGCGTCGACTCCACCGGGCTGTCGCACATCCTTTCGGGCCGAGGCTTCGACGAGGCCCAGCGCCGCATCGAGAAGCTCCGCCTGCGCGTCGACGAAGAGCCCTCCGATCAGAACGTCGCCCGGTTCACCAAGGCCGAGGACGAGTTCCGCATGGCCGGGGGCTACGCGGCCGAGGGCGAGGTCCGCCGTATCGCCGCCGGGCTGGGGCTGAGCGGGTCGCGCCTCGACCTCCCCATCACGGCGCTGTCGGGCGGCGAGCGTCGCCGGGTGGAGCTCGGTCGCATCCTCTACGCCGGCAGCGACCTGCTCCTGCTCGACGAGCCGACGAACCATCTCGATGTCGACGCCAAGACGTGGCTGCTGGGCTACATGCGCACCTACAAGGGCGCGCTGCTCGTGGTGTCGCACGACCTGCTCCTGCTCGACGAAGCCATCACCCGTGTGCTGCACATCGATGCCGGCACGATGGTCGAGTACAAGGGCACCTACTCGCAGTACAAAGGCTCGCGGAAGAAGGACGAGGAGCGCCAGGTCAAGGTGGCAGCCCGTCAACAGTCCGAGATCAGCCGGCTCAAGTCGCTGGCCGACTCCATGCGGGGCCAGACCGAGAACCGCGCCAAGACCGCCAAGGCGCTCGACACCCGCGTGGCGCGTCTCCAGGACGGGGTGGTCTCGATCGCCCGCTCCGACAAAGTCATCCAGCCTCGCTTTCCCGATCCGCCCCGTGCGGGCGAGACCGTGCTGCGCGTCGACCAGCTGTGCAAGGGCTTCGGCGGCCCATCGGTCTTCGACGACGTGACCTTCGACGTGGGCCGCGGCGAGCGGATGTTCGTGATGGGTCTCAACGGCGCCGGCAAGACCACCCTCATGCGCATCCTCGCCGGCGTGACCGAGGCCGATCTGGGCGTCGTCGAGCCCGGCCACAACGTTTCCGTGGGCTACTACGCCCAGGAGCACGAAGGGATCGTCCCCGGCCGCGATCTGCTGTGGCACATGCGCGAGGCCGCAGCCGGAGCCGTCGGCGACCAGACGCTCCGCGCGCTCCTCGGGATGTTCGGGCTCTCGGGCGAGATGGCCTTCCAGGATTCGGGCACGCTCTCGGGCGGCGAGAAGACCAAGTTGGCCCTGGCGCAGCTGGTCTGCGGCCGTCACAACGTGCTGCTGCTCGACGAGCCCACGAACAACCTCGATCCCCCGTCGCGCACCGCCATCGGCGACGCGCTGTCGCGCTGGCCGGGATCGATCGTCCTCGTGAGCCACGACACCGAGTTCGTGCACCGGATGCAGCCCCAGCGGGTCTTGATGATGCCCGAAGGCGAGCTCGACTACTGGTCCGACGACCTGTTGGAGCTCGTGGCGCTGGCATGAGGCCCATGCGGTCGTCGACGTTCGGGGCGACGGCACGGTGCGTCGCTGTCGCGCTCGCGCTCACGCTCGCCGCTGCCGCCTGTTCCGACGACGGCGATGGCGCGGCGGGCGAGCCCACGACCAAGCCGCCGGCCCGGGAAGCGACCACCACCACCCGCGCCACGTCCGGCGGCACCGGTCCACCATCCTCGACATCGACCAGCGACCCTCCGCGAGCGACGACAACAGGGCCCGGCACCGAGCCCGGCGCCCCGGGCGGCATGGGGACCGCCGGCGTGGGCGACGAGTACTTCCCCGAGCTCGGCAACGGGGGCTACGACGTCGCTCACTACGACCTCGACCTCGCCTACGACCCCGAGACCGACGTGCTCGAGGGCGCGGTCACCATCGAGGCTTCGGCCACCGACGACCTCCGCCGCTTCAACCTCGACCTCCTGGGCATGGACGTGAAGCTGATCTCGGTCGACGGGCGCCGCGCCGAGTTCCGCCGCAACGGCGGCGAGTTGGTCATCACCCCGTCGGCCCCGATCGAAACCGGCGAGGAGTTCGCGGTCGTCGTGGAGTACGAGGGGGTGCCCGAGCCCAGCGTCATCCCCGGCATCGAGGGCGACAACGGTTGGCTGACCACCCCCGAGGGGTCCCTCACCCTGAACCAGCCCGACGGGGCGCGAACCTGGCTGCCGAGCAACGACCACCCGTCCGACAAGGCGTCGTTCACCATACGGATCACCGCCCCCGACGACCTGGTCGCGGTGGCCAGCGGGGTGCTGGTGTCGTCGGAGCCGGACCCCGACGACGACACCACGACGTGGGTGTGGGAAGCCCGCGATCAGATGGCGACGTACCTGCTGCAGGTGGCCATTGGCGACTTCGTGATCGAGGAGGAGACCGGGCCCGGCGGCCTCGCCCTGCGCCACGTGTTCTCGCGTTCGGTCGCCGACGACGCCCGGGCCCCGGCCTCGGCCACGTCCGAGCATCTCCGGGTACTGGGCGAGGCGTTCGGGCCGTACCCCTTCGAGACCTATGGCATCCTGGTCCCCATCGGCGCTCCGCCGGGCCTGGCGCTCGAGACCCAGACCCTCTCGCTCATCCCCCCCGGCACCGTGGATGCGGAGCCGATCCTCGTGCACGAGTTGGCGCATCAGTGGTTCGGCGACGACGTGAGCCCCGCCCGCTGGCGCGACATCTGGCTCAACGAGGGCTTCGCCACCTACGCCGAATGGATCTGGGAGGAGAGCCAGGGCCAGTCGATCGACAGCATCGCCCGACGGAACCACGACCTCCTCGCCGAGTCGGCATCGGACGTCGTCGTCTCCGACCCCGGGCTCGATGCCCTGTTCGGGTTCGAGATCTACGTTCGGGGCGCGATGACCCTGCACGCCCTGAGGGTCGAGGTGGGTGACGACCCGTTCTTCGAGATCCTCCAGACCTGGGTCGCGGAGTTCGGCGGCGGGTCGGCCACGACCGACGACTTCGTGAGGTTGGCCGAACGGGTCTCGGGCGAGGATCTGGGCGACCTGTTCCACGCATGGCTGGACGAAACCGACCTACCTCCCCTGCCGCGCTGAAGTCTCCCGGCGATCCGTCGATGCACCGAGATGGTCCTTCGCCGACCCCGTCGCCGTCGCCGGCATCCCGCGCGCCGAGCCCGGCGCATCGTGGGTGTCACCAGCTCGGTCACGATCTGCGCGATCGTCGCTGGGATGTCGGCGGCGAACCGGGTCGAAGCCGGTGCCGGAGCAGCCGATGCCGACGCGCCCGGATCGCTGTCGGCAGCGGCGCTGGCAGGCGACGTGACGATCTCGGTCCCCACCACGAGACGATCGCTCCTGTCGCCGACCACCACGACATCGGGACCCTCGTTCTCGTCGTCCGAGCCGTCGTGGCCGGAGCTGGGACTCTCGGGCCTGGCCCCGGCCCCGACCTTGGCCCCCGCCCCGACCCTGGCCCCGGCCACTGCCCCCGAGCTCCCACCCGAGGCCGCAGCCGGGAGCGGACCGGCAGGCAGCTTCGCTCCGGCTCCGGCTCCGGC
>VFJJ01000020.1 GCA_009886115.1 Actinomycetota bacterium
CAGCCGCCGCCGGGCTCGGCGCTTCGCTCCCCGCGAGCCCGGGGGTCCCGGGGCCGCAGCGTGGTGGTCGCCGTGGTGGTCTCCGGGCTGCTGGCCTACTACTACAAGCCGTGGCAGTCGCAATCCAGGGGATCGGCACCCGCCCCAGCCAGTGCGGCGTTCGACCGTCCGCCGCCAGCCCGTGACCAGTCACCGGTGCTCGCCCGACGCCTTGCCGTCGGGGTCGGCGCACGAACAGCGCTGGATGCGTTCATGGCCGAGCACGCAGCCGCCATGGAGCGCGGCGATGGCGTCTTCGCGTTCTCCATGTTCGTTGCAACAGGCCGACGCCCAGATCCGCACTGACCAGCCCAGAGCCGATCGGCGGGCGCGGCGGGCGTGGCCGAGGCGGGGTGCCATAGCCTCCGGCCCGGCAGCCCGTCGGGCGCCACAAGGAGACACCGTGAGCAGACGTCTGAACGGCAAGGTCGCGATCGTCACCGGAGCCGGGGGCGGCATCGGACGCGCGCATGCGCAGCTCCTCGCGGCCGAGGGAGCGTCGGTTCTGGTGAACGACACCGGGCGCCGCACGGGCGCCGACGCAGCGAGCGTCGTGGCCGAGATCGTCGCCGCCGGCGGTGTTGCCGTCGCCGACACGACCTCGGCGACGTGGGATGGCGCCGCGACCATCGTGCGTCACGCCATCGACGCGTTCGGGGGCCTCGACATCGTGGTGAACAACGCCACCGCGGCACGCAACGCCGATCTCTGGACCGTCACCGAAGAGGACTGGGATCTCGCCATCGACGTGAACCTCAAGGGATACTTCGCCATGGTGCGTGAAGCCGCTCCCCATCTGTGCCGTCAGGGCAGCGGCGCCATCGTGAACACCAGCTCCGGGTCGGGGTTCGGGCACCCTTCTGCGGTCGCCTACGCCTCGGCGAAGGAGGGCGTCGTGGGGCTGACGCGCACGATCGCCCGCGAGCTCGGCCGATTCGGGGTGCGGTGCAACGCGATCCGTCCGCTCGCCCTCGGCACCTCGACCGCCGAGTACGCAGTGAGCACAGCGAAATGGGGCTCACTCATGGCGCTCACGATGGCGACACAGGGCCCCCAGGAGCCGTACCAGGCAGCCACGCCCGAGTCGCACCCTCCGTCGAAGATCTCCCCGTTGGTCGTCTGGCTCTGCACCGATGCGGCCAGCAACGTGAACGGCCGGACCTTCCACGTGCGCGGCGACACCATTGCGCTGCTCAGCGAACCGGGCCCCGAGCGGGTGATCGTGCAGGAGGGCGGTTGGACGCTCGACGCCCTCGACACGGTGGTTCCGGTCGAGCTCGCGGCCGGCCTCGCGAACCACTACCGCCTCGACGACCACCCCGAGCTCCAAGTCTTCGAGGAGTAGCGCCAGACGGCCAGAGCTCCGGCTCACGGCAACGGATCGATGCGCTCCACCTCGATGGTTATCCCCGAGGTCTGGGGCATCCCGGTCACCATGTCGACGGATCGGCTGCCAGTCAGCTCGCCGACGTTGGCCCCGCGGCGGCCGTGCACGATGCTCACGACGTCGTGTCGCAACGTCGTCTCGATCCGTACGACGCCGGTCAGCGAACCGTGCGCGCTCGAGACCACGACATCGTCGCCGTCGGCGATGCGGCGAGCTGCTGCCGCCGACGGATGCAACACCACCGTCGGACGGTCGTCACGCACGTAGAGCGCCGAGTTCATCGCCTGCATCTCGCGCCGGGGAACGAGCACCAGACCGGGGATCGCCTCCGAGCGGCCGGGCTCGACGACCCCGTCCGAGGCGATGACGATGCCAGCACCGATGGGAGCAGGAACCGCGGCGGGCGACGCCACGGCCGCGGCCAGGCGTTCCAGGATCACACGATCGCCAAGACGCCAACGACCTCCCGGCAGTACCTGGTCGTGGAACCACCCCGGAGTCGGGAGGCGAGCACGACCCCGCGAACCGGTCGCGCGCAGCTCGACGGGGTCGATTCCTCGTGAGGTGGCCAGATCGTCGATGAGCAGATCGTCGGTGACGGCGCATGGATCGCGGCCTGCCAGGACGTCATGGCCCATCCGACGGGCGAGCTGCGCGAACACCCACCAGGAGGGGCGTCGGTCGCCGGCGGGTGCGACGACGGCCTCCGTCCTCTGGGTCCCGGGTATCAGACGGATCGCCTCCTGCACGAGCACGTCGGCCCGCTCCAGCTGACCGGCGACCGACAGCACATGACTCGCCAGGCCGGTCAGATCGGTCTCGACGACATCGAGCACCACCAGGAACTCCAAGCGCTGCATGGCCTTCCTGACCCTACTCGCCTCGGGAAAGGCCGTCAGCGGGTTCCCGCCTGCGACGACCAGGCCACGGAGATGGCCGGCCTCGATCTCGTCGACCATCGCTGCGCACGGATGCTGGCCCTGCCAGTGCCGCAGCTCGGGCCGCGACTTCGGTCCGTTGATGCCTCGCTGCGGCCGCTCGCTGTTGGCACGTTCGGGGGCGCCCCCGAGGCCGGTTCGCCGGACAGGCGCCAGCACTCCCGGGTTCACGCGCATGCCGCCGAGGCCGTCGACCCGGTCGAGCGAGCCGCTCAGGGCGACGAGGGCCCAACGCAGCCAACACGTCAGGAGCCCATGACGGCTCATGGTGGCGCCCGTCCCGCAGAGCACGGCGACCCGTCCCCGGGCCCGTCGCAACTCGGCCAGGAGCCGCTCGATCGAGTCGACGTCGACGTCAGCGGCCCTGGCGACGCTGGCTGCGTCGTAGCCCTCCACTGCGGCCCGGAGCGTGACCAGCTCGGCGGGGTCGCAGTGGCAGGCCAGCTCCTCGTCGTCGGCACCGTCGTCGAGGAGCCCGCGGAGCAGGTACGCCATCAGGAGATGATCGGTTCCCGGTCGCAGCGCCAGGTGCTCGTCGGCGTGCGCGGCGGTCTCGGTGCGTCGAGGGTCGAGCACCCAGACCCGGCCGCCTCGCCCTCGGAACTCGCGCAGACGAGCGATCGGATCGGCGAACGCGGTCCCGTAGCCGTGTGACACCACGGGGTTCGTGCCCACGAGCACCAGAACCTCGGCCGACTCGTGATCCCACACCATGCTCAGCCCGCCCGAGCCGGCGATGAGCTCAGCGGCGGCCACGGCGGGAGCGTTGTCGATCGTGAGCGCGGTATAGAGCTGGCGCGAGCCGAGGGCCGCGAACCACCGTGCGGCCACCCTGGAGCCGAGACTGTCGTAGGCCATCCCGGTCGCCGTGTACAGGCCGACGGCGTCGCTGCCATGTGCCGACGTGAGAGCGCTGATACGCGCGGCCACGTCGTCGAGAGCTTCGTTCCACGGCCGACGGTGGCCCCGTACCCGAGGATGATCGAGCCGCTCGGGACCATGGTGCCATTGGGGAAGCGCCCGTCCCTTGGCGCAGACGTAGCCCCGCGAGACCGGGTGGTCGACGTCGCCCCTGACCCGCAGCACTCGTTCGTCGTCGACCGTCACGACGATCCCGCACGTCGCCGAGCAGATCCGACAGAACGACAGCACGTCACGCTCGGCCACGCCGGATCGTACGTCGCCGGTGCCGGCGGCGGCTGTCGTCGCGGGGCCGCCACTCCGTAGCATCCGCGGCGGGCTCACCGGTGGCACCGTGCCGCTGCCACGTTCGGACGTGGAGGCCCTTGGCGCCGAACGAGGAGCGGGAGCGATGGCACGACTCGACGGGTTGGTCGCGCTGGTCACGGGCGCGGCGCGCGGTCAGGGAGCCGCCGAGGCGGAGGCTCTCGTCGCAGCAGGTGCCCGGGTGGTGCTCGGTGACGTGCTCGTCGACGAATGCCGGGGGGTTGCCGAGCGGCTCGGTGATGCAGCCGTGGCGACCGTCCTCGACGTGACGAGCATCGACGACTGGGAGGCTGCCGTGGCGCTCGCCGAGTCGCGTTTCGGCGGGCTGCACGTGCTGGTGAACAACGCCGGGATCGTGAAGGTGGCGTCGCTGTTCGAGACGTCTCTCGACGACTACCGAGCGGTCATCGAGGTGAACCAGACGGGCTGCTTCCTCGGGATGCGCATCGCCGGGGCCGCGATCGCCCGGGCCGGGGGTGGCGCCATCGTCAACGTGTCGTCGACGGGTGGACTCGAGGGCGTTCCGAAGTCGATCGCCTACGCAGCGAGCAAGCATGCGGTCACGGGCATGACCAAGACGGCGGCCATCGAGCTCGGTCGCTATGGGATCCGGGTCAACTCCGTGCATCCCGGAGGCGTCGACACCCCGATGCTCGACCTGTCAGACGAGGTACGCGAGACCGGGTTCACCTTTCTCCCGCTCGGGCGCGTCGGACAGCCGGCCGAGATCGCCCGGGTCGTGGTCTTCCTGGCGTCCGAGGACGCGTCGTACATGACCGGCAGCGCCGTGCTGGTCGACGGCGGCTCGATGGCCGGCCCGCTCGGCTGGAACGCCGACTGAGCGTCGCCGGCGGTAGTCCCGCAGCTGCCTCCGCCACGAGCGCATCGGTTCAGGATGCAGGGTCGTGCAGGGTCGTGCAGGGTCGTGCAGGGGCGCGCAGGGCGCGCTCATCCGTCAGGTGGCGAGGTCCCCGAACCGTCGGAAGCCCGGTGTGGTAGCGAAGCCGGCGGGGATGCGGGGTGGGGAGGGGTCGGGCTTGGCGTCGGCGTGGTAGTGCGGCTGTGGGTCGGAGCTCCAGATCGTGGCGGGGTCGAACACCGCGGTCACCGTCCGGATCGCAGTGCCACCAACGGCTGAGGCCGGAGCGACTGAGATCGGGGCGGC
>VFJJ01000098.1 GCA_009886115.1 Actinomycetota bacterium
GGCCGCCGTCGTCGAGGTTGTCGACGTGCTCACGCACCACGCCGCCCACGAGGACCGGGCCATCCAACCCTCGATCGAGCGGCACCTGCCGTCGCTCGCCGCACGAATCGTGGTCGACCACGAGGCGCTCGAAACCCGCATGGCGCACTTCGTCTCCCTGGCGGAGATCGCCGTCGAGGCGCTGGAGCCCGAGCGCCGGATCGCCGTCCACCGGCTCTACGCCGAGTTGGCGACGTTCACCAGCGCGTACCTGGCGCACCAGGACTACGAGGACCGCGTGATCATGCCGGCGCTCGAAGCCGCCGTGGGCCTGGACGCCACGATGGCCATCCACGTCGACATCGTCATGAGCATCGCGCCCGATGTCATGGCCCGCTTCCTCGCCATCATGATCCCGGCCATGAACCTCGATGACCGCTCCGAGCTGCTCGGCGGCATGCGAGCCGTCGCTCCTCCAGAGGTCTTCGAGGGCGTGTGGGGCCTGACGACGACGATCCTGTCACCCGCCGATCTCGCCCCCCTTGCCGCCCGGCTCGCGATCGCCTCCCAGTAGGGCGGGTCGCGGCGAGAGGGCGCCGCAGGATCGGGCTCGCGGTCTCGGGCTGGCGGTTGCTGCTCATCCGGTGAGCGTCACCGGGTGAGCACGCGGCCCCCGGCTGCCCCGGGGTTCGACCTCTCCGCATCGATGCGCGGGAGGCGACCGACGGTGCGTCAGGCGCCGGCGCCGGGCGGGCCACCGATCGGCCGGACGCGTGGGGTCGACATGGTGTCGCTGACCCGTTCCCACACGATCTCGACGCGATCGCCGATCTGCACGGTTTCGACGTCGACGTCGACGATGTTGCAGATCATCCGGGCGCCGGCGCCCTGGGTCCCGTCGAGCTCGATGACGCCGGAGGCGTACGGGACCGTCGGCGCCAGGTCAGGGGCGAGGGGATGGCGCACGATCGTGAACGTGTAGATGGTGCCCGTCCCCGGCAGCTCCACCCACTCGGTGTCGGTGTGCTGGCATGCGTAGCAGTACGGCGCCGGCGGGATGCGGAACGTGCCGCAGTTGGTGCAGCGGGTCGCGACGAGCCGACCGTCAGCCGCGGCGTCCCAGAACGGTTGGGTCGTCTCGTCGGCGTGGGGGTCCTTCAGGATCGACGGGAACACGCCCTGGCGCAGCTCGCCGAAGGGGTTCGGCGTGGCGGTGGAGGAGTCGGTCATGGCTGGTTCACCTTCTCAGCAGGGTGGCGCTGACGGGGAGGCTGGCGGGACCGCCAGTGACCAGCGCGATCTCGGCGTCTTCGACCTGGTTGACAGCCACGCCCCGGAGTTGCTCGACGGCCTCTCGTACGTGGGTCATGCCGATGATGTAGGCCTCCGACAAGTTCCCGCCGTGGGTGTTCACCGGGATCGAGCCCGTGCCCCAGCGGATGTTGCCGTCGGCGACGAAGGGGCCGCCTTCACCGATACCGCAGAACCCGTAGTCCTCGAGCTGCATGATGACCATCGGCGAGAAGTGGTCGTACAGCAGGGCGACGTCGACGTCGCCCGGGGTGATGCCGGCCATCTCGTACACCCGCTTGGCGACGGGACGATGGCCCGACGATGCGAATTCGTCGTCGGGCGCCTGGAAGTACCGGAAGATGGCCGGGCCCCAACGACCCGTCCCGCCGTGGGCCGAGCCCATGATGTACACCGGGGGCTGGCGCAGGTCGCGGGCCCGCTCGGCCGAGACCGTGATGACCGCCACCGCGCCGTCGCTCTCCATCGTGTAGTCGAGCAGGCACAGCGGGTCGGAGATCATGCGGGCGTTGAAGTAGTCGTCGATCGTGAGCGGCTTGCGGTTGAGCGCCGTGAGCGGCCGACGGATGGCGTTCTCGCGGCTCGACATGACGACCTCGGCCATGTGCTCGCGCTTGGTGCCGTACTGGTGCATGTGGCGCTTGGTGAGCAGCGAGAAGCTGTGGCCCGGCGACAGCAGCCCGTTGTTGGCGGTGAATGCCACCGACGGACCGATGCCACTGCCGCCATACGCCCCACCGCCTTCCGACATGGTGGCGTACGCCAGCACGCCGTCGACGGCCGAGCCACCTAGCCGCCGCTTGTGCTGTTGCAGCGTCATGAGCGTCACGCACACGTTGGCCATCCCCCCGTGGATGGCCGCCGCCGCCAGACCCAGCGCGCCAGCGCATCCGCCGCCGCCCGAGGTGAGGCTCGCCGCGAAGCGGACCTCGGGCACACCGAGCGTCGACGCGACCTGCGCGGGATCGCACGAGTAGGAGTAGATGGCGAACCCGTCGAGGTCGTTGATGGTGAGCCCGGCATCCTCGAGGGCGAGGAGCGTGGCCTTGCAGGCCATCTCCAACTCGCTCTGCGGGTACGACTGGCCCCGCTTGTAGTACGGGGTGGCGCCCACCCCGACGACTGCTGCTTGGTCCTTGATGCTCATGGCCCGCCCATCGTGGTGCTCGTCGTGGTGCTCATGGTGGTGTTCACAGCGGCGGCGTCGGGTCGTCGTCGATCGTGTAGTTCTCGATCATGACCTCGCCCGAAGCGGTGTCGAGCACGGCGTACGAGAGCTGCCGACCGTTGCTGAGGTCGCGGGCCTCGCCGACCGAGCCGGGGTTGATCACCAGGGCCCGTCCGATCCGTTCCGCCATCTGGGCATGCGTGTGGCCGAGCACCACGTAGTCGGCGTCGATCTCGGCCAGACGACGCAGCTCGGGTGAGCCCTTCCACACGTACTGGGTGTGGGGCGTACAGGGACTGGCGTGCACCATCACCAAGGTGCGGCCGTCGAGGCGGACCTCATGGCGCAGCGGCTGCGCGCCGAGGTGGTCGACGAGCTCGGGACGGACGTGCGCCGCGCCGCGGGCCCGAGCGCCATGAGGGCCGAGGAGGTTGATGTCGTGGTTGCCCAGGACGCACATGGCGTTGCGCTCCCGGAGGAGCTCGACGACCTCGTTGTCGAAGCGGTACTCCTCGACCATGTCGCCCGCACACAGCAGCTCGTCGACGTCGCCCATGCGAGAGAGCGCGCCGCGCAGGCCCTTGGCGTTGCTGTGGATGTCGGACACGATGCCGACGCGCATCCGCTGCCTCCGGCGTGCTGGGCGGTCTCACGGGCTCAGGGTCGTGCGACCCTAGCAAGACCGCCAGCCGGAGTGAGAACGCGGTTTTCAGTGCCGACGTCGGCGTCTGGTAGCGTGAGAACGCTGTTTTCACCCGTCGCCGAGGAGCGTGCACGATGACCGAGAGCTCCGAGCGCTCCGAGCACCCCGAGACCATGATCTGGGCGAACTCCGGTGACGCCCACCTGGTGGAGCCGGCCGACCTGTTCACGACCAGCCTCCCGGCGGACTTGGCCGAGCGCATGCCCCGCAGCGTCAAGGACGCCGACGGGCGGTGGGAGACGCTCCACATCGACGGAGCCGAGTACCGCCGACGCATCCCCAAGCTGTCAGACGCCGAGACCGGCCAGGACGTCTTCGAGCGCGCCCCCAACGCCAACGACCCGGTGCGGCGGTTGCTCGATCTCAATCAGGAGGGCATCTGGGCCGAGCTGGTGTATCCGTCCATCGGCATCTGGACAGCGTCGATCACCGACCCCGTCCTGCTCCGGGTCGGGTCCGAGGCCATCAACGACTGGGCGATCGAGTTCCAGCGCTCGTCGCCCCGATACGTCCCCACGGCCACCATCCCGCTGCTCGATCCAGCCGACGCCGTGGCCGAGATCGTGCGGGCCACGGGCATGAGCTTCAAGGCCGGCTTCTTCTCGGTCACGCCGCCCACGGGAGTCGACGACTGGCAGTCGGAGATCTGGGAGCCGGTCTGGGCCACTCTGGCCGAGACGGGCATGGTGTTGGCCTTCCACATCGGCACCGAGCCGCACGAGGCCGACTCGAACCCTGGCGGGTACTTCCGCGGCCGCGGTGGGGCGCTCCTCAACTACATGGAGACCACCTACGGCGGTCAACGAGCGGTCACCAAGCTCATCGCCACGGGGGTGTTCGACCGCCATCCCGCGTTGAAGGTCGTGGTGTCGGAGGGCGGCGCCACCTGGGGACCGTTCGTGGCCGACCGGCTCGACGAGGCCTACCGGACGCATTTCTCGGCGGTACGGCCTCGCCTCGACCGGCTCCCGAGCGAGTACCTGTACACGAACGTCTACGCGTCGTTCCAGCACGATCGCTCGGCCGTGGCCGCGGCGACGGCGATGGGCTGGACGAACGTCATGTGGGGCAGCGACTACCCGCACCTGGAAGGGACGTTCGGCCACACCCAGAAGACGCTCCATGAGCTCTTCGACGACGTGCCCGAGACCAGTCGGCATCGCATCACCGTGGGCGCGTTCGCCGAGCTCTTCCCGCACGTCCCTCCGGCGCCCGAGTGACAGCCGGAGCAAGCCCGCAACTGTCAGCGTGGCGGGCCGTATACGGCCCGCCACGCTGACAGTTGGCGGTGGGTAGGGGTTGTCAGCCGAGGCGGCAGCCGAGAATGCGCCCGACGATGTCGAGGGTCTCGGTACGGGCGTTCGCCCAGGCCGGGCTCGATTCGCCGTGGAGACGGGTCTCGAGCAGGCCGGTCACGATCGCCTGGAGGGCCCGCGCGTCCTGCTCGGGCTTGACCGTCGGGAACGCGCCCGTGCGCTGCCCCGTCTGCAGGATCTCCGACAGGATCGCCAATGATCCCTTGAGGCTCTCGGTCTGAGCGCGCCGGAATCCCGTCGTCTGACGAGCCTCGGATGACGACAGCACTCGTACCCGGTTGGCGCGGCGGGGATCGAAGGCGATGGCCAACCAATGGTCGACCCAGGCCTCGATGGCCCCGACCGGTGAGTCGGCCCCGGAGACCGCCGCCGACAGCTCGGCAGCCACGCGCTCGCTGTCGGCGTGGTACATGGCCAGGATCAGGGCGTCCTTGGAAGCGAAGTGCCGGTAGAACTCCCGAGTCGAGAGCCGGGCCTCGGTCAGGATCTCGTGCACCGAGGTCGAGCCCGATTCGCTCTGGCCGATGAGCCGGTAGGCCGCCCGGAGGATCGCCCGACGTTCGGCGTCGAGCTTGGCCGACGCTGAGTCCGACGCTTGACCTCTGGGCGCGTCGGGCGCGTCGGGCGCGTCGGGCGGAGGACCGTCGTTCTCGGTGGCACGCGCCCGAGGTCGCGCCGTCGCGTCCGCGTCCGATCCCGATCCCGATCCCATTGCCGCACAGTATGGACGACCCGGTCGCCGCTCCAGCGACCTCGACTCGTCATCGCCGTGCGTACTGGCGCGCAGTGGCGTCAATCGCTCAGGTCGAAGAGCAGCTGCGTGCCTGCGGTCATCTGCTCGATGAGATCGACTCGCGACACGGTGTGCAGCGCGTCGAAGACGGCCCGGTTGGCCGCGCCGGCCACCCAGACCGGACCCGACCCGATGGCCGCCAGGCCTTCCCGGGCCACGGCGGCGGGATCCATGGGCGGGTACTCGGCGGTGATCCTGGCGCCCATGCGATCGTGTGCCGGCGTCGCCGTGGCCCCAGCCACCAGGGCCATCGCGTCGACCCCGTCGCGTCGCAGCTCCCGCCACAGCCCCTCGGCGAGGATCTGGTCGAAGGCCTTGGTGGCTGCGTAGGTGGCAACCCACCCCGTGCCCGCCAGACCGGCCATCGAGCCGACGAGGATGATCCCGCCCCGACCGCGACCCCGCATCAGCCTGCCGAAGTGGTGACAGAGCCTGGTGGGCGTCACGACGTTGAGGCTGAGGAGGTGCATCACCTCGTCGATCGTGCGGTCGTGGAATCTGACGGCCATGGTGTCGGCGCCGGCGTTGTAGACGACGAGCCCGACGTCGAGGTCGGCGGTCGCGGCCACGAGCTGCTCGACGGCATCGTGAGCAGTGAGGTCGAGCGCCACGACTCGGCACCGTTCGGCGGCAGCGTTGGGGGTGGTGCCGGGCCCGGAGGCCGCCGCTGAACCCGATGACCCCGATGACATCGCCGACGCCACGATCGAGGCGGCGAGCGCGTCGAGCGTGTCCTTGCGGCGTGAGACGAGCACGACACCGAAGCCCGCATCGTGAAGTTGACGGGCAAAGGCTTCGCCGATGCCCTCCGACGCCCCGGCGACGATCGCCCAGGGCCCGTGCTGTTCGAGCGCGATTCCGACCATGGCGGCCACGCTAGGCCCGTCGGGCCGGCGTCGTGTAGAACGACGGCCAGGGTCCTCCATGTGGAGGAGGGCGAGACGGGGAGCGCGCCGAATGATCCGAATCGACGGCAAGGTTGCGATCATCACCGGCGGTTCCCGGGGCCAGGGGGCGGCGACGGCTGGCGTGTTCGTCGCGGCCGGCGCCACCGTGTACATCACCGACGTCGACGACGCCGAAGGCGAAGCCGTGGCCTCCTCGTGCGGGTGCACGTACCTCCACCACGACGTGAGCCAACCGGCCGAGTGGGCCGCGGTGGTCGACCGGGTCGTCGCCGATCACGGACGGATCGACGTCCTCGTGAACAACGCCGGGATCATCGAGTGGCGCACCATGACCGACACGTCGCTCGAGGTGTGGGAGCGGGTCGTGGCGGTCAACCAGACCGGACCGCTGCTCGGCATGCAGGCCGTCGCGCCGGTGATGAAGCGCCAGGGGAGTGGCTCGATCGTGAACCTGTCGTCGATCGGCGGCCTCGGCGGCTCGAGCCCGTGCTTCGCCTATGGAGCCACCAAGTGGGCGCTGCGGGGCATGACCCGTGGTGCGGCCCAGGAGCTCGGTCCCTTCGGCATCAGGGTCAACGCCATCCTTCCGGGATCGGTCGAGAGCCAGATGATCGCCGGGATGGACCGGGAGAACTTGATCAAGGCCACCCCGCTCCGGCGCATCGCCCAGCCCGAGGAGATCGGGCGGCTCTCGCTGTGGCTGGCGTCGGACGAGAGCGGGTACGTGACTGGCGCCGACCACGTCATCGACGGTGGCATGAAGGCCTGACCCGCAGTTTGCACCCGCACCTGCGAGCAGACCGCCCTTCCCCCGAACCGGAGTCCCGTGGACACAACGACCTTCCAGCGCCTCTTCGACATGCGCGGCCGCGTCGCGATCGTGACCGGCGGCACCCGGGGCATAGGCCGCCCGGTAACGTCGTCGGTCACCAGGCGTCGGTCGCGGTTCGTCGGGTCCTCGATACGGTCGACGATGCTCAGCATGCGTGAGCGCCCATCACGCCGAGATCGCCGGTGCCCGTCGATCCGGCGGTGCTAGACACGGCCGACATCATCGCCGAGTTCGTGGGGGATCGCATGGACAGCTCAGCCCGCGGCCTGTTGATCCGGGGCGGCGTCGTCGTCGACGGGACGGGGGCCTCGGCCGTCACCGCCGACCTGCGAGTGCGCCACGGGCTCATTGCCGAGATCGGAGTTGGCCTCGCAGACGACGGCGAGTTGTCGATCGACGCTTCGGGGGCTTACGTGACCCCGGGCTTCATCGAATCCCACACGCACTTCGACGGTTCGATGTGGTGGGACCCGTCATGCGACCCCATGCCCGCCTACGGCACGACCACGGCCGTGATCGGCAACTGCGGTCTCACCGTTGCGCCGCTGCGGGCGGAGGCCCGGGCGTCGATGCTGGAGCTGTTCTGCTTCATCGAGGACCTGCCGCTGCACGCCTTCACCCACGCCGTGCCCTGGAGCTGGGAGACCTGGCCCGAGTACCAGCAGGCGATCGACTCCCACGGCGCGGCGATCAACACCGCGGTGTTCGTGGGGCATCAGGCGCTGCGGACGCACGTGATGGGCGAAGACGCCTGGGTGCGCACGGCGACCCCGGTCGAGGTGAACGCCATGTGCCGGCTGCTCGACGAGGCACTGAGCCACGGCGGCATCGGCCTCTCGACCACGTTCATGGACACCGACCGGTCCAACCGCGAGGTGCCGTCCCGCAAGGCCGACGACATCGAGTTGGGCCGGATGATCGACGTGGTCGCTCGCCATCGCGGTGCCACGGTCCAGTTCGTGCCCCGCTTCATGCAGCCCGAGCACTGGCAGGGCGACTTCGACCGGATGGCCTCGCTGTGCGGCCCCCGTGGCGTTCGGGCCAACTGGGGCGCACTGCGGTGCGAGCAGCACCGATCCGACGAGCTCGTCGAGCGCTGGGCGCACAACCGCGACGTCAATGCCGGTGGGGCGGCGATGGCCCCGCTGTTCTCGCACGCCATGAGCTACGTCAACCTCCACTTCGACCGGTCGATCATGTGGCACGGCGTGCTCGCCTGGCACGAGCTGGCGAACGGCCCCGACGACCAGAAGGAGACATTGCTGTCCGATCCACTCTGGCGGGCGAGGGCCCGGGCCGAGTGGGACGCCTGTACCTACACGCTGGCACCCATCCGCACGCCCGAACGCCTCCTGCTCGACCACTCCGCCCGCGAGCTACCGGGCCAGACCGGTCTGTCGCTGCTCGAGTACGCGACGGTTCGGAACCAGCACCTCTCCGACGCGCTGGCGTCGTGGCTGCTCGACAACGGGATCGGCTCGTCGATGCGGACCGCCGAGATGCCGCTCGACGAGGCCGCAGTCTGCGATCTCATCCGCCATCCCCATACGGTGACCGGCGGCAGCGACGCCGGCGCGCACATCCAGATGTTCAGCGGCGCTGGAAACGCCACGTACCTCCTCACCCGGTACGTGCGCGATGCCGGCCTGTTGTCGATCGAGGAAGCCGTCCACGCCGTCACGGGCAAGCACGCCGCGTACTTCGGTCTCGGTGATCGGGGTGTGCTCGAGGTCGGCAAGGCCGCCGACGTCACGGTCTTCGCGCTCGACGAGATCGAGCTCCACCCCGACGTGCGGGTCGACGACGTGCCCGGGGGGAGCTGGCGCTACACCCGTCCGGCCGGCGGCTATCGGGCGACCATCGCCAACGGGCACGTGACCCACGTCGATGGCGAGCCCACCGGGGCCCGTCCGGGCCGCATGGTCGGTCTGAGCCCGGCGTGAGCCCTGTGTGAGGTCGGCCTGAGGACGCGTCGGCCCAGGCTGGTCCGAGAGCGCCAGGGCGCCGCCGGGCTCTCAGCTCGTGAAGAGCTGCTCGGCGTGGCCCCGCATGATGCCGTGGCGGGTGTCGTCGTCGAGACCGTCGAGCAGGTTCACGAACGTGTGCGGCTCGGCCAGGCCTTCGGCGTGGGGGAAGTCGGAGCCCATGACCAGACACCGCGCGTCGCCCTTGAGCTGGCGCACGATCTCGACCACGTCGTCCTCGGGATAGGGCGAGACCCGCACGTGCCGCTGGAAGATCGCGCTCGGACGCTCCTTCAGCTGCCCGCCGATCCAGGGACCGTTGCGGCCCATGCCCTGACTCTTGTCCATGTACGACAACATGTGCGGGACCCAGCGCGCGCCGTGCTCGGCGACGAGGACGTTGAGCCCGGGGTGGCGGCCGAACAGGTTGTCGCCTCAGCCCTTGACGCTGACGGGCATCCGCGCCCAGCCCCGGACCGTGCTGGTGTGCACCATCTCCGAGCCGGCC
>VFJJ01000137.1 GCA_009886115.1 Actinomycetota bacterium
CGTCAGCGGTCATCGGGCTGCGGGCATGGTCGGCCAGCTCGTGGTGACCGAGACGACAGACCTGGTGCCGGTCGGCGGGATCGCCGACGGCGAGGGCGAGGCACCGGCGGGGGAGTGACCGGGGCCGGGAGCCTTACGCCGGTCCGAGCATCCGCAACGCTCCGGGGTCGACGGTGACCTCGGTGGGGAGCGCCCCGATGCGCTCGCCGTCGCCGTAGCTCTCGATCGGCACCGAGGGGTCGAGCGACTCCAGGTTCACCCGGCGGGCCCGGGCCGTCTTTACCAGGGGATGGGCGACGTGGCGACCCGAGAACACGCCCGGGAATGTGCGGAGGAACCCGGGCCGGCTGATCGGGCCCACCACGATCACGTCGAGGAGCCCGTCGTCGAACCGGGCGTGGGGAGCGATGCGCATGCCGCCGCCGTAGCTCGCCGTGTTGGCCACGGCCACGAGCCAGGCCGTGATCTCCCGGCTGGGCCCGTCGTCGATGCTGAGGCGGAAGCGGTGGGGCCGGTAGGTGGCGAGCGTCCGGGCCACCGCAGCCAGGTACAGGGGCGTCCCTCCGAAGCGCGTGACCGTGTTGGCCCACCGGTTGGCCTCGCTGTCGAAGCCGCTCGCCGCCACGGTGAGCACCACCCGCCCGTTGGCTCGGGCCACGTCGACCGTCCGCACGCCGGCCCGACCGGGTTCGAGGAGGCGCAGCGCGGCCACGGGATCACGATGATCGAGATCGAGTGCCCGGGCCATGTCGTTGCCCGAGCCCAGCGGCACGATCCCCAGCACGCCGCGATGCTCGATGGCGACGGGGGCCAGCTGGTTCGCCAACCCGTCGCCGCCTCCCGCCACGACCGCCCGGCCCCGGGCGAATGCGTCTGCCGCGATGCGGGCCGGCTCCTCGGGCGTGGTCGAGACCCGCAGCTCGATGTCGACCCCGTCCCGAACGAGCGAACCCGCCGCCGCGGCCAGGGCCGGGAGCGCCTTCTGGGCCCGGCCCCGCCCGGCCACCGGGTTCACGATGATCGTGAATGAAGCGGGGACGGTGTTCACGTCGGGCACGAGGCGAGACATTAGGGTGCTGGAGCCATGACGCAGGAACGCCCCGATCACGGAGTCGACCGTCGGCACCTGCCCCGGCACGTGGCCGTGGTCATGGACGGCAACGGGCGCTGGGCCCGGATGCGCGGGCTTCCTCGGACCGAGGGCCACGGCGCCGGCGAGGCCGCCCTGCTCGACACGGTGCGCGGCGCGGTCGCTATCGGTCTGCCCTTCCTCACGGTCTACGCGTTCTCGACCGAGAACTGGCGCCGGCCGATCGAGGAAGTCCGGTACCTGATGTGGTTCAACCAGAACCTGCTGCGCACCCGTCGAGACGAGCTCAACGACCTCGGGGTGCGCATCCGGTTCATCGGCCGCCGCGGGGGCCGGGTGCCCCGCCGGGTGCTGCGCGACATCGAGGAAGCCGAGGCCCTCACGGCCAGGAATCGCACCATGGACTTCGTGATCGCGTTCAACTATGGCGGACGGGCCGAGATCGTCGACGCCGTGCGTCGCATCGGGGCCAACGTCGCTGCCGGGCGCCTCGATCCGACCAAGATCGACGAGCGGACCGTCACCCGTCATCTCTATGCGCCCGACATGCCCGATGTCGACCTGCTCATCCGCAGCTCGGGTGAGCAGCGGGTCTCGAACTACCTGCTCTGGCAGATCGCCTACGCCGAGATGACCTTCCCCGACGTGCTCTGGCCCGATTTCCGCCGGGAGCACCTGTATCAGGCGATCAGGCAGTACCAGGGCCGTCAGCGTCGCTATGGGGGCGTCGCATCCGAGACGCCGGGCTCGCCAGACACGCCAGAGTGGGCGGAGTCGGGGGATCCGCCGGAGCCGCACTCCTGAGCGTCGTCGCCGCGCCTCAAGCTTTCGACCCCGGAGGTCGATCTCTCTCGGGTCATGGCCAGGTCAGACCGCATCGCCGCCGACATCGCCCCACTGCTCGCGGTTGGTGACCCGATCCAGGGGAGCTTCCGGGCCCGGGCCGGGATCCACCCGCTGTCGTGGGGTGTGTGCGTGGTCCCCCTCCTCATCGCCACCCGGGCTCCCGGGAGCGTGGGGTTCTGGGCGGTCGTCGCTCCCGCCAGCGCTCTGGCTCTGGCCGTGGTGCTCTCGACGCTCATGCGCCACCGGATCGTCGCTGTGACCGGCTCGGCCATCGTGATGTTCTCGTGCATCCCCATGCTGACGTCGCGGATCCGCCGGGTGCACACCTGGCTCCCCCGCACCGCACCCCTCGTCGTGAGCGCCGACGGCACATGGAGGCGCCTGTCGACGGGTCACGAGCGTCTGTGGATCCACCACGGTGTCGCATCGCTCGTCGCCGGTCTGACGGCTCCCACCCCCGACGGTGATGCCGCGCCGGACGGCGACCCCGCAGCGGACGACGGCGAACTGACCGAGCCCGTCCCCGAGCCTGCCGAGCGGGAATCGGTCGATCGGCTGAAGGTCTCGGCCGAGGGCTGAACCACACGCGTGTCACTACACTCACGGGCGTGGGTCTCTACCGCGACCAAGGGGTCGTGCTGCGCACGGTGAAGCTCGGAGAGGCCGACCGGATCGTCAACATCCTGAGCCAGAGCCGAGGCAAGATCCGGGCCGTCGCCAAGGGTGTGCGCAAGCCCGGGAGCCGCAACGGATCGCGCCTGGAGCCCACGTCGCACGTGATGTTCCAGTGCTACGAGGGCCGCGAGCTCGATGTCGTCACCCAGGTCGAGACGGTCGACGCGTTCCGTCATCTGCGTGACGACTACGCCTCGCTCACCTCGGCCTTGGCGATGGTCGAGGCCACCGACCAGGTGGCCCAGGAGCGCGCAGCCAACCAGCCCCTCTACCAGATGCTGGTGCGGGCTCTGCGGACGCTCGACGAGCAGCGGGCGCCGCTGGTTGCTTCGGCGTTCTTCTGGAAGCTGCTCTCGCTGGAGGGGTTTCACCCCATGCTCGAGCACTGCGCAGGCTGCGGGCGGGCCGAGCCCGACGGGGGCTTCGACGTGCTCGACCTGGAAGCCGGCGGGGTGCTGTGTCAGACGTGCGCCGGACCGTTCCCCCGGCGGGTCGAGCCCGACGTGCTGGCGATGGTCCAGCGCATGCTGGGGGGCGATCTCCGGCGCGTGCTGGCCGAGCCCGACAGCCCGCTCGTGCGCGACGTCGAGCGGCTCGCCCTCGACGCGCTCGAGCACCACGTCGAGCGTCGTCTCCGCTCGGCCCCGCTGCTCGCATCGCTGCACGGCCGGCAGGGCCATTGGAACGATGCCGCCGGCGGGGGTCCGCATCCGAGCATCGGGATCCCCGTCGAGGTGGGTTCGTCCCGGTCCGAAGCTCTCGAGCCCTAGACCTCTACCATCGGCGGCGCGTGGCCACCTGCTTTCATCACCCCGACCGTGAGACCGGACGATCCTGCACCCGGTGCGGACGTCCGGCCTGCCCGGAGTGCCTGCACGATGCGCCGGTCGGATCGCACTGCTTCGAGTGCCTGCGCCAGGCGCCTCCGATCGTGCGCTACCGGCCGCCCAAGCCTGGCCAGACGAGCCGAGCGGGTGGGGGGGCCCGCTTCACGGTCACCAACGCCATCATCGCCATCAACGTGGCCGTGTTCGTCGTGGGGCTGGGGATGGGCAGCGACATCGCCCGCGGCGGGGGTGACCTGGCGCTCGACCTGGGCCTGTTCGGCCCGTTCATCGACCGCGACCTCGAGTACTGGCGCCTGCTCACGTCGGGGTTCATGCACTACGGCATCATCCACCTGGGGTTCAACATGTTCGTGCTGTTCCGGATGGGCGAGACGCTCGAGACCGGGATCGGCAAGCTCCGATTCTCGGCCCTGTACCTGGCGGCCCTGCTCGCCGGCTCGTGCGGTGCGCTCGTGGCGTCCCCCGAATCGCTGACGGCCGGGGCCTCGGGTGCGGTCTACGGGCTGTTCGGCGCCATGGCCCTCGGTCTGCGCTCGCGTGGCTTGAGCGTCTGGCAGTCGGGGATCGGCCCGCTCATCGCCATCAACCTCTTGTTGACGTTCACCATCCCCAACGTCTCCGTCGGCGGCCACATCGGTGGCCTCGTCGGCGGCGGGTTGTGTGCGGTGGGAATCTTCGGCCCCAGCGCCCTCGCCGGCCGTCAGTCCGGCAAGCCCCCGAAAATGCTGGTCGGCCTGCTCACCTGCCTGGCCGTCGCTGCCGTCTCGGTGGCCGGCGCCCTCGCCGCCGCGTCCGCAGCCTCCTGACCGCCCAGACCCGCCAGACCAGACCCGCCCAGACCCGTCCCAAATGTGCGCGGAAATGCGCACCCCGTGAGCATTTCCGCGCACATTTCGGGGGGTGGGGGGTGGGGGCGGCTAGAGGGTCAGGCGGTACTCGAGCAGCTGGCGCTCGGGATCGTCGCCCTGCGCCAGAGTCCGCACGAACCCGAGCCGCTCGTAGAGGCGGACGGCCGCGGCCATGAACGTGGCCGTGTGCAGCATCAGTTCGTGGGCGCCTTGGGCCCGGGCTCGTCGGATGCATTCGTCGACCAGCACCCGTCCGACGCCGAGGCCCCGGCCGTGCGGGGTGACCGCCAGCAGACGGAACCCGGGGACGGGCGTCTCGGCGACACCGACGCCCAGCGACGAGTGGCGGTAGGCCGGGAAGTACGTGACCACGCCGAGCCGCTGGCCACCGTCACGGTCGGGGCGAACGGCCACGATGAGCTGGCTCTCGTGGAGCCGGTCGGCCGCGGCGGCGATGTCGCTGGTGTACGCAGCCCAGTGCTCGGGCGGGAACCGGGGCTCGTGCTCGGCGTAGCCGGCGAGCATGATCTCGACCAGGTCGTCGACCTCGTCGGGACGACCGTCACGTACGTGCAGCTCGATCGGCCCGTGATCCACCATCGAGCCAGGTTACGAGAGCGGGCTGGGGCCGACCATCCAAGTACCATCCGGCCCCATGCCTTCCCCCGATCTCGACCGCATCGTCAACCTGGCCAAGCGGCGGGGCTTCGTGTTCCCGTCGAGCGAGATCTACGGGGGGTTCCGATCGACCTGGGACTACGGCCCCCTCGGCGTCGAGCTCAAGCGCAACGTGAAGAATGCCTGGTGGAAGGCCATGGTGCACGATCGCGACGACGTGGTCGGTCTCGACTCGGCCATCCTCATGGCGCCTCGGGTCTGGGAGGCGAGTGGTCACCTGGCGACGTTCACCGATCCCCTGGTCGATTGCACGGTGTGTCAGCGCCGGTTCCGCCAGGACCAGCTCGAGACCCGTGACTGTCCCCGCGACGGCCTTGTGTGCGCGTTCACCGACGCCCGTCCGTTCAACTTGATGTTCAAGACCTTCGTCGGTCCGGTGGAGGACGAAGCGGCCGTGGCGTACCTCCGGCCGGAGACGGCCCAGGGCATCTTCGTGAACTTCGCCAACGTGCAGACGACGTCGCGGAAGAAGCCGCCGTTCGGCATCGCCCAGATCGGCAAGTCGTTCCGCAACGAGATCACGCCGGGCAACTTCATCTTCCGAACCCGCGAGTTCGAGCAGATGGAGATGGAGTTCTTCGTGCCGCCCGACCAGGGCTCCACCTGGTTCGAGTACTGGTGCGCGACGAGGTTCGCGTGGTACCAGGATCTCGGTATCGCCGCCGAGCGCCTGCGGCTGCGCCAGCACGAGACCGACGAGCTCTCGCACTACTCCACCGGCACCGCCGACGTGGAGTACGAGTACCCGTGGGGCTGGGGCGAGCTCGAGGGCATCGCCAACCGCACGAGCTACGACCTCACCCAGCACGCCACCTTCAGCGGGCAGGACCTCTCGTACTTCGACCAGGAAACCAACTCCCGTTACGTCCCGCACGTCATCGAGCCCGCGGCCGGCGCCGATCGGGCGACGCTGGCGTTCCTCCTCGACGCCTACGAGGAGGAGGAGGTCAAGGGCGAGACCCGGTCGGTGCTACGCCTCGATCCCCGTCTGGCCCCGGTCAAGGTGGCGGTCCTGCCGTTGTCGAAGAACGAACGGCTGTCACCGACGGCCAAGGAGGTACGCGACCTCGTGCGGTCGCGCTACTTCGTCGACTACGACGAAGCCGGCTCGATCGGCCGTCGCTATCGCCGCCAGGACGAGGTGGGCACACCGGCGTGCGTGACCGTCGACTTCGAGACCATCGACGACCGAGCCGTGACCGTGCGCGATCGCGACACGATGCTCCAAGACCGCGTGTCGCTCGACCGGCTCCTCGGCTACCTCGCCGATCGCCTCCCCGGCGTCTGAACCCGTGGTCAGCCCGGCGGACGTGCACGTCGAGCGCACCGGCACCGGCCCGGCGGTGATCTTCTCGCACGGGATCGGCGACACCCACACCGTGTGGCGCCACCAGGTGGGTCCCATCGCCGAGGCGGGCCACGAGAGCGTGGCCTACGACCTGCGAGGCCACGGTGCTTCGCCCCGTCCTGACGACGAGTCGGCCTACTCGCGGGAGATCGCCGTTGCCGACCTGTCGGCGCTCGTGGACCTCGCGGCCCGAGCCATCGGTCCCCGGCCGGTGCTCGTCGGCCACTCGCTCGGCGGGTACCTCTCGTTGATGTTGGCGATCACCCAACCGGGACGGGTGAGGGGGCTGGTGCTCGTCGCCGCCGGTCCCGGGTTTCGCGATCCCGAGGCCCGGGCGAAGTGGAACGGGTCGATGGACCGTCTCGTGGCCCGGCTCGGCCTGCCTGGCCCCGTGGCCCGGTTGGCGCACATGCACGACGATCTCGTGATCAGCCGGCTGGCGGAGGTCGACGTCCCGGTGCTGCTGCTCGTCGGCGGCGAAGATGTCCGGTTCCTCCCCGGCGTGCAGGTCCTGGCGGCCAAGATCCCCGGGGCCCGACTCGAGGTTCTCGAGGGCGCGGGCCACGCCGTCCACGAGGACCGCGCCGACGAGGTGAATCGGACGATGTGCGCGTTCCTGGCTGGCCTGGACGGCTGAACCGAGCGATCGGCGGGGTCGATCCTGCCGCCCTGTGGCGACACTCCGTGGCGAAACGCGCTTCTCGCCGGCCCGAAAACCTGAACTCCGGCAGCGCGAATTTCCGGTATTGCGTGGCGTTCCGAGGCATTCCTCCATGTTTTTGTCCCTGTTCGTACCCCTAGGGGTATACGGCGCATCGACAAAGATTGCCACGCAGAGTCACAATGAGTCCGGCGACCTATTGCCCGAAGCCTCTCGTCATCCGATCATGCGGTTGCCGTAGGCGACAGATACGTCGTAGGGCACCGGAACCCCGTCCCGGGGCGAGGTGATCCGAGGAACAAGGAGGACGGCACATGGAAACGAACCGCATGCTGCGACCCGCGGAAGCCGCCGAGGCGCTGGGCGTCTCCCTGGCGTCGCTGCGTCGTCTGGCCACGTCGGGCCGACTCGTCACCGTCCGAACCCTCGGTGGCCACCGGCGCTACCGCGAAGACGACGTCATGGCCGTGCGTCGCTGGCTCATCCGCAACGGGCACCTCGTCGAGAACGCTGCCTGACACAGGTGGGCGGGGGATCGGGCCTGTCGGCCGTCCCGCCCGGAGCCGGTGGGGACACGGGACCCCATCGGCGGCGCCCACGGTGGGTCTCGCAACTCCGCCGGACGAGGCGGGCGCTGTCGTAGCGGCGGTGTACCTTCGCCCCATGGGGCGAGGACGGGCCGAGGAGGGCGATCGGGGCCTGCGATGGGCATCGACGATGGACGGCTTCGAGCCCGAGCCTGACGTCGAGGCCGCTCCTCCGCCGGCGCTGCGGCTGGCCCACGCCGATTCCCGAGGTCTCGTCGGCGGGGTGGTGCCACTCGGTCGGATCGAGCGGGAGCATCACCAAGACGTTGCCCTCGCACCTGGCGCGACCCGTTCGAGCGGAGCTGGTCGCCGAGCGGTGCCCGAGGAGCCCGACGAGCTCCGCACGTGCTTCGAGCGTGATCGCGACCGCATCCTGCACGCACCGGCCTTTCGTCGTCTGGCCGGCAAGACCCAGGTCTTCGTGTTCCCCGCCGATCATCAGCGGACGCGGCTCACCCACGCCGTCGAGGTCGCCCAGGTGGCCACGGCAGTCGCTCGGGCGTTGCGCCTCAACGTCGCGCTCACCGAGGCCATCGCCTTGGGCCACGACTGCGGCCACGGACCGGGCGGCCATGCCAGCGAGGACGCCCTGTCGCCGTACGTGCCTGGCGGCTACGACCACGCGGTCTGGGGTGCCGACGTCACCCTGGCTCCGCTCAACCTGTGTCTCGAGACGCTCGACGGGATCCGCAACCACTCGTGGTCGCGGCCTGCGCCGGCCACGCCCGAGGGGGAAGTGGTGAGCTGGGCCGACCGGATCGCCTACTGCTGTCACGATTTCGAGGATGCCGTGTTCGCCGGCATCGTGTCGACGTCGTCGCTCCCCGAGGTCGTGGTGGCCACGTGCGGATCGACCCGCAGCGCGATGTTGCGGAGCTTCGTGACCGCGCTCGTGCACTCGAGCGCGTCCTCCGGGCGCGTCGGGCTCGAGTCCCCGGCTGCCGAGGCGCTCGCCGCACTCCGAGCCTTCAACTACCGCTGGATCTATCTCCGGCCGGCATCGCAGGCCCAGGCCGATGCCGTCATCCCGGTGCTGCGGGCCCTGGTCGAGCACTACGCCGATCGGCCCAACCTGCTGCCGGCGTCGGCGGCGGGGTTCGCCGGCCACGCTGGCCAGGATGGTGGCGGTGACGGCGGTGACGGCGGTGCGGGCGGCGGGGTGGACGGGCTGCTCGCCGGCAGCGATGCGGCGTTGGCCGCGGCCGTGGCTCACGTCGCCGGCATGACCGACCGCTACGCCTTCCAGAGCGCGGTAGCGCTGATCGGCTGGGATCGGGAGCGTCTGCCCCGCGGCGTCGACGCACCGCAGTGGTGAGACCGGTCCGCCGTCCGAGCTGTCCGCGCTGTCCGCGCTGTCCGCGCTGTCCGAGCTGAGGAGGACGCGCACATGGGCATCCTCGACGAGGACATCGAACGGGTCCGCAACGAGGCCAACATCGTCGAGGTGGTCGGCGAGCGCGTCGCGCTCAAGCGTCAGGGCCGTCGGTATGGCGGGTTGTGCCCGTTTCACGGCGAGCGCACACCGTCGTTCTCCGTGAGTCCCGAGAACGGGCTCTGGTACTGCTTCGGCTGCCATCGGGGCGGCGACGCCATCAAGTTCGTGCGCGAGCTCGACGGCCTCGATTTCACCGAAGCGGTCGAGCGTCTCGCGGCCCGCTACCACATCCAGCTCCGCTACGACGACGCTGCCGTCTCGAAGGACCGGCAGCGGCGCGACCGGCTCGTCGCGGTGAACAAGGCTGCCGTGGAGTTCTACGCCGAGCGCCTGCTTCAAGCCCCCGCCGCCAGGCTGGCCCGCGACCATCTCCGTGATCGGGGCTTCGACGGGTCCGCCGCCCGTCGTTTCTCGCTCGGGTACGCCCCCGACGACTGGGACCAACTCTCACACCATCTCCAGCAACAGCGGTTCTCCCGTGACGACATCGTCACCGTCGGCCTGGCCTTCGTGAACAAGGCCAACAAGCTCCAGGACTTCTTCCGGCACCGGCTCATGTTCCCGATCTTCGACGTGCGGGGTGAGCCCATCGGCTTCGGCGGACGCGACCTCGTCGGCGACGGACCGAAGTACCGCAACACCTCCGAGACGCCGCTGTACCGCAAGAGCCAGGTCCTCTACGGGCTGAACTGGTCGAGGGCCGACATCGTGGCCAAGGGCGAGGTCATCGTCTGCGAGGGCTACACCGACGTCATGGCCTGCGCGCTCGCCGGAGCCAACCGGGCGGTGGCCACCTGCGGCACGGCGTTGGCCGACGAGCACTTCACGACGTTGAAGAACTTCGCTCGCACCATCGTCGTGGCGTACGACGCCGATGCAGCGGGCCAGGCCGCCGCCGAGCGCTTCTACCGGTGGGAGCAGCAGTACGAGGTGCGGCTGAAGGTCGCCGCGCTGCCGGCCGGTCGTGATCCGGCGGAGGTCTGGAAGGAGGCGCCCGCCTCGCTCGTGGAGGCCGTCGAGAAGGCCCGTCCCTTCCTCGAGTTCAGGATCAACCGGATCGTCGCCAGCACCGACCTCTCCGACACGGAGTCGTGCGTGCGCGCCCAGCACGCCGTGGCCCAGGCCCTGGCCGGGCATCCGTCGCGCGACGTTCGGGTCCAGTACGTCTCCGACCTGTGGCGTGAGCTCACCCGTCTCCGGTTCGACGATCCCGACGACCTCCGTCGACTCGTCGACCGTTACGTCAGCGGTGAGCTCCGAGCAGCCCCGCGGGCCGAAGCGGGTGATCGCCGGCCGCCACAACGCCAGCATGGTCCCGAGGAGCCCCGTCGGGCGAAGCCTCGGCCGCCCGACCGGGTCGAGGTCGAGGCGTTGCGGGCGGCCGTCCATTTCCCGGCGCTGGTTGCCCATCGCCTCGAACCCGATCTGTTCGCCGACCGGGTGTGCACCGAGATCCTCGAGACACTCATGGCTTCGGCCACGCTCAACGTCGCCCTCGATTCGCTCACCGACGAGGCCGCGGCCACGCTCAACCGGATCGCCGTCGAGGAGCCGATGATCGACGATCACGCCTTCGGCGACGCGGGCCGCTCCGATGCGCCCGACGACGAGCCCGGCGACGCGTCTGACGACGAGGCCGCCGGAAAGCGGCGTGCGAGCCCGTTCGCCGATGCCCGGGCCCGCTTGAGCCGATCGCGCCGGTCCGGTGCCGACGATCATCACGCTGCGGCAACGTACGTGACCCAGACGCTCGGGAGCCTGGCCGAGGCCGCCTCGCTGCGCATGCTCAGGGTTCTCGAACGAGCTGCCGATGAACGCGTCACGGCCCTGAAGCTCGCGCTCGACGACTACGTGCGAGCCCGTTCCAACGGGGAGTGGCCGGCCGCCGATGAGGCCATCGATCGATTGGTAGGCTTGCTCATGGCGCTGACGACTGCTGGGAGCCCCAGTGGCCCCACGGTGGTGCTGCCCGAGGCAGCACCAGGCTCGGCGCCCGACAACGACAACGCGTTCGAGTGACGACGCAGAGGAGCAGTGTGGATCCCTCCCGCCCGATGGTCGCGGCTCCGGCTGATGTCTCGCCGGCGGCCCTCGACCAGTTGGTCGCGCACGGTCGCCGCCAGGGCTACCTCACCGATGAGGAGATCTACGAGCAGCTCCGCCACCACGCCGATCAGGCATATGACATCCTCGCCTACCTCCGCGGTCAGGAGATCGAGGTGATCGAGGCCATCGACCAGCTCCGCCGCGAAGCCGAGATGCTCCAATCGGGCGAGGTCGACTTCGACGCCGAGGTCGATGCGATCACCGGAGCCGACTTCGTCGAGCCCCCGCTCGGGGAGCTCCTCGACGACGCCGACATCGAGCTCGCCGAGCTGGCCGAGCTGGTGGAGATCACCGAGTTGGCCGAGATCGAGGGACTGGCCGAGATCGAGGCGCTCGAGGACGAGGCGCTCGGCGTCGAGGCGCTCGGCGTCGAGGCGCTCGGGACCGTCCCCGGGCTCGACGACGACGACGCGGCCGCGCTCGTGGGTTTCTCCATCACCGACGGCCCGCCGACGGTCGACGATCTCGACGCTTCCGCTTCCGCTTCCGCTTCCGCTTCCGACCGCGGCCCGCTCCGCCAGACCGGCGCGCTCCGGCGTCCCGCCCCCCGCAAGGCCAAGGCCGGCGATCCGCTCCTCACCGGGGCCACGTCCGACCCCGTTCGCTTGTACCTCAAGGAGATCGGCAAGGTCCAGCTGCTCACGGGCGAAGGTGAGCGCGACCTGGCCATGCGCATCGAGGCCGGCCTGCATGCCTCCGAGAAGCTGGCTGCCATCGTCGACCTGGCGCTCGATCCAGCCAGCGTTCGTCGGCTCGAGCAGCAGATCGCTGCCGGTCTCGGGGCCAAGCGCGACCTCATCGAGGCCAACCTGCGCCTCGTGGTCTCGATCGCCAAGCGCTATGTCGGCCGCGGGATGCAGCTCCTCGACCTCATCCAGGAGGGCAACCTCGGCCTCATGCGGGCCGTCGAGAAGTTCGACTACACCAAGGGTTTCAAGTTCTCGACCTACGCCACGTGGTGGATCAGGCAGGCGATCACCCGGGCCATCGCCGATCAGGCGCGCACCATCCGCATCCCGGTGCACATGGTCGAGACCATGAACAAGGTCACCCGCGTGCAGCGCCAGATGATGCAGGAGCTCGGCCGCGAGCCCACGCCCGAGGAGCTCGGCGAGAAGCTCGACATGCCCGCAGACCGCATCCGTGAGATCCAGCGCCTCGGTCAGGAACCGGTCTCGCTCGAGGTGCCCGTCGGTGACGAGGACGACTCGTCGCTCGGCGACTTCATCGAGGATCACGAAGCTGTGGCCCCCGCCGACGCCGCCGCCCGGGCCATGCTCACCGAAGCCGTGGGCGAGGCGTTGGGCCAGCTCAACGAGCGTGAGCAGCAGGTGGTGAAGATGCGTTTCGGCCTCGAGGACGGTGAGATGCGCACGCTCGAGGAGGTGGGCCGCGAGTTCGGGGTCACCCGCGAGCGGATCCGCCAGATCGAGTCGAAGACGCTGGCCAAGCTGCGCCACCCCACCCGGTCCCAGCGCCTGCGCGACTATCTGGAAGAGAGCTGACCGCTCGTTGTCGAGCAATCGCCGAACCGGTGTCGGCCGACGATGGCGGCGCTGGTAGTCTCATCCGACTTTCCGGGGTAGCTCAATGGCGGAGCAGGCGGCTGTTAACCGCAAGGTTGAGAGTTCGAGTCTCTCCCCCGGAGCGAGCGGCGTCCCGTGAGGGGCGCCGCTGTTCGCGTCGGCAGCCCGTCCGCTGGTGGCTGCTCGCATGACCTCTTCGTCACGCTGGAAGGCTCATGACCGACCCTGATGCCCCTGACCGCCACGATCACGATCACGACGAACTCGACGCTGACGATCACGACGCCGAGCGGCGGAGGCTGATCGATGCGGCCGTCGAGGCCGAGATGGAGACGGGCATTCGCGAGCGCACCCGCCGGGGCGCGCTCAGGCACGTGGTCGTGCGTCTGGCCCGGATGGGCGCCGGATCGGTGCTGATCCTCGCTGGTCTGGCCATGTTGGTCCTGCCCGGTCCCGGCTTCCTCGTCATCGCCGTGGGCCTGGCCCTGCTCGCTCGCGACGTCGCCTGGGCGGCCCGGATGCTGGAACGGGTCAGGCGTCGCATCCCCGGCGCCGAGCCCGACGGGTCGCTTCCCGCCCGGGTGATCGTCATCATGATCGCCGTGACCGTGGTCTTTGCGTCCGCAAGCATCTGGTGGCAGTTCATCCGCTGAGCCCGCCGGCCCCGCCCCACCCCCCCCAAATTTGTGCAGAAATCGTCGCCAGGCGACGATTTCTGCACACAGAACGGCGCTGGCGACGAGCATCCCAACCAGACAGCGAATTCGAGCATGCGTTCGACGACCTGTTCAGCCTGGCCTACCGGGTGGTCTACCGGCTCGTGCACGATCGGTCGATCGCCGAGGACCTGGCCCAGGAAGCGCTGGCTCGGGTCTACGTCCGCTGGACGCGGGTGGCTCCGTGCAGCGAGGCGTTCACCGTCAGGGTCGCCTCGAACCTGGCGCTGAGCCACCTCCGCACGGTCCAACGCCGGCGACGAATCGCCGTGACCGATACCCCCGTCCGTGCTCCTGGTCTGACGCTCGACCAGGCGGCTCATCAGCGCCTCGACCTCGAACGGGCGCTGCGCCGACTGCCACGCCGCCAACGCGAGGTCGTCAACTTGCGCTATTTGGCCGACCTGCCTCAGGACGCGGTGGCTTCGGCCCTCGGGCTCACCACGGGCTCGGTCAGCCGTCACACCGCTCGGGGCCTGGCCGCCCTGCGAATCCACATGGGAGACCCAACTGATGCTTGAACTCAGCGACGACCGCCACGACGACCCGACCCTGCCCCGTCCTACGGCGATCCATCGAGCCGAGGTCCAGCGCCGAGCGCGCCGCATCACCAACCGTCGAAGCTCCGTGCGCCTCACCGCGGCCGCGGCCGCGGTCGTCACGACCGTGAGCATCGCGGTATCCACCCGCCCCTGGGGGCCGGAACCCGATCACCTCGTGACCGCCGGGGAGTCTTCGACCATCCTCGCCACACCCCTCCCCCCGCCCGAGCCGGCACCCCCGGCCCCGCCTGCGCCTTCGCCGGATGCCGCGGATGGATTGCCGACACTCCCGCCTCTGCCGAGCCAGGCGTTGCTCTATGGGGTCACGCTGGCGCCGGTGCACGCGGCGGCGGCGAGCGACGAGACGATCTGGTTGGTGACAGGCCCGTTCGAGACCCCGGCCACCGCTTGGGCCTTTTCGCTTGACGGGCAGGTCCTTTTCGAGCGCCCGCTACCGACGCTGCCCGCCGACATCGTCGCCGACGCCGGCGGGCTGTGGATCGCCCAGGGAACGACTGATCGGGCGTTGTACCTGGCCCGGGAGACCGGCGAGTTCACGGAGATTGGGATCGGCCGCGGGCAGGGCCCCGTCGCTCTCGGCGACGGGGTCGTCTGGTTCGCCGCCGAGGAGGAAGTGCCCCGCGTCGACGCGCTCGAGAAGGTCGTGACCGCTCGAATCGCCGTGCCGACCACGTACGATCTTGCGGTTCGAGCCGACAGGGTGATGGTCACCGGCTCCGACGGAACCCTCACCGAGATCGATGCGGCCAGCGCCCTGGTGCGCTCGACCCGGCCCGTCGGTTGCTACGCGACGAGCATCGAAGCTGCCGGATCGGCATCGTGGGTCACCTTCGGGTTCGAGGACCTCGCTCGGATCGACGACACCACCGGTGCCGTGACGACGTATGACTATCCCGGCCTCTCGCTCTGGCGGATGGCCATCGTCGGAGAACAGGGCCCACAGGCTGCCGGCCGCCCAGGCCAACTCGGGTCCGCCTCGGGGCCCGAGCCGCACGAGCTTCGCGATGGTCTCGCCCGACTCGGGATCGATCGAGATCACGGTGTTGAGGCTCTGAGGCCGAGCCCGGGCCCTGGGTATGACGACGACGGTTTCGTCATCCTCGAGCTCGACCCGGTCACGCTCGCCGTCGTGTCCGAGACGCCCCTCCCAGTGGGAGCATCGCTCACTTCGTTCGGGTTCAGGTTCAGCGCATCGGACGATCACCTCTGGCTGTGGTCCGGGGCATGGGACGCCGAAGCCGATGCGCTCGAGGTGTTGAACAGCGTTGAGCTCGAGGAGCCGATCGATCCCGTGCAACAGAAGGTCCTGATCGGCTCTGCCGGTCTCTACGTGAGCCGACCCGAGGGCGTGGCGCTGATCGACCCGGACTCCGGCC
>VFJJ01000040.1 GCA_009886115.1 Actinomycetota bacterium
GCGGGGTCTCGCCCACCATCGCCGCCGATCTGAACGCTCTCCCCGAGGTCGAAGCGGCGACGGGGCTCCGATTCGGCTTCGCGACCCTCGACGGTGACGCCGAGGGCTATGCGGCGCTCGACCCGCAGACCGTGGCGAGCATCATCGACCTGCAGGTCGTCGAGGGCAGCTTCGCCGACCTGGGCGGCGCGGGTGACGACACCGTGATGCTCCAAGACGGGCGCGCCCGCGACCTCGACGTCACGATCGGCAGCACCGTTGCGTTGGCGTTCATCGACGGATCGACAAGAGATCTCAGGGTGGTCGGCATCTACGCCAAGGACGACGCGATCTACGGGTCCGAGTTCGTGGTGTCGCAAGCGCTGCACGAGTCGACGGGCATCGACCAGTTCGACCAACAGGTGTTCGTGAAGCTGGCGAGCGGCGTCTCCATCGAAGAGTCTCGACCGGGGATCGAAGCTGCGGTCGCCGCGTTCCCATCGGCCGATCTCCAAGACCGCGAGACGTTCATCGACGAGCAGGCCGCACAGGTCGACACGTTCGTGAACCTGATCTACGCCATGCTCGGGTTGGCCGTGATCATCGCCATCGGCAGCATCTCCAACACGTTGAGCCTGTCGATCCACGAACGGACCCGGGAGATCGGGTTGGTCCGGGCGGTGGGCTCGACCCGACCCCAGACCCGGTGGATGGTCCGCTACGAGTCGTGGATCGTGGCCCTGCTCGGCACGGTGATGGGCATCGTCATCGGCGTGTTGTTCGGGTACGCGATCGTGGCCGGCCTCGAGGACGAGGGGGTCGTCTTCTCGATCCCCGTCGCCAGCTTGGTGGTCGTCATCGTGGGTGCCGTCGCAGCCGGCTCGCTGGCGGCCATCCGTCCCGCCCGCCGCGCCGCCCGGCTCGACATCCTCCGGGCCGTCTCGGCGGAGTGAGTGCACGTCGTCATCGAGCACCTGTCGCTGAAGGGCAACACGTGCGGTTCACCGACAGGTGCTCGACGGGTGCTCGATGGATTCTCGCCGTCGACACCTCCGGTTCGCCGATCGGCAACCCGGACCGGCCATGCTCTCCCCACGACTTCACCTGGCCCTGCCGGGAAGGACACCCTCGTGAGCACCGATATCCACCCTGAGATGCACCCCGAGATCGCTGCCCGACGCATCCCGCTCGAGGGCTCGTGGAACTTCCGCGACCTGGGCGGCTACGAGACCATCGATGGGCGCTCCATCAAGTGGCGCAAGGTGTTCCGGGCCGACGGCCTCGATGCGCTCACACCCGACGACCACGTCACGATCGTCGTCGAGCTCGGCGTGCGGGTGATCTACGACCTCCAGCGCGAGGGCGAGGTCGATCAGCCCGTCCCGCTGTACCAGCGAGCCGACGCTCCCCGGCGCGTCCACCTGCCGATCGGCGGGCAGCTCTCGACCAACAACGGGTTCCACGAGAAGGTGCTCGCCGGCGAGATCGACCGCATCGACCCGTCCTGGATGACCGAGATGTACGCAAACTTCTCACGTACCCACGCCGGCGACTACGGCGTGATGCTGCGGGGTCTCGCCGAGGCCGACGACCTGCCCGCGGTCTTCCACTGCGCGGCCGGCAAGGACCGGACCGGGATCGGCGCCGCGCTCTTGCTCGCGGTGCTCGGGGTCCCCGACGACACGATCGTGGCCGACTACCACCTCACCGAGCAGGCCCGGCTCCCGCGCATCAAGGAGATGGGCGACCGCCTCGCCGAACAGGGCGTCGACATCAACAACCTCCGGGGCTACTTCGGTGCCGCTCCCGAGTGCATGCGCGACACGCTGGCCAGCCTCCGGTCGGAGTTCGACTCTATCGAGCGGTTCCTGGCCGAGGAGGCCGGCGTCGACTCGACGACGATCACCCGCCTGCGCTCTCTGCTCTTGGAGTAACAGCCTGCCTGCAACGATCCAACTGCCTGCAACGCGCCAACTGCCTGCAACGCGCCAACTGTCAGCGTGGCGGGCCGTATCCGGCCCGCCACGCTGACAGTTGGCGATGGCACTACCGCGACCCGCCGCGCGTCATGGCTCCCAGGTCGAGGATGCGGTCGAGGTCGGCCGCGGCCATGAGGCCTCGCTCGACGACCACGTCGCGCACCGGGCGGCGCTCTCGCACGGCCTGCTGCACGACACCGGCGACGACCTCGTAGCCGAGGTGGGGGTTGAGCGCGGTGGCGATGGCGGGCGACGAGCCGGCGTGGCGCAGGCACGTTGCCTCGTCGGCGACAATACCGTCGACACAGCGGGAGGCGAAGACCTGGCACACGTTTGCCAGCAACCGCAACGATTCCAGCAGGTTCCGGGCCATCACCGGCAGGTACGTGTTCAGCTCGAACGCCCCGTGCGAGCCGGCGAAGGCCACTGCCGTGTCGTTGCCCACGATCTGCACGGCCACCTGAGCGACGACCTCGGGAATCACCGGGTTCACCTTGCCCGGCATGATCGACGAGCCCGGTTGGAGGTCGGGCAGGTGGATCTCGCCGAGGCCGGCCGCGGGACCCGAGCCCATCCAGCGCAGGTCGTTGGCGATCTTCATGAGCCCAATGGCCGCCGTGCGGACCTGACCCGAGGTCTCGACGAGCGCATCGGGTGCCGCCTGGCTGGCGAAGCGGTCGCGGGCCACGGTGAACGGCAGGTCGAGCCGTTGTGCGAGCGCCGCGATCACGGCCGGCCCGAAACCCTTGGGGGCGTTGAGCCCCGTCCCAACGGCCGTTCCCCCGAGCGGCAGCTCGGCCAGACGGGGCACGGCGTCCCGCAGCCGTTGCGCGGCATCCTCGACCTGGGTCGCGTACCCGCCGAGCTCCTGTCCCAACGTGATCGGCACGGCGTCCATGAGATGGGTACGGCCGGCCTTCACGACGTGCGCCAGCTCCCGGGCCTTGGCCCGCAACGAGGCCGCGAGCGTCTCGAGCGCGGGGACGGCCTGCCTTACCACCAGCTCCGTGGCGGCGATGCGGATGGCGGAGGGGAACACGTCGTTCGACGACTGGCTGGCGTTCACGTGGTCGTTGGGATGCACCGGGGGCCGGCGGGGCCCCAGCCGGTCGGTCGCCAACGAGGCGATCACCTCGTTGGCGTTCATGTTCGACGACGTGCCCGAGCCGGTCTGGAACACGTCGACGGGGAACTGGTCGTACCAGCGGCCGTCCGCCACCTCGTTCGCCGCCGCGGCGATCGCCCGGGCCATGGCGGTGGTCACCCCGGGAACCGACCGCAGCCGCCCGTTCACCAATGCGGCCTCGGCCTTGACGAGTGCCAGCGCCCTGATGAGCGCGCGCTCGATGGGCACGCCCGAGATCGGGAAGTTGGCAACGGCCCGCGCCGTCTGGGCCCCGTAGCGAGCCTCGGCCGGCACGTCGACCGTCCCCAGCGAGTCGTGCTCGACCCGGGTCTCGCGCCTGCTGGTACTCGTTCCGTTGGTCTCGCCTCTCGCACCGCCCATCCCCGCATTCTTCGCGCTTTCGCGCACCCCCGGTGCAAAATCGCGAAGAAACCTAGAAACGAGACGCTCAATCGAGGCCGAGGAGGGTCGTCAGCGCTTCGTCGACGCTCCACAGCTCGTCCCGGCTGAGGTGGCCCCTGAGATCCCCGAGCCGCTGGGCATCGACGGCGCCGATCTGCTCGACGAGGACCCGCGTCGTCTCACCGTCGAGGTCGATCTCGGGCCGAAACGACGCGGGACGGGCGCTGCGCGAGGTCGGGGCCACGATCACCACCGAACGGTGAAGGAACTCGTCGGCTTGGACCACGACGGCGAAGCGATCGCCGTGCAGCTCATGACCGACACCGTTCGGCAGCTTGAATCGGCAGACGTCACCCCGGAGCACGCAGCGACTCCATGAGCGAAGCGACGGCGAGCATCTCGGCGCGATCGGCCTCGTCGGCCTCGAGCGCCGCGGCCTCGGCTGCAAGCTCCGAGGGACGCTGAAGCCGGCGAGCCGACGAGATCAGGGCCGAGCGGATGGCCTCCGATCGAGAGAGCCCCGTGGCCTCCAGCACCCGGAGTGCCTGCTGGGCTTCGGTGTCGAGCCTGACCGAGATGGCGTCCGTCACCCCCAGAGTGTACCACAAAACGCGATACATTGCCCCGCGCCTCGGTTCTCGTGGGGCTGGCGTCCGGCCCCCGACGCTACGAGAGGAACTGGGTGACGTCGGACTGCTTGGCTCGCACGGCCTCGGCGGCCTCGCGCAGGGCGCCCAGCTCGGCGGCGGAGAGGGGGAGCTCGACGATCTGCTCCACGCCGCCCCGGCCGAGCTTGGCCGACACGCCGAGGTACACGTCGGAGATCCCGTACTGGCCCGTGACCCAGGCGCACACCGGCATCTCGGCCTTGGAGTCGGTGGCCACCGCCTCCACCATCTTCGCTGCCGCACTCGCCGGGGCGTAGTAGGCCGAGCCCGTCTTGAGCAGCGCCACGATCTCGGCGCCGCCGTCACGGGTCTTCTGCACCAGCCAGTCGATGGTCTCGGCGTCGGCGATCTCGGTGAGCGGTCGACCGTCGACCCGAACCAGCGACGGCACCGGCACCATCGTGTCGCCGTGCGAACCCAGGGTGATGGCCTCCACCTTCGACGGCGACACGCCGAACTTCTCGGCCACGAAGTGCTTGAAGCGGGCCGTGTCGAGCATCCCGGCCTGGCCCATCACCCGGGCCGACGGGAATTCGCTCACCCGGGCGGCCAACGCCGTCATCTCGTCGAGCGGGTTCGACACCACGATGAGCACGGCGTCGGGCGAGGTGGCCACGAGCTGGCGGGTGACGTCGCCGACGATCTTGGCGTTCACCTCGAGGAGGTCCATGCGGCTCATGCCCGGCTTGCGGGCCAAACCAGCGGTGATCACGCAAATGTCGGAGCCCTCCGACTCGGCGTAGCCGTTCGACCCCACGATACGGGTGTCGAAGCCCACAATCGAGCGGCTCTGCATCATGTCGAGCGCGATGCCCTGGGGCTTGCCCTCGATGATGTCGATGACGACCACCTCGTCGGCGTACCCCGCCTCGGCGACTCGCTGGACGGTGGTGGAGCCGTAGAACCCTGACCCGACGACGGTGACCTTCATGGCGCGACAGACCTCACGAGAGAGCGGGCTGGTGACGCCGAAACGGTAGCGCTGACCGTTTGGCAGGCCGGAACCGGTCGTCCGACACCCACGATCGAGCCGGGCGATCCCGGGACCTACTGCTTGCCGTGGTCGGGGCTCGAGAACGTGTCCGAAGGCCGCCGCGACGGGATGCTCGAAACTGCGTCGCGCTATCGGGATTCGATCTTCCGCTTCGCCGACGAGATCGTCTCCAAGCTCAGGTAGCTCGATCGGCCCATGGGTCAGTCGGGGATCGGCTGGGCTAGGTGCGCAGAGAGGTCACCGATCAGGTCGCCGTCGTCGATGAGCTCCGCGTAGCGGTAGAGCAGGTTGGTGATCTCGGTCTCAGGGCTCACGTACTCGCCTCCTCGGTGGGTCGGCCGTCACGGCACACACGACCGCGATCACACGATCCGATCGCGCGGTCACGCGCTCCGGAGCGACCGGGCCGCCGGCGAATTGGTGCGCCCAGCTGCAACGGCCGTGGCGGTCCCCGGAGGTGTGGTGATCGCGACCGGTGAAGGGGACGAGCGCGCCGCCACAGCGCTGGTTGCGTTTGTCGGGTTCGCGGGCGATGTGCGGTGGATGCGCCGCGTTCCCGGACATGCGGCCGTGTAGAAGTCACCGGCGGGAAGGATCGATCGTCCAGCGCGATGCGACCGGCGCTCCGGTTGCCGTCTTTCGACAGGGTGTCTGGCTCGACGATGCCGGCACCCTCGCTGCCCTCCAGCGAACAGTGTCGTTCGAGTTCGAGATGAACGGCGCGTTGGTCTGCGGCTGGACGATGATCGACACCACCAACGGGCAGCCCGTCCAGACCTGGACGAGCAGCGACGCATTCGCCGTGGGCTGTTGCGGCGACGGGCCTTTCGTGCACACGGCCCAGACCGGCGGGGTGGTGATCTCGACGAACAGCCCAGTCGTCAATGTTTGGCTACCGGCGGGGCTCTCTCAGCCGACGGTGACGACCTCGCTCGTCACCCCGCGCTGAGCCCGCACCTCGTCAGGCGCCCGTTCGGCGACCGTCGACCTCGCCGAGCATGACGCGGCGGGCCTCGGCCAGCTCTTGGATGCGGTGCGCCGCGTCGACCTCGGCGCCGCCGTGGTCGGGATGGGCGACCTTCAAGAGCCGCCGATAGCGACGCTGCACGTCGACCCGGGAGGCCGCGTCGGTCGGCCCGTATCCCAACACCTCCATGGCCCAACGGAGCTCGCTCGGCACCCGGCTCCAGTCGAGCACGCTCGGTCGAGCGCCGGGGCCCGACCCCGACCCGTCGGCGCCATGGCCGCCGGGACCGCCGGGGCCGCTGGGGCTGCTCCCGTCGAGCACGAAGGTCACAGGCTCGAACTCGGTGACGTAGCGGACCGTCACGTCGACCGGGAACACGTCGGGCGTCCCGACCGAACGTTCGATCGACTCCAGGCACTGGGCCCGGGGCCGTGGGGCCAAACGGGAAGCGGCCCACACCGCCGCGATGAGCTGGGGGACGGGATACTGCGACGACACGTCGAGCTCGACGACGAGGCCCCCGTCCTCACCCAGCAACCGGTGCCGGGAACGGGCCAGGCCCACGAGATCGGTCTGGAGCCGAAAGCGCAGCCGGCGCCGAGGTACGTCGATGCTGCCCTGACGAGCCTCGGCGAGGAACGCCGGGACCTCGGCGCGCTGATCGTCGTCGAGACCAGCCGCCCCCATCGACGCGACACATCCCAGCAACAGCGCTGCCGCCGAGCCGCCAGCCGGGAGCTGCGTCGAGGCGATCGCCACGCGACGGGTCGGCATGTGCCGGCGCGTGTGACGCACCTCCAGCTCGGCCAACGCATCGAGGGTCACGGAACCTCCATCTCAGCTCCCACAGGAGCCTTCGGTTCGGTGACCCTCGTCGGATGCGCAACAGGTGTCAGGCGATGCGCTCGCAGCTACAGCCGGTCGATGATCGCGGTGGCGAACTCGGAGCACTTGACCTCGGTGGCGCCGTCCATGAGTCGGGCGAAGTCGTAGGTGACGATCTTCTCGGAGATGGTCTGCTCCATGGCCGTGATGATGTCGGCGGCGGCGGCCTTCCAGCCGAGGTGCTCGAACATCATGACGCCCGAGAGGATCACCGAGCCCGGGTTGACCTTGTCGAGGTCGGCGTACTTGGGGGCGGTGCCGTGGGTGGCCTCGAACACGCCGTGGCCCGTGACGTAGTTGATGTTGCCGCCCGGCGCGATGCCGATGCCGCCGATCTGCGCAGCCAGAGCATCGGACAGATAATCGCCATTCAGGTTCATGGTGGCGATCACGTCGAACTCGTCGGGACGGGTGAGCACCTGCTGGAGCGTGATGTCGGCGATCGAGTCCTTCACCAGGATCTTGCTGCCGGGCTTGCCACCGCAGTCGTCCCAGCCTACCGCCACGTCGCTGAACTCCTCACGAACGAGGTCGTAGCCCCAGTTCATGAACGCGCCCTCGGTGAACTTCTGGATGTTGCCCTTGTGCACCATGTTCACCGACGAGCGCTTGTTCTCGACGGCGTAGTTGAGCGCGGCCCGGATGAGGCGCTTCGAACCGGTGCGGGAGATGGGCTTGATGCCGATGCCCGAGTCGATCCGGATGTCCCAGCCGAAGGCCTCCTTGAGGTAGCCGATCAGCTGGAGCGCCTCGGGCGTGCCCTCCTCGACCTCCATGCCGGCGTAGACGTCCTCGGTGTTCTCACGGAAGATCACCATGTCGACCTTCTCGGGCGACTTCACCGGAGACGGCACACCCTTGAAGTAGCGCACGGGCCGCAGGCACACGTACAGGTCGAGGAGCTGACGCAACGCCACGTTGAGCGAACGGATGCCACCGCCGATGGGCGTGGTGAGCGGACCCTTGATGCCGATGAGGTGATCACGGAATCCCTCGACGGTCTCCTCGGGGAGCCAGTTACCGGTCTCGTCGAAGGCCTTCTGGCCGGCGAGCACTTCCTTCCAGGCGATCTTCTTGCCGTGCTTGGCGGCCGCCGCGTCCATGACCCGGACCGATGCCTTCCAGATGTCGCGGCCGGTGCCGTCGCCCTCGATGAAGGGGATGACGGGCTCGTCGGGGACGTGCAGCACCCCGTCGACCAGCGTGATCTTCTCTGCCATTCCTGCTCCTCGGACGTACGCGATCAAAACCGAGGCATCCTACGCAGAGGCCTCGCCGAGCCCGCTACCGGAGTTCCGCGGGACCGCCACGCGGGAGCAGGAGTGAGTACTACCCCCTCCAGGGCGAACAACTCACGCCTGGTCGGATGGCGGGGGCGGCGGGGGCGGCGGCAGCTGTTCAGCGGACGAGGAGCACCGACACCAGGGCCACGACCCAGAGTCCGGCGCCGAAGAGCACCACCACCGTGAGGTGACGCTGCGAGGGTCGGGGTCCGTCGACGAGGTGGAAGTTGCAGGCGCCACAACGGGTTGCGCTGGGCGTGTTGTCGGCCGAGCAGACGGGACAGGGGCGCGCCAACGGCGTCATGGCGTAGCGGTTCGCGCGGCTCGGCGCAGCCCAGCGTCGACGGTGTTGCGCAACAACATGGCGATGGTCATGGGGCCGACCCCACCGATGCGCGGGGTCACGAACGCCGCCACCTCGGCCACGTCTTCCGAGACGTCCGAGAGGATCTTCTTGCCGTCGCGTGAGAGCCCGGCACCCACCACGGCGGCCCCGGGCTTGATCATGTCGGGCGTCACCAGGCCCGGGAACCCAGCGGCGGCCACGACGATGTCGCCCTGGCGCACGTACCCGGCCAGGTCCTTCACCCCGGTGTGCACCACGGTCACCGCGGCGTTGCAGTTGGGCCGCTTGAGAGCGAGCAGGAGCGCCAGCGGCCGGCCGATCGTGAGGCCCCGTCCGATGATCACCACGTGGCGGCCCTCGATGGGCACCCCGTAGTGCACGAGCAACGCGACGATCCCGCCCGGGGTGCAGGGGATGGGCCCCGGAGCGCCCATCACGAGCCGACCGAGGTTCACGGGGTGCAGTCCGTCGGCGTCCTTGTCCGGATCGACGGCGAGCAACGCTGCGGTCTCGTCGAGGCCCTTCGGGAGCGGGAGCTGCACGATGTAGCTGTCGACGGCGGGATCGGCGTTGTAGCGGGCGATCGTGGCCAGCACGTCGGCCTGGGTCGCCGATGCCGGCAGGTGGGTGTGCACGGAGGTGACACCCACCTCGGCGCAGGCCGTGATCTTGTGGTTGACGTAGGTCTCAGACGCCGGATCGTCGCCCACCAGGATCGTGCCCAGGCCCGGGGTCACGCCCCTCGTGGCCAGCTCGGCCACCTCGTCGGTGAGCGTCGCCCGGACCGCCGCCGACACCTCCACCCCACTCAAGAGCTGCGCTGCCATCGTGACCCTCCGGTTCGCTGCGCGGTCGTCCGTCACGCGCGTACCACCGTACGCCGAACAACGACCCAACTGTCAGCGTGGGGGTCCGGATACGGCCCCTCACGCCGACAGTTGGCGGGCGACGGGTACGCTGCCGCCGATGGCTGAACCCGCTGGTCGCCACATCCAGATCCCGGGCTTCCGCGACTTCGTGGAGATCGGTCGCGGTGGCTTTGCCGTGGTGTACAAGGCCCAGCAGGACGTGTTCGCTCGCGACGTCGCGGTGAAGGTCATCACCGTGCTCGACGTGAGCGACGAAGCCCGGCGGCGCTTCCAGCGGGAGTGCACCGCCATCGGGCGTCTGGCCTGGCACCCGCACATCGTGACCGTGTTCGATGCCGGTGACACGCCCGAGGGCTGGCCCTACTTGGTGATGGAGTACCTGCCCGCCGGGTCGCTCGGCGACCGCATTTCGAGCAGCGGCGCCCTGGCCTGGAGCGACGTGGTCGCCATCGGCGTGAAGATCGCCGGGGCCCTCCAAGCGGCGCACGACGAGGGCAGCCTGCATCGCGACGTGAAGCCCGACAACGTGCTCGTGAACCGGCTGGGCGAGCCCATGCTGGCCGACTTCGGCATCGCCACCCTGCAGGACGGCACCCGTTCGCGTTCGGGGATGGTGACCGCCACGCTCGTGTACGCGGCGCCCGAGGTGCTCGCCGGACAGCGGGCCACGGTGGCCAGCGACGTGTACGCGCTCGGAGCCACGATGCACGCGCTGATCACGGGGAAGCCCCCGTTCACCCGCGACACCGACGAGAACGTGTTCGCCATCATGCGCCGCATCGACGCCGAGCCGGCGGGCGACCTGCGCCCGCTCGGGGTGCCCGGCCCCGTGGCCGCGGCCATCGAGCAGGCCATGGCCAAGGCGCCGGTCGACCGTCCCCCCACGGCCGCGGCGTTCGCCACGTTGCTCACCGAGGCCGCGCTGGGGGCCGGGCACTCGGCGCATCGTGCGCCGCCCGCGCCCGCGCCCGCTCCGGTGCCAGCCCCGACGCCTACGGCTGCGCTGATTCCCGTACCGGCAGCGTTCCCACCACCTCCTCCTCCGCAGTTCGTTGCCGTACCTGCGGCCACGGTGATCCCGCCCGGCGCAGCGGCGCCCTGGTCTCCTCCACCCGTCCCCGCGGCTCCCGTCCCCCCGGCTGCTCACCCCTCGGGCCCGTCCAGGGGCACGCGTCGGCTGGCGCTGATCGCAGGTGCCACCGCGGTCGTGATCGCGGCGGTGGCCATTGCCCTGTCGATCGGCGGAGGGAGCGACGGAGGGAGCGACGACGGCGGCGGCTCGAACGGTGGTTCCGACCCGACATCGGAGGCAGCGCAGTCGAGAGACGGCCCGGACGGGGCCGAGGCGACGACCATCCCCGATCCGGAGCCCGGCCAGATCATCACCGTCGTGGGGACCGGTACCTCAGGCGATTCGGGTCCGGGGCTGGCGCCGGTGACCCTGCTCGACAACCCGTGGGCCATCGCCATCGGCAGCGACGGCAACATCAACATCGCCAACACGGGCCGCAATGTGATCCGCATCGTCGACAAAGGCGCTTTCGTCGGTGATCTGGCGCCAGCCTCGGGTCAGACCCTCGACGCGCCCAGGGGCATCACGGTCGGTCCGGGCGGCAGCGTGCTCTACGCCGACACCAACCACCACCAGATCGGCCGCATCGGCGCCGACTCCAGCATCACCACCATCGCCGGCACCGGCGACGCCGACTACGGCGGTGACGGTGGTCCCGCGACAGAGGGTCAGCTCAATGCGCCTCACGGCCTCGCCGTCGGCTCCGACGGCGCCACCTACATCGCCGACACGTTCAACGACGCGATCCGCCGCATCGACCCCGACACCGGCAGCATCACCACCATCGCCGGCACCGGCGACGCCGGGCTCTCGGGCGACGGCGGCCCGGCCACCGCTGCGCAGCTCAACGCTCCACTCGGCGTGGCGGTCGATCCACGGGACGGCGCCATCTACGTGGCCGACACCGACAACCACCGCATCCGCCGCATCTCGGTCGACGGCATCATCACCACCATCGCCGGCACCGGTTCCGAAGGCGGATACACGGGTGACGGGGGCCCGGCCGTCGACGCTCAGCTCGACGGGCCATCCAGCGTCGCCGTCGGCCTCGACGGTGCCATCTACGTGGCTGACACGTTCAACGACGTGATCCGCCGCATCTCGGTCGACGGCATCATCACCACCATCGCCGGCACAGGGGAGCCGGGCGACAGCGGTGACGGCGGCCATGCCGGCGACGCCCAGCTCGACGGCCCGCGGGGCGTCGCCGTCGGCCCCGACGGCGACGTGTACATCGCCGACACCAGCAACCACAAGATCCGCCGCATCGGCGCTTGAGGGAGCGTGGGCCGATGGCGCAGGCGGCGGGGACGAACAAGGCGATGCGACCACCGAGGCGGCCAGCGAGCTGAAGCTCGACGATCCGGTGTCGATCATCGGCCTGTACGAGGACACCGGCGAGAGCCCGGCGGCCCAGCCGTACTTCGCCGCTGGCGCGCAGATGGCCATCGACGAGATCAACGAGGCCGGCGGGATCGGCGGCCAAGAGGTCACTTACGAACGCATCGCAGCCGGGTTGGCTGCCGACGCGGCCGTCCAATCAACGCTTCAGGCCATCGACAAGGCACCCACGGCGATGATCGGCTTGGTATCGTCGGGTCAGGTGATCGCGGCGGCGCCCGAGAAGAGGATGGCCGAGATCCCGGCCATCCTCTTCTCGGGCGCACCGCAGGCGTTCCTCGACTACGAGGGCGAGGGCGGCGTCGGCAACGAGTGGGTCTTCATCCTCCGTCCACGCAACACCTCGATCGCGGCGCAGCAGGTCGCCTTCGTCAACGATGAGTTCGCGCCGAGCAAGGTCGCGCTGCTCTGTGTGAACAACCCGTTCGGCACCGCGAGCTGTGACGTCATGGAGGCCGAGCTCGAGGCGCTCGGCATCGAGGTCACGACCCGGGAGACGAACGAGTTCGACGCCACCGACATGACGGCGCAGGTGCTGGCCATCCAGAACGGTGATCCCGACCTCATCCTCGACGTGAACTTCCCGAACCGGATCACCGTGTTCGGTAACCAGCTCATCGAGAACGGCCTTGCCATCCCGCACGTCGCCGGGGCCAGCGCCGGCTTCGCCTTCCTCTCCGGCAACCTCAGCGACGACGCCCGCGATCTCCTTTACGGAGTCGAGGACTGCCTCCCGACCCTCCAGAACGAGGAGTGGGCAGCCAAGTACGAGGACCAGTTCGCCGCTCTGCCCAACTATGCGGCCGCCGAGACCTACGACGCGGTGTACATCATCAAGGATGCCATCGAGCGGGCTGGCAGCACTGAGGGCCGCGCCGTTCGCAATGCCTTGGCCGAAACCGACTACGAGGGCATCTGTACCACCTACCAGGCCGACGCGGGGAATGGCCTGCATCACGGCGCCGTGATCGTCAACTACGTCGATGGTCAGATCAACATCGTCAAAGAGCTCAGCTTTTGATCTCTCGCAGCGTCGCCACCCCGGGTTTCTTTGCGATTTCGCGCACCCCCGGTGTAAAAGCGCGAAGAATCGTGCCGTCGTCGCTCCTTCAGTGCTTGAAGTGGCGGCGGGACGTGAACACCATCGCGATCCCGTGCTCCTCGGCGGCGGCGATCACCTCGTCGTCGCGGATCGAGCCGCCGGGCTGGATGACCGCAGCCACGCCGGCTGCCGCGGCGGCGTCGAGGCCGTCGCGGAAGGGGAAGAAGGCGTCGGAGGCACAGACCCCGCCGTGGGCCCGGTCGCCGGCCTTTCTCGACGCGATCTCGGCGCTGTGGACCCTTGACTGCTGCCCGGCGCCGATCCCCACGGCCACACCGTCGCGAACGAGCACAATGGTGTTCGACGTGACGTGGGCGCACACGACGTAGGCGAACTCGAGATCGCGCCACTGGGCTTGGGTCGGCTCGACCTTGGTGACGACCCTCCAGGCCGACCGGTCGACGACGGTCGTGTCGGCCTCCTGCACGAGGAAGCCGCCGTCGATCCGGGCGTAGTGCAGGCCCGGCGCCCCCGAGGGCGCGGGGGCCTCGAGCACCCGGAGGTTCTTCTTCTCGTTGAGGATGTCGATCGCGCCGGCCTCGTACGACGGCGCCACGACCACCTCGATGAAGACCCCGGCGATCGCCGACGCCGTTGCGCACGTCAGCTCCCGATTGACGGCCACCACGCCACCGAAGGCCGAGAGCGGATCGCACTCGAACGCCCGCCGGTAGGCCTCGACCACCGAATCTGTCACCGAATCTGTCGCAGAATCTGCGCGCGAATCGCCCACCGAATCTGTCGCAGAATCGGCGCGGACGGTCGCCTCGGTCACGACCGCCACCCCGCAGGCGTTGGCGTGCTTGACGATCACGCACGCCGGCTCGCTGAACGAGCACACGAGCGTGTACGCGCTCTCGACGTCGAGCAGGTTGATGAAGCTGAGTTCCTTGCCTCCGTGCTGCACGGCCCGATCGTGGAAACCCGCCGGACCCCCTCCCACCTCGCGATAGCGCGCCGCTCGTTGGTGCGGGTTCTCGCCGTAGCGCAACGACGCGACCCGCTCCAGGGTCAGGGGCAGGTGGACGGGCAGCGGATCGGCTGCACCGTCTCGGTCGTCGGCTCTGTCCCCGGCGGCGCCAGCCGGAGCAGCAGCAGCAAGGGGCCCCTGGAGCCAGCGAACGATGGCGGCGTCGTACTCGGCGGTGTGCGCGAACGCCTGTAACGCCAAGGCCTGGCGGGTCTTGGCGCCCAGCGTGCACTGGTTGAACTGGAGCTCGCCGAGGATGCCCGGGTACGAGGCCGGATCGGTGACCACACCCACCCAGGCGTGGTTCTTGGCCGCGGCGCGCACCATGGTCGGCCCACCGATGTCGATGGTCTCGATCGAAGGCCGGGCCAGGAAGGGGTACAGGTTCGAGACGACGAGATCGACGTAGCCGTAGCCCTCGCGCTCCATGTCGGCGACGTGGTCGGGTACGCCGCGGTCGGCCAGGATCGCACCGTGCACGCGGGGATGCAGCGTCTTCACCCGGCCGCCGAGCATCTCGGGCGCGCCGGTCACGTCCTCGATCTTCACGACCGGAACTCCAGCGGCGGCAAGCTCCGAGGCCGTTCCCCCGGACGACCACAGCTCGACGCCCAAGGCCACCAGGCCCCGGGCGAACTCGACCAGGCCCGTCTTGTCGTACACCGACAGCAGCGCCCGGGACACCGGGACCCTGTCGACACGCCCCGTCGCGCCAACCTCAGCAGCGCCAGCCCCGCCACCCTCGTCAACCACGGGCGAATCCCTCTCGTACGAGTTCCCAGAGCACCGCCGGGTACAGGCGGTGCTCGACGGCCTTGATGCGCTCGTGCAGCGTGGTCTCGGTGTCGTCGGCCAGCACCGGCACGGCCTCCTGGGCCAGGATCGGCCCGGTGTCGACGTCGAGACCGGCCAGGTGGACCGTGCAGCCCGTCACCTTGACGCCGTAGCCGAGCGCGTCTCGCACCGCGTGCCAGCCCTTGAACGCAGGCAGCAGAGACGGATGGGTGTTGACGATCCGGCCGGGAAAGGCGTCGTGGACCGGCGCGGCCAGGATCGTGCCGAAGCCGGCCATGGCCACGAGGTCGGGCCGATGGCCTGCGAGCACCGAAACCACCTCGCGGGTATAGGCCTCGCGCTCGAACGCGGGGCCGTACGTCGTGCGCTCGACGATCTCGACGCGCACCCCCGCAGCGACGGCGCGATCGACCGCGACGCACGGCCGGTCGACGACGAGCACGGTGACGGGCAGCCCGGCGTCGACGATGGCCTGGAACACCGTCCCGCTCCCCGAAGCCAACACGGCGATGGCGCCCAGCCCCTCACCCACGTTGCGGAGGCTACCGGCGGGCGCGTTCAGCATCGGCACCCGCGCGCCCTAACCTGGAGGCAATGGCTGAGCGCTACCGCCCTTCGATCGACGAGTGGATCATCCTCACCTGCGGCGGGCTGCTGCTCGTCGTCTCGTTCGCGCCCTGGTACTGGACCGATGTCGGCGGGACGGTCGACCAGCGCACGGCGTGGCAGGGCCCCGGCCTGGTGTTCGCCCTGCTCGGCATCCTCACCGCCGAGATCATGGCGTTCCTCGTCGCCGCGCGTCTCGCCGGAACCACGGCTGCGAGCACCATCGACGCCAAGCGCTGGGGCACCATCCACCTGGCCGGTGGGGTCGTGGCGTTCATCGCCATCGTGGCTCGCATGGTCGCCGGGAGCGACCAGGGGACCTGGGGCCTGTATCTCGGTCTGCTGCTCACCGGCGGCCTGCTCCTCGGCGGCCTGGGCACGTGGAAGTCGAGCGGCGGATGGTGGCCCAAGCTGCTGACGGGCGGCGGACCCGAGCTCAGCCGGCCCGTTGTCCGTCCGGCCGGCGATGAGGTGCCGGCCGATTCGGCGTGGGGTCGAGGGGCGCCCGACCCGGATCACCCGGATCACCCGGATCATGAGCAGGAGCAGGAGCAGGAGCACGAGCAATCTCCACCCGTGCATCGTTGAACGACGCCCCACCGGCCAGGTCGTTCAAGGTTGCCGGGGCCAGCGCATTGGCCGTGAGGCCACCCCGTACGTCCTTGCGCCACAAGCCTTTCGGGATCACCACGACCCCAGGCCGAACATCGTCAGCCACGCGCGCCGGAAGCTCGATCGTCGCCTGGTCGTTCCACACCCGCACCAGATCCCCGTTCCCGACCCCTCGCACCGCGGCGTCGTCGGGATGCATCGTGACCACCGCGGCCGCCGCCTGGAGCTCGCCGAGCATCGAGTTGATGGTGCGGTTCGTCGCCGGGCTCAACAGCACCAACGGGTAGCGGGTGTCGGGTTCGCGGTAGCGGGGCAGCCGGTCGGCCACATCGAGCAACGGGTCGAACAGCCGCGCCCGCCCGCCCTCGTGGCTGGGGACCGTGTCGCGGAACTGCACGGTGGCACCGGCCGCTCGGAGCTCGCCAGGTGGCTGCCGAAGCGCCAACCCGAGGAGGCGGCCCGGCGTCGGATCGAACGCGGCGACCATCGCCGGCTCGGCGCCGAGCAACCGAACGGCCAGGGCAGCGGCGACCTCGTCGTTGGTGCGGCTCTCGCCGACCCGGTCGATGACCGCGGGCATGGCCTGCAGGTGGAACGTGCCGTACGACGAGGCCACGTCGTCGGCCTCGAAATGGGTCGTGGCCGGCAGCACGACATCGGCCATGAGGGCGGTGTCGGTGAGCACCTGCTCGTGCACCACGGTGAACAGGTCGTCACGGGCCAGGCCCCGCAGCACCGCTGTCTGATCGGGGTTCATCACCGCAGGGTTGGCGCCCTGCACGAACAACACGGTGATCGGGGGCTCGAGCGTCGCATCGCAGAGCAGAGCGCCCAACTGGTTCATGTTGATCGAGCGGCGACGAGGGGGCGAGCCGTCACCGGGATCACGGCTGCCGAGTACGGCCGCCCGCAGCGCACGGCCGTCCCAGGCCGAACGCGCCGCGGCCGACAGGCTGGCCATCACACCCGAGCCGGCCTCGCCGAACTGTCCGACGAGCAAAGGCAGCGCCAGCACGGCCCGGCAGGCCGAGCCCCCGTTGCGGTTGCGCTCGAGGCCCCAACCCAGGCGCAAGAAGGCCGGCCGTTCGGTGGCCCACCATTCGGCGGCGGTCGCCAGATCGGCTGCGCTCACGCCGCACACCTCAGCCGCTCGATCGAGGGCCCACTCCTCGCACGCGTCGAGGTACTCGTCGGTCCCGTCGACGTGCGCGTCGAGAAAGCTCTGTGCCACCAAGCCCACGTGTCGGAGATGTCGAGCCATGGCCATGGCTGCGACCACGTCGGTACCGGGCCTGATCGCCAGGTGCAGATCGGCCCGGGCGGCCGTCGCGGTGCGTCGCGGGTCGACGACGACGACACGAGCGCCCGTCGAGCGGCGGGCCTGCTCGACGAGCGGAGGGAAGTGGGTGTTGGAGATCGCCGGGTTGGCGCCCCAGATCACCACCAGGCGAGCGTCGACGACGGAGCGGGGATCGGCCGACAGCATGTCTCCGAACACCGACCACCAGGCCCGCCCTGCCGTGGCCGCGCAGATCGTGTGGAGCACGTCGCTGACCCCGAGACGCTCGAAGAGGAGGGCGCTCAGCCCACCGCTGGCCAGCACCCCGGTCGAGGAGTTGTAGGCATACGGGACGATGGCCGCTGGACCGTTCCCCGAGATCGCCGCGCTCATCCGGGCCGCGACCAGGTCGAGCGCCTCCTCCCAGGATGCGGTCCTGAACTCCCCCGAACCTTTGGGGCCACTGCGGATCAGCGGTGTGAGCAGTCGTTGCGGGCCGTGAACTCGGGGCACCGAGCGGCGCACCTTCTGGCAGATGAAACCTGCGGTGACCGGGTTCACCCCGGGCGTGTCGATCGGCGCGACATCGACACCCACGAGTCGGCCGTCCTCGACGGTGACCTCCAGCGTGCAGGTGTCGGGACAGTCGAGGGGACAAGCGGTGATCAGCGCGGCACGATCTCCCATGCCGGAGAGTCTGACCGGCTGGCCCTTGGCGATCGACCCATTTCCCGCCTTGGCCACAATCCCTTGCGATGCCCGCAACATGCTCGACCTCTCGGCGAGGCTTCAGGCCGAAGGCTCACCGTGCTACCCCCAGATCACGCCGCGCTCGTTCGACGTGCAGGTGAACTGGGACGGGGGCATGTCGTTCATGAACATGCCGCAGGGGTGGCACCGGGTCGTGCAGGCGTCACGGCCCCACAAGGCCGCGCTGCTCAGCGATCGGACATGGCGCGCCACCGCGCGCGAGGAATGGGATCGCACCGCCTTCACGATGATCCGCCACCGCCGGCCCGAGAACATCCGGCTGCTCTCGGTCACCCGACCCGAGCACGAGCGCTGGATCAACCAAACGTTCGAACAACTCGTCGCCGAGCGTGGCGGCCATCCGAGCGACGTGCTCGCCGACTGGGTGCTCGACAACGATCTCGAGCCCGGGGTCGTGGGGACGGCCATCGCCAACGGCGATGTCGAGGGGGCCGCCGAGATGCTCGTGCACCCGGCCGGCGTGATCGGCAACAGCGACGCCGGAGCCCATCAGCAGATGTTCTGCGCTGTGGGAGACACGACCCTGCTGCTCACCGGTGTCGTCGTGGCCGAGCACGACGAGCCCACGGCGGCCCCGCCCCGGCCGCCTGCTCCGGCGCTGAGAGAAGCGCCCCGGCGCCACGCCCTTGGGCATGGCGGCGAGGAACGATCCGCTGAGGGCGTCAGCCTGCCCCGTCGCCGGCTGCGGTGGCGCCTGCCGCGCTGGCATCGATGCCGGCCCAGAAGCGGCCCCACGATTCGTAGGCCTCGGGGAGTTGGTGGGTGGTGAGCGCATCGGTACCGACGTTGACCCCGGCGCCGTGAGCGGGGCGGGCGAGCGCGTCGACGATGTACCAGCGGTGGAACTTGCGCCGAGCGAAGCACCAGTCGCCGTCGACGCGCACGTAGCTGTCCCAGTACTGCAGGACGCCGATCTCCCACCCGCCCGTGCGCGGGTACTCGAGCTCGTCGCGGCAGTAGACGATGCCCCGAGCGTGGTCGGCGTCGTCGAAATCGACCACGTGGTTCCCGATGAAGTGCACCGAGGTGCGCATCTGGCTCATGGTGTGCGTGAACCAGACTTTCAGGGCCTCACGGCCCGATGCGTCTGCTCCCACGCGCACGTCGGGCACGAACAGCTCGACGAGCCTGTCCATGTCGCGGGAGTCGAGCGCCACACCGTAGCGATGGGGCAACTGGCGGATCGACGCCAGCGACTCCATGCGATCGAGCCGTTCCTCGACCGTGACCGGGTTCCAGGGACCGAGTCGGGACATGTGACGCTCCTCTGAGTTGGTGTCGGGCAGCGTCGCGCGGCCGTCAGTTCCAGGTCGAGCGCAGCCGACGCACCTCGGCCAGCGCCTTGGCCGCTTCGGGGGCAGCCAACGCCTGCGCGGCGGTGTCGATGACGCGGCAGGCATCGTGCACGGCACCGAGCTGGCCCAGGGCCCGACCCAGCTCCACCTGTTCGGCCGCCCGGAGCCCGGGGATGGCCAGGCGCAGACGAACCGTCCACAGGGCATCGGGGATCTGGCTACGCCGCTGGTACACCCCGTGGAGGTTCGTGAGCATGCGCACGAGGATCGAGCAGGTATCGACCGGAGCGAGGAAGCCCGGCAGGAACTCCATGCCTTCGCCGAAGAGGCGATGGAACAGGGCCTGCACACCGGCCACGTCGAGACAGGTGCCGCCGTTGAAGGGATCGAGATAGGTCGCCACCTCGAGCCGTCGACACACGAAGTGCCCAGGAAGGCCGATGCCCACGAGAGGCACGCCCATCCGGCGACCCACCTCGATCGTCAGTGCCGAGAGCAGGATCGGAAGCCCGGTACGGCGATCGAGCACGTCGTTCAGGAACGAGTTGCGAGGGTCGTAGTAGTCGGCGGCGTTCCCAGCGAAGGCGAGCTCGACGAACAGGTGCCGCACCATCGCGTCGAAGCCGCCCGGAGGCCCGCACTCGGCAGCCAGCGCGTCGAGCCGACGGAGCTGTGAGGCAACATCGAGCGCTGGATACGCGTGGGCAGCGATGAGCAACGACGCCTCGTCGAGCGGCACGTCGGGCCGGTTGACGACCTCGGTGAAACGGGCAGTGGCGTCCATTGGTTCGACGGTAGCCGTGAGCACGGTCGCGACTCAGGAGCCGGGCCCGCCGGGTCTCGACAGCCAGCCTGCGAGGCTCAGGAGCCGGCTGACCCGGCGGGTGTCTAAGGTGAGCTGTCATGAGCTCGCTCGTCTGGGACCAGCGTCCAGCGCTGCACCGTCCGGTCATGATCGCCGCGTTCGACGGCTGGAACGACGCCGGCGAGGCCGCATCGGGCGCCGTTGCCTGGATGCGCCGGCGCTGGGAGGCGACGCCCTTCGCCCGGCTCGATCCCGAGGAGTACATCGACTTCCAATCGAGTCGCCCCACGATCGAGCTGCGCGACGGCGTGATCAGGAACATCACCTGGCCCACGATCGAGTTCCATGCGGGCTTTCCCGGTCGTGGCCGGGCCGGTCAGGCGACCCACGACGTGGTCCTCGTCACCGGCCCCGAGCCCAACCTGCGATGGCGGTCGTTCTGCGCCGACGTACTCGCCGTGGCGTCGGAAACCGGCTGCGAGATGGTCATCACCTTGGGTGCCCTGCTCGCCGACACGCCGCACACCCGACCCCTGCAGATCACCGGGGTCACCGCCGACACCACGCTGGCCGACGGCCTCGGTCTGGAGCGCTCCACCTACGAAGGCCCGACAGGCATCGTGGGCGTGTTGATCGACGCCAGCCGCAAGGCCCATCTGGCCCCGGTGTCGCTGTGGGCACCCATCCCCCACTACGTGTCGTCAGCCCCGAACCCCAAGGCCACCATGGCCCTGCTCGACCGTCTCGAGGCACTGCTCGGGATCGACACCGGGGCCCGGGGGCTCGCCATCTCGGCCCAGGAGTGGGAGGACCGGGTCAGCGAGGCGGTCGCCGACGATCCCGACACCGCCGTCTACGTCCACCATCTCGAAGAACGGGCCGACGCCACGCAGGTGGTCGCCAGCGACCTCGCCAACCTCGCCGACCTCGCCAACTTGGCCGACCTGGCCGAGACCGAGAACCTGCCGACAGGTGACGCGCTGGCCGAGGAATTCGAGCGGTACCTCAGGGAGAGCGGCGACGATCCTGCGTGAGCCGTGCTGAACGCTCAGCCGCCGAGGAGGTCGCGGGCGACGACCTCCCAGAGCGCCGTCGACAACCGCAGCGATTCCTGATCGACGCGCTCGTCGTGGCCGTGGAACATCGTCGAGAACTCGCCGAAGCCGATCTTGGACGAGAACAGCCCGAACCCGTAGGCCGTGACGCCCATGCGCCGGAAGAAGCGGGCGTCGGTGGCGCCCACCATGAGCATCGGCACGGGCTGGCTTCCGGGGACCAGCGCCGAGCAGGCCCGGGCGATCGAGTCCCACAGCGGCGTTCCCAGGGGCGACTCGCTCGAGGGATCGTCGATGATGTGAACGATGTCGACGTGATCGGCGAGATCGCCGAGCGCGTCCTCGAGCATGGCCCGCACGTCGGCCGTCCGCTCCCCGGGCATGGTGCGGATGTCGACCTCGATCTCGGTGAGGTCGGGGATCACGTTGGTCTTCACACCGCCGTGCACCACGTTGGGTGAGATCGTCGTGTGGGTGCAGGCGTGGGCCAGCCGGGCGAACGACAGGTCGGAATGCTCAGCCAGGAAGGGCCGGAGCTTCTCCGCGTCGAGCAGGACCTCCGCCCATTCGGGGGGCAACCCGAGACCGTTGACGAAGCCCTTCCAGACATCGGTGATCTGGGTGCGGGGCCGGTACTCGGCGAGGCGGCGCACGACCTCGGCCGCTTTCACCACGGCGTTGTCGGTGCGGAACGGCTGCGAGCCGTGCCCGGGCGTGCCCTTGATCCGCAGCGTCGCCCACTGCGGCCCCTTCTCGGCCACGGCCACCGGGAGTCGGGGTCCGTCGGGATGGGGTTGGGGCATGCCGCCGAACTCGGTGACGACGTAGTCGCACGCCAACGCGTCGCGCTCGTTGGCGACGAGCCATTCGGCACCGTGCACCCCGCGGGCCTCTTCGTCGGCCACCGCGAAGTAGACGAGGTCGCCGTCGGGGTTCCAACCCGAAGCGGCCAGGCGCTTCGTGGCCACGGCCATCGAAGCCGTGAGGTTCAACATGTCGACCGCGCCCCGGCCCCACACCTCGCCGTCGATCAACTCACCACCGAGCGGGTCGTGGCGCCAGCCTTCGGCGTTGAAGGGCACGACATCGGTGTGGCCCATGAGCATGAGGGCTGGAGCATTCGGATCGCGGCCCTGGCGACGGGCCACGATCGAGGCCCGACCCGGAACCGGCTCGTAGCGCTCGACGTCGAGCCCGACCCCGTGGAGGTAGTCGGCGATCAGGTCGGCTGAGCGCGACTCGTGACCCGACTCGACGGTGCCGTCGTTCACGCACCCGTTGCGGATCAGGTGCTGGAGGAGCTCGGTGACCTCACCGGTGGGATCGTCGTCGACGTGCGCCATGGCCCACGGTACGCCGTCGCTCGAGTCTCGGGCCGACAGCTCACTCGTGGATGGAGTAGACGAGCAGGCCCTCTCGGCTGTTGCACTCGGCCCGGCCCTGGTGGCGGAGGTGCTCGAGGTGGGCCCAGGTCTCGCTCTCGGCCATGTTTCCCCAGTGCTTGGGCGGGAACAGGCCCTGCGTGTACTCCTCGACGGTGCCGGGGCGACCCAGGGCCCTCGAGATCTCCAGCACCTTCTCCAGCCGCTCGACGTGATGGGCCTTGATGGCCTCGACCCGCCCGATCAGGTCGGTGAAGGGCACGCCGTGGGCCGGGAGCACGATCTTGACCGAGTCCTTGTAGGTGCCGACCCGGTCGAGCGACTGCACGAACTCGTCGAGCGGGTCGGATGCGGCGCCGATCCCCGAGATGTGCGGCGTGATCCCCGGCAGCACATGATCACCGGAGATCATCACGCCGGCCTCGGGGTCGTACAGGCACAGGTGATCGTCGGTGTGGCCCGGAGTGTGGATGGCGAAGAACTCTCGGCCGGCGAGCCTGATGACCTCGCCGTCGATCATCCGGTGCGTGGGCACGGTGGGCACGAAGTACTTGCGCTGGAAGTAGCGCTGACTCCTCATCACCATGCGGTGCTTGAAGGCGGGCCGGAAGCCCTTGCCGCCCCAGGGCGTGGTCTTGCCCCACCGCATCGTCCCCTTCCCGTACCGGACCGGCTTCGCTGCGGCCGCCTGACCCGCGCGCCGACCGTGCTCGTGGCCATGACCCGCGTGGCCGTGGTCGTCGGCCGGCGGGTCCTCGGAATCGGGATCGGTGTTCTCGAGCGTCACGAGGTCGGGGGCGTCGTCCCACGGCATGCGGAACACCGCGTGGGTCACGATCCGGGCGTCGGCTTCGAGGGCCAGCCGCCCGGCCCCACCGAAGTGATCGGGATGCGAGTGGGTCACGACGATCGTGTGGACGTCGGCGATCTTGAAGCCCGCCGCCTTGAGTCGCGCCGGGATCGCTGGCCAGTGCTTCTTCCCCGGCAGCCCCGGGTCGACGACGGCGATCCCGCGGTCGTCGATCATCGTGTACATGTTGACATGGCCCAGGCCCGTGAAGTTCGCCGGGAGCTGGAGGCGCAGGATGTTGGGCGCCACCTCGACGATGGTGTCCTCGGCGGGCATCTGCTCCGACTTCTTGGGCATCGCTCATCTCTCCTCGCTCCCGGGCGCGAACGCGCGCTCCAGGGCAGGGGCAGACTACCGACCGCCCGTCGCAGCCCCCGGCTCAGCGCGAGCGCGAGCGTCGAGTGGGCGCCTCGTGATCAGGCCTCGCGGCCCTCACCGGCGACCGCCCCGCTTCCGGCCGTCAGCAGCCCGCACCAACACCGCGAACTCCTCCTCGACCCCGGCCACGAGCGGCGCTAGGTCGGGCAGCGTCGCGGCGTCGGCATTGAAGCCGATCGAGAGCCGCCCGTCGTAGGAGAGCACGCCGACCGACAGTGCGGTCTCGCGGGCCAACGGAAGGATCGGGTACCAGTGCAGGAGCTTCGCGCCATGGCACCACAGGGGATGCTGGGGTCCGGGCACATCGACGACGAGCAGCGGCGCCGACGACGATGCCCGCATCGCCATGCGCACGGCGAGATCGAAGAGGGTCGGAGCGCCCCACTCGCCGACATCGAGGAGCTCGCGAGCGCCCGCGGCGATCCGACCTGAGGCCGTCGAGCCCCCCGCTCGGAGCCGTCCGGTGCTCTGCTGGACGGCGCGCAACCGGGCCAACGGATCGTCGAGATCGAGGGGCAGGTCGGCGAAGAGCGCGTGGACCGACGTGGAGAACCCCGAGCCCTCGGAGGACTCGGAGCCCTCGGAGGACTCGGAGCCCTCGGAGGACTCGTGCCGGTCGGATCGCTCGGACATGGTCACCGAGACCGGCAAGAGGGTGCGCAGCACGCGGTTGGCCGTGGCCTCACCCCGAACGGTGAGCACCCTCTCGACGCCCCCGAGCACCGCGGTCACCACCACCTCGTGCACCGTGGCGCCGAGGATCCGATGGGCCCGTTGAACCGGAGCCAGCGCGATGCTCGCCGTCGCCACCTTCCGCGTCCGACCGCCCAAGCGACGCAAGGCCGGACGAGGGCCCGGCACCGGTCGGCTCGCGAGGGAGGTCACGCTCCGGGCGACGCCGAGCACCCGCCCGGCGCGCCGCCGCGAGCCCCGCAACGCGGCACCGACCACCCGCAGCCCTTCCGCCGGATCGCTCACACGGTCGCGCCACGCTCGCCCCAGGAGCTCCATGGGCGTGGGTACCTGCATGGGGATCCACGAGGGAGCCGCCACCGGGGCGGTGACGGGTGCGTCGTCGTACAGGAGCGACCACCGGTGCAGCGCGTGGACACCGTCGACGATCGCCGGGTGGATCCTCTCGATCACCGCCACCCGACCGCCCTCGAGGCCTTCGACGAAGCACAGCTCCCACAAGGGCCGCGAGCGATCGAGCGGTTGGGCCATCACCCGGGCGACCAACGCGTGGAGCTGATCGGGTCGTCCGGGCGCGGGGAGGGCCGCGTACCTGACGTGGTAGGCGATATCGAAGTCGGGGTCGTCGATCCACTCCGGTCGCCCCTGGGCCAGCGGGACGATGGCCAGCTTCTGTCGCAGTCGCGGCACCAGGTGCAGCCGGCGCTCGACGTGCGCCCAGAGCTCACTCGAGCGCAACCGCCCGTCGGGCTCACGCAGCGGGGCACCGTCGAGGATGGCGACCGACCCGGTGTGCACCGGGGTGTCGAAGGTCTCGACGTGCAAGAGCCCGGCGTCGGCCGGGGAGCAGCGATCGGTCACGGGCATCGGGAGCCATTCCAGCAGATGCGGGCCGGCCCCCCGACCATCCTCGGTCATCCCCGACCATCCCGGCCGTTCGCGACCGCCGGGCACCTAGGCTCGGGCTCGATGACCGCGACCGATCCCACCACCGTCTGGCGCATCCGGCCCGAGCTCGTGCTGGCCATCCAGGCCCGTTTCGGCGCGCCCGTCGACAGCTACGTCAACGGCTCACAGGTGTGGCTGGCCCCCGTGGGCCCGGGCGAGATCATGCTCGAGCTGCGCCTGCACCCGAGTGCCGAGTACCGGCTCCCGGCCGGTGTCTCGCCCCACGAGCTGTGGGACCAGGTGGTTGCGGCCCTGGTGACGGGCACCGATCCGGCGTCGATGCACCTCGGTGACGAGCATTGCGCGCTCGCCTCCCTGTGGGACGGTCTGGAGTGCTATCCCGCGTACGGCGACCCGTGCGAGCCGGCAGCGTTGGCCGACGCCCTGACCCGGGCGCTCAACGGGCTCGAGCCCGACGCCGCCGGGCTCGTCGACCATGGGGCCGTCGGCGACGAATGGGAGGCGTCGGATTGCCGGGCCTCGCTCCTCGGGCTGGTCCTCGCCCAGCTCCGAGCCGATCCGACTCCCCCACCGCCGAGCACCGGTCAGGAGCGCGGGCGCTGATCCCGACACCTCACACGCGCTCGTGAGGTTGGATGCGCTCGGGCCACGGGATCTCAGTCGTCGAGCGTGCCCCGCCAGGCCGGGGTGCGGGGGACATCGTAGAAACAGGGACGATCGACACCGTCGATGGCGTCGAACGCGAGCTCGACCCACCGATTGGCCCCGGCGAGCGGCATCGGCAACGCATGGCGGGGGTAGAAGCCCACGGTACGGGTCTCGAGCGGATGGCCCTTGAGGGTCCCACCGAGCAGCCGGCAGTAGAAGATCATCGAGTACATCGGCACGTGGCTGAAGCCCAGCCGCAGACCGTCGAACACAGCGATGAGCTTCACCGGCTCGACCTCGAGGCCCGTCTCCTCGAAGACCTCCTTGACCGCCACCTCCGATGGCGAATAGCCGACGTCGGCCCAGCCCACGGGGTAGAGCCACCAGCCCGAGTCGGCTCGCTGGGTGAGCAGGATCTCACCGGCGTCGTTGGCGACCACGGCAGCGACCGCCGTCTTGGGCGTCACGTAGCCCGCAACCCCGTCGCCCACCGACGAGAGCCACTCCTCGAAGAGGATGTCGGCCTCGGCCTCCTCGAGCGCGAGATGGCGGATGTCGGCCGCGACCTTCAGCACCTCCTCGAAGCGCTCCCGCTCGTAGAGGCTCTTGGTGAAACCCATGCCGGTGCGGGCGATCCCCGAGAGCGTCTCGGCCCACCGCATGAGATCGGACGCGCTCACCCAGTGCTGTTCGTGCGGTTCGCGAGACGGCATGGCCTGACATTACGTCGCCGCCCGCCGGGTCGCGTCCGGCAGGGCCCGATGACGACCCGGCCCCGGCATCCGAGAGGCGCCGGGCGAGCCGGGGAGGACCCGAGGAGTCCCCGTCGGGCAGAATGCCCCCATGACCGAGACCACACCGTCGGGCCGGGCCGACAGCGCCACCCTCGCGCTGCTGGCCCACGTGGGGCTGTTCGCCGGCTGCACCCGCCACGAGCTGAGCGTCATCGCCCACGCCACCTACGAGGCCGACATCGCAGCGGGAACCGTGATCTGCCGGGAGGGCGAGGAGGGCAACAACTTCTTCGTCATCGTCGAAGGTGTGGCCTCGGTGTCGATTGCCGGCGCCGTCGTCGATCGCCTGAGCGCCGGCGAGTTCTTCGGCGAGATGTCGTTGCTCGACGGTCAACCGCGCTCGGCCACCGTCACCGCCGACTCGCCGCTCATCGTGGTGGTGTTGCCCCGCGAGAACTTCGAGCAGGTGATCCTCAAGGCCCCCCACGTCGCGCTCTCGATGCTGCGCGAGATGGCGACGCGCATCCGCTCCGCCGACACCCGCCCCATCCACTGACTGGCGGGCCGGCGATCCAATGACCGGCGGGCCTGCCGGCGGCGTCAGAGCACGGCGAGCAACGCAGCCTTCAAGCGCTCGGACTCTTCGGCGTCGAGAGGTTCGCCGAGGTCGGTGAGGAGGTAGAACGTGTCGACGACCCGCTCGCCGATGGTGGCCACCTTCGCCAGTCGCACGTTGAGCCCCAGGGTGAACAGCGTCCGGCAGATCCGGTAGAGCAAGCCGATCTCGTCGTCGGCGTGCACCTCCACGACGGTCGCGAAGTCCGACGCCCCGGGGTCGAAGACAACCTCGGCCGCCTGGGGCGCCGAGCCTCGACGGCGTCGGGCCGCGTACGTCGCGGCCCGGCTCTTGACGCGCTCGTCGAGGTCGAGCCCCCCCGACAGGCCGGCGACAACGTCACGATCGACCACCTCTCGGCCAGCGGCGTCCCCGACGCGGCCGAACGGATCGGCGATCCGGTACGCCTCCAGCGCCATCCCGTCGACTCTCGTGTACGCCGCGGCGTCGTGCACGTCGAGGCCGTGCAGGGCCAGGACCCCCGTGACAGCGGCCAGGATCCCCGGACGGTCGGGGGCCACCACGGTGACATCGAGGTACCCGTCGGCGGCGCCGGGGGCCCAGTCGACGGCAGTCTCCCTCGCATCGAGCAGGCGCCGGTGACGGGCCATGGCCTCGGCGTCGAAGGCGAGCGGGTACGACGCTGGAAGGGCGTCGAGGTAGCGATCGGCGTCGTCGGCGCCCAGCAACGCTCGCAGGCCGACGCGCCGTTCGACGGCCAGCCGGTCGACCACGGCGCCCTGCTCCAGGAGGTGGCGTGCCTTCACGTACAGCTCGCGCACCAGCGCGGCCTTCACGGAGCCCCAGGCCGACGAGCCGGTGGCGATCGAGTCGCCGACGGTCAGCAGGTACAGCAGCGACAAGGTCTCGACGTCACCGGCCAGCCGTGCGACGCGCACCACCGTGGCCTCCTCCGACAGATCACGTCGGGTCGCCGTGTCGGGCATGAGGAGGTGGTGCTCGACGAGCACCTCGACCAGTTCCCCCTCGTCGGCCGGGAAACCCAATGACGCCATGGCTTCCCCGGCGATGTCGGCGCCCACGTGCGAGTGGTCGCCGGGCAGGCCCTTGCCGATGTCGTGGAAGAGCGCTCCTAGCACGAGCAGGTGCGGGCGGGTCAGCTCGCCGGCGACCCGGCCGTCGAAACCCTCGTCGTGGAACAGCGCGGCGCAGCGGGCGACGGCTTCGAGCAGGTGACGGTCGACGGTGTAGCGGTGGTAGGCGTTGCGTTGGGGCAGCGACCGGACGCGCCCCCACCCGGGCATGATCGCCGCGAAGGCGCCGACGCGATCGATGGCCTCGATAACGGGAACGGCGCGCTCACCGGCGAGGAGCAGTCGCACCAAGGCATCGCGGGCCTCGTCGTTCCAATCAGCCGGCCCGTGACGCAGTCCGGCGAGGCGCAGCACCGATGCCCGCTCGAGCGGCACACCGTGCTCGGCAGCCTCCGCAGCCAAGCGGAGCGCAGCCAGACCGTCGGGTCGCGGTCCGCTCTCGGTGAGCGACAACGCGGCCCGTCCATCGCGCAGCACGATCCCGTGGGCGAGCCGCCGCTCTCCGGGGGTGCCGAGGTAGCCGGGGCCGCGCACGGCCGATCGCAGCCGCTCCCAGGCGTCGTCGGCAATCCAGGCCACACCGCGCGCTGCAGCCGCGAGGTCGCGCACGAGCACGTCGGCATCGGGCGCGCCTGCTGCTGCGGCCACGGCGTCCTGGTCCTGGAGCAGGATCTCGTCGCCCTTGCGCCCGGTCACCCGGTGGTGAGCGACACGCACCTGGAGCAACAGCTCGCTCGCCCGATCGAGCCGCTCGGGGTCGGCCCCGTCGATGTAGCCGTCTCGGACGAGCGCCGCCAGGCCCACCTCTGAGCCGTCGAGCGTCGATCCGGCCCAGGCCAACGCCTGCATGTCTCGCAGACCGCCAGCACCGTCCTTGAGGTTCGGCTCGAGGAGCTCGGCGATCGGCCCCGGGACGCGCTGGCGAAGGTCGTGGGCCTCGGCGAGCTCGCCGATCACCCGGGCGCGGCGTTTCACGGCCAGCGCCCTGACCTTGACGGCCATCTCGTTCGCGAGGTCGGCATCGCCCGAGACGAGCCTGACCCCCAGCATCGACGTGAGCGCCTTCAGGTCTTCGTCGGCGACGGTCACGGCTTCCTTCACGGTCCGCGCCGCGTGCCCGGTGACGAAACCCGCGTCCCACAAGGGATACCAGAGCGCGTCGGCCAGCGCGGCCACCCCACGGCCGCCGTCGTGCACGAGGAGCACGTCGAGGTCGGACCCCGGGCACAGCTCGGCGCGGGAGTACGACCCGAGCGCCACGAGCGCGACTCGACCCCGGAAACCCGCCGATCCGCAGGCCTCGGCGAACCGCTCGGCGAGGGCCCGATCGACCAGCGCCGCCATGGCCTGGCCGAAGGCCCGGCCCCCGAGCGCCCCGTCGGCGACCAGCGCGAGGCGCCCCCGTCGCAGCGCATCGGGCTCCAGCGGGCCCGCCCGGCCGGGACCGCCCGGGCCGCTGTCGGGACTCCCCGACCCGCCGCGGCGCCCGAGGCTCATGGCGTGCCGTCAGACGGCGTCGGGACCCGATTCGCCGGTGCGGATGCGCACGACCTCCTCGACCGGCAGCACCCACACCTTGCCGTCGCCGATCTTGCCCGTGCGGGCGGTCTCGACGATCTTGTCGACGACCCTCCGAACATCGGCGTCGTCGACGAGCACCTCGACGCGCACCTTGGGCACGAAGTCGACCTTGTACTCGGCGCCCCGGTACACCTCGGTGTGACCCCGCTGGCGACCGTAGCCCCGGGCCTCGCTGATCGTCAGCCCGGCCAGACCCAGTTCCTGCAAGGCTTCCTTGACGTCATCGAGCTTGTGCGGCTTGACGATGGCGATGATGAGCTTCACGTCGTGTCCTTCCGGCCTCTTCTAGAAGTTCCCGTGCATGCTGCCAGCGTCGCTCAACGAGTAGCCGACCTCGGAGTGTTGCGAGAGGTCGAGACCGGTGAACTCGTCCTCTTCGGAGATCCGGATGCCGCCCGGCATCAGCTTCTTCATGGCCATCAGGATGATCCAGGTGACCACGAACGAGAACACCGCCACGACCACGACCGCCAGCACCTGCTCGCCGAGAAGACCGGCGCCGCCACCGAAGAACAGCCCGTCCTTGCCCGCACCGAGGACGGTCTGGTCGGCGAAGAGCCCGAGCAGGATCGATCCGAGGATGCCGCCGACGAGGTGCACGCCCACCACGTCGAGCGAGTCGTCGTAGCCGAAGCGGTGCTTGAGCGACACGGCCAAGAAGCACAGCACACCGGCGAGCACGCCGATGATCATCGGGGCGAGTCCGCCGACGAAGCCGGCGCACGGGGTGATGGCCACGAGACCGGCGACGGCGCCCGACGCCGCGCCCAGGGTGGTGGCGTGGCCGGTCTTGATGCGCTCGGCGACGAGCCAGCCGATCATCCCGGCCGCCGCGGCCATGTGGGTGTTGACGAACGCCTGGGCGGCCAGGCCGTTCGCCGCCAGAGCGGAGCCGGCGTTGAAGCCGAACCAGCCGAACCACAGGATGCCCGTCCCCACCATGGTCATCGTGAGGTTGTGCGGCGGCATGGCGTCGCGGGGCCAGCCCTTGCGCTTGCCCAGCACGATGACGGCCGCCAGGGCGGCGGCGCCGGCGTTGACGTGGACGACGGTGCCACCGGCGAAGTCGAGCGCCCCCCGCTCGAACAACCAACCCGCCGGCGCGAAGACCCAGTGGGCGACGGGCGCGTACACGAGGATCAGCCAGAGGCCGCTGAACACGGCCCAGGCGGCGAAGCGCATCCGGTCGGCGATGGCGCCGGTGATGAGTGCCGGCGTGATGATGGCGAACATCATCTGGTAGGCCATGAACACCAGCGGCGGGATGGTGAGCGTCTCGAAGCCCGGGGGCGCCGTGGTGAGCAGATCCTTCATGCCGGCGAAGTCGAGGTTGCCGATGAAGCCGCCGGTGCCGCCGAAGACCAGCGAGAACACGAACAGGCCCCAGAGGATGCTCACCAGGCCCATGCAGAAGACGTTCTGCATGATCATGGCCAGCACGTTCTTGGCCCGCACCATGCCGCCGTAGAACAGCGCCAGGCCCGGTGTCATGAACAGCACCAGGGCCGTGGCGACGATCACCCAGGCGGTGTCGCCACTGTTGATCTCAGCTGCGAGCATCATGCATTCCCCCGTCAGGTTTCAGGTTGCTGTCAGCGAGGTGACGGCTGCATGCTCCGGCCACGATGTTGCCCGAGCAGGTCCCGATTATTACGTGCGTGTGAACGGCGAGCCGGCGGGCGGGCCTCGGGGGGCCTCAGGGCCGGGTCACCACCCCGCCTCCGGGGCCGGGTCGCCACCCCATCCAGCACCTGTCGCTCAACCGCACCCCTCCCCCTTCAGCGACAGGTGCTCGCTGGTGGCTCAGCGTCCGGTGGCCGCTCGTGGCTCAGCGCTCGTGGCGGGCCTTCATGACGGTCGCCTTGGCCACACCCCACACGAGGTGCAATGGGGCGAGGTCGTCGTCGCCGAGCTCGGCGAAGGTCGCGAAACCCAGCCCGTACACGTCGTCGGGCCAGGAGCGCTCGTCGTGCTCGTCGCGCACGACCTCGGGCATCCCGAGCTCACGCAACAGCGCGGTGGGCTCGCGCACCGACGTGCGCACGATCTGTAACGGCGTCGCCCGCTGCTCGTCGGGATCGAGCGTCAGGAAGTCGCGCAGCGCGGCCACCACCCGGGCCGTCGCCACGGCCGCCGCCGCCCGGGCAGAAGCCGTGATCTCAGCGCGACGGTCGGGGTCGGTGACGCCACCCCAGGCGTCGAGCAGCCGCTCGACCCGTCGGCTGAGATGGGCGGGGAGCGCCCGCTCGACGCCGGCGACGATCAGCGCGCCGACCTGGGCGAGCTGCTCGAGACCGCGAGCCTCCGCCACCACTCGGTCGGCTCCGAGCTCGGGGCCGCCCCGAGGTACGCCAGGGGGAAGCGACGGCGTGGGGACCGTCACGGGGCGATGACGTCGCCGTCCATGCGGTTCACCCTCACCCCACGCGAGCGGTAGTACTCGATCGCCGCCTCGACGGCATCGGGATCGCCCAGCAGCTCCATGATCACCCAGCCGCTGTGCTCCTCCACGTTGGCCCGGCGGACGTTGGGCATCACGTCGAAGCGCTTCACGACCTCGTAGGTGATGGGTTGGCCCACGATCTCCTCGGGGAACGACAGGAACAGGCGCTCGTGCACGGTCACCGCAACCCGACCGATGCCAAGACGGCGGCCGGTTGGCCGAGGAGGCCGAACCAGAACGGCCCGAACACGGCGTACTCGGCCGACGCGGCGTCGAAGCGCATCTCGTAGACGATGTCCTTGATGTCGACGGCGTCGTCGGCGAGCAGGGTCACCCCCCACTCCCAGTCGTCGAGGCCCGTCGAGCCCGTGATGAGCTGCTGCACCCGTCCGGCGTAGGCCCGACCGGTCTTGCCGTGACCGGCCATGAGCCGCTTGCGGTCGTCGAACGAGAGCGCGAACCAGTTCGCGCCCACGTCGCGCTTCTTGGCCATGGGGTAGAAGCAGATCGTGCGCTTGCGGGGCAAATTCGGGTACAGACGATCGTGGCGGTACTTGGCCATCCGCTCGCTGAAGGCGACGATCGCCGTGTCGGCGGCCTCGCCGGTGATGCCTTCACGTTCGAGGCGGCGGCGCTCGTCGTCGTCGTTCATCGTGTACTCGGAGAGCTCGGTGAGCGACACGAACGAGTCGAGCGGCTCCAGCGCCGTGGCCCGCAGCTCGGCCTGGAAGGCCTGCAGCCGGGCCAGGTCGGGGCCAAGCACCATGATGCCGAGGTCGGCCTTGTGCCCGAGCACGCTGAACACGAGCGCCTGGCTCCCGTCGGCCTGCGCTTCGAATGATTCCACCGCGGCGACGACCTGCTTCTCCGTGGCGGCGCTGTCGCTGCGGGCGGCGGCACCCACCCGGTAGAACAGGTGCAGCACCCCCCAGCCGATCTTCGGTTCCAAGGGCTCCATGGTGCGCGAGGCTACGCGCTCGGGGCCGGCCTCGCCGCGCTGCCCAAGCTGGCAGCGCTACGGCCCGCATGTGGTCCACAGCGCTGCCAGCTCCCGACTGGTCGGGATGGCCCTGCGCTCACCGTTTCGCCATCTCACCAGTACCCGTCCATGAGCTCGGTGGCCCAGGGCGGCTCGGTCACCTCGCCCCAGGGCGCGAAGCCGCCGAGGTACGGCTTCACGTCGAGGACGGGCGACCCGTCGACGGCATCGAGACCCTCCACCGCGATCGTGTGACCGGACGCGCTGACGACGCGGCACACGGTGAGGCCGATCCGGTTGGGCCGGTCCTTGGCCCGCTGGGCCAGGATCCCCACGAGCGGCCAGTCGGTACGCCCCCGCGGATGGCGAGCGCCCCGGCACACCCCGTCGGGATCGACCCGGTCGAACACGAACACCACCTCGATGTGCGAGAAGGAGTCGAGCCCGAGCGTGGCCTCCGCGTCGACGACCGACGGGTCGAGCTCGATCGTCGCCCGCACCGCCCCCCACTCGTCGTCCTCCACCACCCCCCGTCCACCCCGCACGTACCCGATGGGCTCCATCGCGAATGCGGTCATCACGTTCCTCCGTCTGGTGGCGGGCCTGGCAACCGGATGCCGGCCAGCTTCTCAGGGTTGAGCACCGATCGGAAGGCGACGATCCCCTCGTCGACCATCTCGAGCGACCAGACCAGGTCGACGATGCCCGCTCGATGGCACACCATCCC